>DASWIG010000187.1:0-12465 GCA_036397835.1 Thermoanaerobaculia bacterium
GTGCCCACCTACGCCACCAGCTACGACGCCCTCGGCGACCAGGAGGTCTTCTCGCTCAAGTACACCTGGGAGCTGACGATCTACTTCGGCTTCTACGTCTTCCCGTTCATCAACGACCTCTTCACCGACCGCCGCTTCGCCGTGGCCTTCCTGCGCCACTTCTCGCGCCTGGGGCCGCTCAATCAGACCATGCAGAGCTTCCTCAGCGCCTACTTCCGCTGGCGGCAGGAGCACCGGACGCCCCCGGAGGAGCCCATCTTCTACGACTTCATGAACGTCGGCTCGCTGCGCGCCGCCGAGAAGACGTTCTACGAGGTCGGCGTGTCGGTGGCCGAGGCCAAGAAGGTCCTTGCCGAGCAGCTCGCCAACGTCGAGGAGCTGGCGCGCTTCATCGCCGCTCACGTCGCCTCGGTGGTGGTCGACGACGAGCGCGCGCTGACCAGCCGGGCGTTCGTCGAGGGCCTCGACGTCGACGCGCTGCGCTTCCACCCCGAGGCCTTCCGCGCCCTCCACGAGCGCACCGTCGGCGCCGAAGGGACGTACGAATGGTCCTTCGACCCGTCGGTGCTGGCGCCCTTCCGGAAGGCGGCGGCGATGGAGATGGCCTGAACGACGGGCAGCCGAGGGCCTTGACGGCCGCAAGACGGCCGCGGCACTTGCAAATGGCCGCGAAACCTGCTAGGGTCCGCGCGCTGGGTCCCTCCATAGGACCGCCACGAGTACTCCTCCCGCCCGAAGCGACACTCCATCCGTCATCTCCGAGCGCCGTCGAGTATCCCAACGATTCCGTGGACGCATACCCATCGAAGCTCCGGCCGCGTTGGCCGGAGGACACTGCATCCTTGACGACCCGCGTCCCTACCAAAAGGGCCAGCGGGTCAGGAGAAACCGAGACCATGCCACAGCGAATCTACGTGGGCAACCTGCCCTACACAGCCACCGACGGCGAGCTCCGTCAGATGTTCGGAGAGTACGGAGAGGTCGAGTCGGTCCACTTGGTGACGGACCGCGACACCGGCCGGCCGCGAGGCTTCGGCTTCGTCGAGATGACCAACGGAGCCGACGAGGCCATCCGGGCGCTCGACTCGACCGAGATGGGGGGCAGAAGCCTCAAGGTCAACGAGGCCCGCCCACGCGAGGACCGCCCACGCGGCGGCGGCGGCGGCGGCGGCGGCCGCCAGCAGCGCCGCTGGTAACGACGGCGTCTTGACCCGATCCGCCGGTGCCTCCGGGCACCGGCGGTGTGCGTTTTGGGCCCGCGGGATCACGCCGCGTCGAGCTCCCGCTGCGTCCCCTCCACCGCTTCGCCGAGGGCGCGGCCATCGATCAGTCGGTGGTTGACCTGCAGGCCCACCGGCACCAGCAGGCGTCCGCCGCGCTCGCTGAACCGGCCGAACGCCACCTGCGGCTCGGTGTCGTCCGGCGACCGGGTGGCGTGGGTGAAGCTGGTGAACGGCACCTTGGGCAAGGCCGTGAAGAAGACCCAGTTGCGGTGCTCCGACTCGCCGAGGTCGACGCCGCGCCGGGCCGTCGCCGCGACCTCGCGGGCGCGCTCGTTGAACGCCGCCACGTCGTCGTCGTACTCGAAGTAGGCGAAGGTGAACAGGCCGTCCGGCGCCGGCAGCGTCAGGCCTGGGTGGATCTCTTCGTAGAGCACGATGCGGCCGTCCACGAGCCGATAGCGGAAGTCCTCGATCCCGCGCAGGGCGCGGGTCATGAAGTAGCAGAGGTTGACGTAGATCGAGTAGCCCCGCGCGTCGGTGAACGCCTTGAGGCGGGTCGCGTCGAGGTGGAAGGTGGCGGCGTAGAACGGGTTCTGGTAGGCGGACCAGAAGTCGAAATGCCGCTTCCGGTAGTAGTCCTCGACGACGCGGTGGCGCGTGTTCATGCCGCTTTCTCCAGGGTCGTCTTCAGCTCAGGTAGAATCGCCGCTAATCGCCGCGATTCCCTGAAGGAGGTCCCGACCGTGCGCATGATATCGATTCTCGTCCTCGCTCTCTCCATGCTTGTCTCCGCCGCCGGCGCCCAGGAGGCGCCCGCTCCCCTGCTCCTCGTCCTCGACGCCTCGGGCTCCATGTGGGGCCAGATCGAAGGCGAGAACAAGATCGTCATCGCCCGGCGCGTCCTGGGCGGCCTCGTCGACGGCTTGCCCGCCGCCTCCGAGGTGGGCCTCGTGGCCTACGGCCACCGCCGCGAGAGCGATTGCGGCGACATCGAGACGCTCGTCCCCCTCGGACCGCTCGACAAGGCGGCGCTCAAGGCCACCGTCAACGCTTTGAACCCCAAGGGCAAGACGCCGATCACCCGCTCGCTGCAGCAGGCCTTCGCCGCCCTGCGCGTACACGGCGGCGGCGCCACGGTGATCCTGGTGAGCGACGGGCTCGAGACCTGCGACGGCGACCCGTGCGCGGCCGTGCGCGCCGCCCGCGAGCAGGGAATCGAGCTCATCCTCCACGTGATCGGCTTCGACGTCGCGGGGGAGGACGTGTCGCAGCTCGAGTGCGCGGCCCAGGCCGGCGGCGGCCTCTTCCTGAGCGCCGAGAACGCCGGCGAGCTCGGCGCCGCCCTCGAGGCGGCCGTGGCCATGCCCGTCGACACGCCGCCGGGACGCCTGGTCGTCAAGGCCGTCGCCGACGGCGAGCTCCATGACGTCTCCGTCTCGGTGGTCGGCGCCGAGGGCGAGGACGTGGCGGGCTCACGCACCTACGCGAGCCCCGAGACCAACCCGCGCTCGATCCCGCTGCCCGACGGCAAGTTCGACGTCGAGATCCGCTCGGTCCGGCTCAAAGGCGACGTCGTCCGCCGCTTCGCGATCGAGATCGCCGGCGGCTCGACGGTCGAGAAAGAGGTCGACTTCTCCTCCGGCGAGATCGTGATCGGCGCCACCCGTGACGGCGCGCTCTCCGACGCCCTCTACAGCGTCTACGTGGCGGGCACCCGCGACCTGGCGGCCTCGGGCCGCACCTACCGGGGCGCGGACAGCAACCCGAAGAGGGTGCGGATCACCGCGGGCGGCTACGACGTGGAGATGGGCGCGCTCGAGATCGCCGGCAAGCCCATGCACTCCTTCGGCCGTGTCGAGGTGACGCCCAAGGGTCGCGTCGAGCTGGCGCACGACTTCACGAGCGGCACTCTGCGCGTCGGTGCCGTCCGCGGCTCCGAGCTCGTCGACGCCACCGTCCGCGTCGTCGACCAGGCGACCGGCAAAGCGGTAGATTCGAGCCGCACCTACACGAGCGCCAACTCCAACCCGTCGACCTTCGTGCTCTTGCCCGGGAGCTACAAGGTCACGGTCAACGCGATCAAGCTCGAAGGACGCCCGCAGCAGGAGCTCGAGGTGACCGTCGTCGCGGGCGAGACCGTCGAGCGTCAGGCGGAGCTCTGAGCCGACGCCGCGCATGATGGGTCTCCTCTCGGGTAGTTGGTCGGTGCGGGCATTCTACTCCAAAGGAGTCGCGGAAGACGCTGGGAGCGCAGGCGTCTCGCCTGCTTCCGGAAGCGGGCGGGACGCTTGCGCTCCCAGCGTCGCTACGTCTCAATCGTCGTCGTCGTCGCCGCCGCCTCGGCTGTCGAGGTGGTCGACGGCCTTCCGCGCGTGCTCCCACGCCTTGCGGTAGTGCTCGATCGCCTTCTCCTCCCTGCCGGCCAGGGTCGACGACGCGGCGTCGTCGATCTCGTCGAGAGCGCGCTCGATCTCCCGCAAGGCGCTCCGGCAGTCGTTGCCGTCGTTGCCCGAGAAGCAGCCCGAGGCTTCCGCCGCGGCGACCGCCTCGCCGAGCGCCACGTCGACCAGGATGGCGTCGGCGTCGAGGAGCGCGTTGATCGCCCGCGTCACCGCGACCGCGACGCCGGGATGGGGCGGAACGCCCCCCGGACCGTGACCGCCGCGCGTCTTGCCCAGCTCCTGCACGGCCTGCCGCTCCTCGTCGAAGACCCGCTTCGACGAGATGTGGCGGCCGTCGATCCAGAGCTTGGACGCCAGGCTGTCGCGGATGCTGCCGATCGCCTTCGCGAGCCGCTTGTCGACGTCGCGGTTTCCCGTGGGCAGGACGCCCTGCAGCAGGTCGATGGCGAGCGCCTTGCGCTCTCGCGGGCACTCCTTGTCGAGGAAGAGCACGAAGCCGTCGTGGTCCGACGCGCGCAGGGGCAGGTTCGCCGGCTCGGCGCTGCCGTCGTCGTTCACCAGCTCCTCCGCCGCGTCGGCGTTGCCGCGGCCGTACTCGAAGCCGGTCACCACGCCCGCCAGGCCCTGCGAGGTCAGGGCGTGGTCGAGCACCTGCGAGTCGCCCCGCGAGCGCACCGGGTTGAAGGAGTCGCGGAAGATGAACGAGTAACGCTCCGTCGGCGGCAGCCCCAGGACCTGGTCGGTGAGGTTCGGGTCGACCAGGTCCGGACCCGATAGCAAGCTCTCGGCCGGATCGAAGTCGCCCTTGATGACGCCGACCGCGTCGACGTAGCCGTCGGTGAACTCGAAAGCGTTGAAGTCGCCGATTACCGCCAGGCGCACGCCCGCGTCGGCGTCCTGGAGGTCCTGCACCATCTGGGCGATCGACAGCGCCTGCTCGAGGCGCTTCTGGCGCACCCGCGGCCCGTCGACCGGGTCCTCGATGCCGCCGAGGGAACGGTTGTGGACCACCATGACGCGGAACGTGTAGCCGACGCCCGACGTGCAGCCCTCGCTGGCGCCGCCGTCGTCATCGTCGTCGCCCTCGTCGTCATCGTCCCCATCGTCATCGTCGTCCCCTGGGCGGCCCTTCTTGCCGTCGAAGGCGCCGTCGCAGTCGCAGAGGACCCTCGCCTCGAGCAGGAGCGGCGGACGGTCGTGGAGCAGCGAGCCGTCGACGGAGAGGATCTCGGCGGCGCCGAGCTGGGTCACCGCGTCGACCTGCACGGTGTCGCGCACCATGAAGCCGGAGTCGATGGTGCCGATGTCGTTGCCCTCGATCAGGTAGGACGTGTAGACGACGCTCGGATCGAGCGCCGCGACGTCGGCCGCGAGGTCGTCGAGCACCTCGAGCTTCTCGGCCTCCTGCACCCCGAGGACGTCGGGCGCGTCCAGGACCTCCACGACGTAGGCGGCGAGCTTGGCGCGCCGCAGGGCGTACTCGGCCGTCGAGACCACGGCGTCGTTGCGGGTCGAGCCCTGGCTAGTCATGCTCGGCGGATCGTCGACGTCGTCGAAGAGGCGGAAGAGGTTCAGCGAGCCGACGGTGATCTCGCCCGCCTCGCGCGGGCGCACCGGCACCGGCAACGGCGCCGCCGCGACGATGAGCTCGTGGGGCCACAGCTCGTAGTGGTTGAACTCGAAGCCGATCACGCCCTTGGCGGAGAACGTCGAGCCCGCCGGGATGACCTGGTTGGGCAGGCCGAGCTTGTCGGGATCGAGCTCGAAGACCTCGGGGTTGCCGTCCCAGGTGGGGATCGGCGGCATCATGAGGCCCGGGAACTCGACGCCCGGCTCGCGGAAGGCGCGGCCGGCGCCCGCCGCGATGTGGATCTCGGCGAACGGATCGCTGCCGAACTCCTGGTTGGAGCCGGCCACGGTGCCGAACGGCACCTCCACGAGCATCGACTCGTAGCACTCGAACTCGAAGGCGCCGCAGCTCGGCGTGGTCGGGTCGGGCGAGGGCACGGCGGCGTCGAAGACCACGGCCGCCGGCACCAGGCCGGGATCGTTGCCGGTCACCGTCACCGTCGAGCCGGCGCCGAACTCGGTGAGGCCGAAGAACTCGACGATCACGCCGCTGACGTCGACCACGTCGCCCACGGCGATGCCCACCGGCGGCGTGCTGGTGAAGACGAAGATGCCGTCGGAGGTCGCGAGCACGCCGTCGGTGCGGGCCGCCGGCGTCTGGACGTAGAAGCCGTTCGGCGCCAGGCAGGTGACGACGTTGTCGAGCGTCGTCACCGCCGAGCCGGCGAACGGGCTCGCCAGGCCGGAGCCCTGGATCTCCCAGATCTCGAAGACCGGTCCCGTCGGCGTGCAATCCGTGTCGCGGTCGGTGTTGGCGCTGCCCGGCGTGATGCACGAGTAGACGAAGTCGGCGTCGTTGACGTTCGTGTCGACGCCGTCGGGGAAGCGCGACAGGCCCTTGAAGTCCTCGCCGGCGTCGTTGGAGTCGGCGGCGGTGGTGCCCACGCCCTCGGTGTAGGGCGCGCCGGTGTCGCCCTCGTAGCTCACCGTGTCGAGGATCATGCCGGCGAAGGTCAGGGCCACGGCGTCGGGCGCGCCGTTCTGCACCAGGTTGGTGTCCGGCGTCACGTCGAGGTCGCAGTTGATGACCGTCGCGGCGTTGCCGCAGACCACGAAGTAGTCGCCGGCCGCCAGGCTCACGGCGGGCAGGGCGATCGTGTTGTAGACCGCGGCGCCGCCGCCGCTGCCGTTGACCAGCACCAGGTCGACGCCGGCGAGGCTGGCGGCGCCGGAGCCGACGTTCTTGATCTCGACGAACTCGGCGGCGTCGGTGCCGGGCTGGTCGTAGTCGACCTCGTTGACCACCAGCGCCGGCGGACCCGGCGCCGGACAATCGCTGGCCACGGAGGTGTTGGCCGCGCCCGGGGTGATGCAGGCGGTGACGAAGTCGGCGTTGTTCTGGTCGGTGTCGACGCCGTCGGGAAAACGCGAGAGGCCCTTGTTGGCGTCCGCGGCGCCCGAGGGGTCGTCGAGACCCGCGCCCGAGCCTTCGGTGTAGGGAGCGCCGGTGTTGCCGCCGTAGCTCACCGTGTCGACGATCGTGGCGCCCTGCACCAGGGCCACGGCGTCGGGATCGCCGTTCTGGACCAGGTTCGAGTCCGGCGACGCGTCGAGGTCGCAGTTGAAGACGGTGGCGGCGTCGCCGCAGACGACGAAGTACTCGCCGGGGCCCAGGCTGACGCTCGGCAGCGCGATCGTGTTGTAGATCGCGGCGCCGCCGCCGGTGCCGTTGACCAGCACCAGCGAGAAGGCGCCGAGGTCCGCGGCGTCGGCGCCGACGTTCTTGATCTCGACGAACTCGGCGGTGTCGGTGCCGGGCTGGTCGTAGTCGATCTCGTTGATGACCAGCTCTCCCCCGCCGCCGCCGGCGTCGCAGTCGTTGGGGGCGCCGGGGGTGACGGCGACGAGGAAGAAGTCGGCGTCGTTCTGGTCGGTGTCTTCGCCGTCAGGGCAGCGCGAGAGGCTCTCGTCGGGGCCGGCGGTGTCCTCGAGACCGGCGCCGGAGCCCTCGGTGTAGGGCGCCGCGGTGTCGCCCTCGTAGCTCACGGTGTCGAGGATCGTCGCCCCCTGCACGAGCGCCACGGCGTCGGGGGCGCCGTTCTGGATGAAGTTGGTGTCGGGGCCGTCGTCGAGGTCGCAGTTGGGCACCGTGGCGGCGTTGGCGCAGACGACGAAGTAGTCGCCGGGCGCGAGGCTCACCGCCGGCAGCGCGATCGAGTCGTAGACCACGGCGCCGCCGCCGGCGCCGTTGACCAGCTCGAGGTTGATGCCCCCGAGGTTGACGGCCGCGGCGCCGACGTTCCTGATCTCCACGAACTCGGCGGCGTCGGTGCCGGGCTGGTCGTAGTCGATCTCGTTGATCACGAGCTGCGGGCCGGGGCAGTCGTTGGCGGCGCCGGGAGTGATCGCCTGGAGGCTCAAGTCGACGTTGTTCTGGTCGGTGTCGACGCCGTCGGGGCAGCGGGAGATGCCCACGTCGAGGTCGCTGAAGCTGTCGCCGAGGCCGGAGCCCGAGCCCTCGGTATAGGGCGCGCCGCTGTCGCCTTCGTAGCTCACCGCGTCGACGAGCACGCCCGACAGGCGCAGGCCCACGGCGTCGGGGTCGCCGTTCTGGATGAAGTTGGTGTCGGGTCCGTCGTCGAGGTCGCAGTTGGGCACCGTGGCGGCGTTGGCGCAGACCACGAAGTAGTCGCCCGGCGCCAGCATCACGGCGGGCAGGTCGATCGAGTCGTAGACCACGGCGCCGCCGCCGGTGCCGTTGACCAGCTCGAGCACGTAAGGGTCGAGGTCGACGGCGGCGCCGCCGACGTTCTTGAGCTCCACGAACTCGGCCGTGTCGGTCGACGGCTGGTCGTAGTCGATCTCGTTGATGACCACCTGCCCCCAGGCGGGAGCGGCGGCGAGGAGCAGCAGGCTGAAGAGCCCGCGCAAGGGGCTCGGGGATCGTCTCGGGCTGACAGGACTTGTGGGTTTCATGATCTCTCTCCAGTGGCACTCGGAACCACGAACACGTTCCGGAGGGCGTTCGATCGGCGGGACGGACCACGGCGGTCAGACCCTTCCCAGCGTCACACGGTCAGATGAAGTCCCGGTAAGAGCAGAGGAAATCGTCGGCCAATCGAAGACGCGACCGGTGTCGTCACGTTTTGGGGCAGTCTAGCACAATTTCGAGGTGCCGTGCATGCCGAGGAGGCGCCGCGAATCGGTCCCGGGTCTCTCCGTCATTCGGGCCAGAACCAGTCGTCGAACTTGGTGATCCCAAGCCGCCGCAGAGCCCGACTGCGTTGAAACCAGGCCAGCTCTTCGTCGTCCCGAGCAGCGCCCGGTGCGGCGCTGCGACAGGCGATGCCCGGAAGTCCTTCGTCCCACGCCCGCTGGCCGATGGGCTGGCACTGCCGCCAACCGATGGGCTCGCCGTCCGGCCGCCGAGGGTACGAGTCGGGGAGGCCGACCGCCATGCAGCCTTCGTCCGTCACGACGTCGACGAAGTCATCTTCCGGGACCTCGGCTCCTACGAGCACCGGCGCTGCGGCCGGATCGAGGTCCTCGGGACCGTATGGCAGTCCCGCAAACTTCCGCCGGACGTTGGCACGAGCTACCGAATAGCTCCCGTTCAAGTAGACGACCGGGAAGGATCCGGGGATATTCCAACGGCCGCCATGGGCTTTGGAGTGTTCGCCCTCGAGCGGATCTTCCCAGGAGGGATCCGCCACACGGAAGTAGGGGCCGCCGCGGCGGATGGTCTGGAAGCTCAAGCCGTCGCCGCCCAGTAAAAGGACTCTCGGACGCTCTCCAGGAGCTCCTCGTGTCGGTCGGCCTCGATCATCTGGAGGATGGAGAGGCCGCCGTAGGACGTCGCCGGTCGACGGACCACTGCCGGCAACCGTCCTGGTTTGAGCTTTCGTCCCAGGAGCTCTCCGATATTCAGCACCGTGAACAGTTTCGGCTTTTGATCCGGGGGCACACCGCGATCGAGCCATGAGGACACCGCCTGGCGCGAGACTCCGAACATCCGCCCGAGGTCGACGAAGTTGAGCTCGAAGAGCTGCCGGATCCCCTCAAGGGCCGTCTCGGCTTCTTGATGACGGACTCTCTCGGACCCGACGACCGACGTCACCACCTCATCGGCCGCGGAACCCTTCAGCTCCTCAGAGAGCCTTGCGACCTCCCTGTCCAGCTCCCTGACAAGTCTGGCAAGTCGATCCAGTCGAGCAAGATACGCTCCGTCCTTGGAGGCTCTGCGCAGTGGAATCATGATCTTGCTAGGAGAGGGTCCATTCGCGTCACCTCCGGAGGATACAGTAACCGACATGCAAGCGCAACCAAAACGCAACTCGGCTGTCGCCGCCAGCGAGGATCCTGAGGATCCTGACGACCGGTTCGACCATAGCTCGGAGAAGGACGAACCCTTCCTGGCCCGCATCGAGCAGTCCAGGCGCCAGGCCCGCGAAGGGAAGTACACCCGACTCGAGGACCTACCGGACTGAGCTCGACGCCGTCCGCGCCCGCAGCTCGGCGATCAGCTCTTCCTTGATCCCGTACAGATTGCGGTCGAGCCCGACGGCGTAGCCGTCCGGCTCGTCCAACCGCCGGACGCCCTCGGGCAGCCCGGCGAGCTGCGCCAGCGTCCGCCGGCGGACGGCCGAGATCTCGGGGACGTCGTAGACCCGCCGCCCCCGCCGCAGGACGGGCACCAGCAGGTCCTCGCTCTCGGCGTCGGCCGGCGCGTCGTGCTCGCGGTCCTCGGCGTCGAACCAGGTGCAGGGCCGCGAGATGCCGCTCACCTCGTCGTAGACGACGTCGGCGAGGAAACCACCGTCCCGTCCCGAGAAACGCCGCACCTGGTGGACGCCCGGGTTCGAGACCTTGACCTTTTCTTCGGAGAGCTTGATGACGTGACGCCAGACGCCGCCGTCGCGCCAGGCCGCGAGCTTGTAGACGCCGCCCAGGGCCGGCTGGTCGTAGGCGGTGGCGAGCCGGGTGCCGACGCCGTAGAGGTCGATCGGGGCGCCGCTCGCCTCGAGGGCCGCGATCGCGTGCTCGTCGAGGTCGCTCGAGGCGACGATCTTGGCGTCCGGGAAGCCCGCCTCGTCAAGCTGGCGGCGGGCCTCGCGGCTGAGCGCGCCGAGGTCCCCCGAGTCGAGCCGGACGCCCATCATCTCGTGCCCCCGCTCGCGCAGCCAGCGGCCGGCGGCGATCGCGTTGTCGACGCCGCGCGCCGTATCGTAGGTGTCGACCAGGAAGACGCAGTTGTTGGGCAGGGCGCGGGCCCAGGCCATGAAGGACTCGCTCTCGCTGGGGAACGACATCACCCAACTATGGGCGTGGGTGCCCATGATCGGGATGCCGTAGCGCTTGCCGGCGAGGACGTTCGAGGTACCCACGCAGCCGCCCACGTAGGCGGCGCGGCCGGCCGACATGCCGCCGTCGACGCCCTGAGAGCGGCGCAGACCGAACTCGATCACGCCGTGCTCCCCCGCCGCCTGGCACACCCGCGCCGCCTTGGTGGCGATCAGGGTCTGGAAGTTGACGATGGTCAGCAGGCTCGTCTCGAGGATCTGGCACTGCGCCAGCGGCCCGCGCACCCTCACCAGCGGCTCGTGCGGGAAGACGACGGTGCCCTCGGGCACCGCGTCGAGGTCGCAGGTCAGCTCGAGCGCGCTGAGGTAGTCGAGGAAGGCGGGCTCGAAGAGCGGCCGGCCGTCGTTGCCGGTGAGACCGGCGAGGTAGTCGAGGTCGTCGCCGGCGAACCGGAAGCGGGCGAGGAAGTCGAGGGCCGTCTCGAGCCCGCAGGCGACGCTGTAGCCGCCGCCGAAAGGGTTCTCGCGGAAGACCAACGGGAAGACGACCTCGCGCTCGGCGATCCCGGTCTTCCAGTAGCCCGCCGCCATGGTGAGCTGATAGAGATCCGTCAGCAGTCCCAGGGACTGGTCGGGGGCGGTCGCGATCACGGCCCCGATCCTACCGGACGGCGCGGCGGGGACGATCAGGGACGGACGACCGGCACTGAAACCCTCTGCTATACTTACGGTATGCGTCCCGCCCCACCCAACTACGGCTCCTTCTCCTCGGAACGGAGCGCGCTGCGGGCGGTTCTCCGACGGCTTGCGGAAACCTTGCACCCTTACAGGATCTACCTCTTTGGCAGCCGCGCCGAGGGCCGAGCCCGACCGGACAGCGATTTCGACTTGCTGGTGGTGTTCGACGACGAAGCTCCCAACAGTGACGCCGACCACGAGACGGTCTATGCTCCCCTGAGGGGCCTCGGCATCGGCTGCGACGTGATCCCCTGCCGCCGGTCGGAGCTCCAGGAGGTACTGTCGGATCCGACGAACCCCTGGCAGCCCGTGTGGGCGTCTGCCCGACCCGTTTATGAGCGTCCGTAGCCGGCGGATCGCCGCCTTTCTTCGATTGGCCGAGGAAGAAGTGTCGGCCGCCAGGCTTCTGGTCGAGCCGGCGCCACGCCAAACGGCCTACCTTTGCCAACAGTCATCCGAGAAGATCGCTCGAGCTCTCCTGGCCGATGCTGACGTGATGTTCGGGCCGGGCCACAGCCTGGATCAGATGGCGGCGGCTTTTCCCCGGGGCCATCCGTGGATCGAGAGGATCCGGATCCTCGACAAGCATTCCCCTGCGGCGACTCGGTATCGCTATCCTTCGTCCCTCGGAAAGTTGTTCGACCCTCCAGACGAGGAGCGACTTCGAGCGGATGTCGAAGAGATCGCCGAGCTTCTCGTACAGGCCCGAAAGTTTCTGGCGCGGGACAAGACCTGACGAGGGGGACGCTCAGGGCCGGCGGAAGACGACGCAGTAGCGGTCCTCGTCGTCGTTCCAGTCCTCGTGACGCGAGACGACCTGGAAGCCGTCCGCCGTCATGTCGGCGACGAGGTCGCGCTCCAGGATTCCGTGGCCGCCGCGCTCGGGCACGTCCTCGAGGTCCCGCCACTGATCCTGCGGCACGATGTCGACGACGGCGATCAGCCCGCCGGGCCGGAGCGCCCGCTTGAGGCCGGCGCGCATCTTCGCCGCGTCGGTGAAGTGGTGGTAGACCATGCGCAGCAGGACCGCGTCGCAGCAGTCCTCGGGCAGGCCGGTCGACTCCTGGTCCCCGAGGACGACGGTGACGTTCTCGAGCCCTTCTTTCTCCATCCGCTCGCGGATCTCCGCCACCAGGTCCTCGTCGACCTCGGTGGCGTAGACGTGGCCCGTCTCCCCGACGCGGCGGGCGAGGACCTCGGTCCAGTCGCCGTCGCCGGCGCCGACGTCGGCGA
>DASWIG010000188.1:0-100929 GCA_036397835.1 Thermoanaerobaculia bacterium
TGGGGGTTCTTCGGCGGGCCCCCGCAGGAAGCGGCGAGGGCGAGGACGGGGATCGTCAGGACGAAGCCCGCGGCCAGCCACTTCTTGGCGGGCAGCCGGCGCAGCCGTCGTTTCCAGCGATGACGCATCGATCCGATCTTAAGGTCTACGGCGTCGACCTGCGGATGGCGCCTTCAGGCGCCGTCCGCCCCTCGGGACCCGCGGTATCCGACCGCGGGTCCCTTTTTTCGGCACCGCCAAGAAGTCGTCTGGCGAAATCGGCTTTCTATTCTCGAGGCCAAGACGGCGAGAAAAATTCCCCCGAGCCGGCTTTGGCGGCCAAACGCGGACGATTTCGTCCCCAGGAACAGGATTGGCGGCCAAGAGAGCCCGGGAATCTGCCCGGAGCCGGCTTTGGCCGCCAAGAGGACTCGAAGATTCGCCCCGAGCCGGCTTTGGCGGCCAAACGCGGGCGATTTCGTCCCCAGGAACAGGATTGGCGGCCAAAAGAGCCCGGGAATTTGCCCGGAGCCGGCTTTGGCCGCCAAGAGGACTCGAAGATTTGCCCCGAGCCGGCTTTGGCCGCCAAGAGGACTTGGAGAATCGCCCCGGGCCGGCTTTGGCGGCCAGGAGAGACGGGATCCTCGGTCTGGCGGTCCGTGGCCTCGGCAGACCGGCACGTCGGGCTCGCCATCGCGCGAGGGGTGGAAGGTCTCGCCGTCGAGACGGCCGGCCTAATGCGGGCGGGGTGAAGGACTCGGGCGGCCTCGTCGATCCTGCACCCCCAGTGCTAAGCTAGCCGGAGCCGCAGCGGCTCACCGCCGAGGTAAGCGCACCGTGCTGACCCGACTCGAAGCTCACGGATTCAAGAACCTCCTCGACTTCAGCGTCGACCTCGGGCCGTTCAACTGCCTGGCGGGTCCCAACGGCGTGGGCAAGTCGAACGTCTTCGACGCCGTCCGCTTCCTGTCCCTCCTCACCGATCACACGATCATGGAGGCCGCGCTCGCCGTGCGGGGCACGGATCCGGAAACGAGCAACCCTCTCGACCTCTTCTGGTCCGACGGACGGGATCGCATGAATCGGCTTCGCCTCGCGGCGGAGATGCTCGTCGAGCCCCAAGTGGTCGACGATTTCGGACGAGCCGCCCGAGCGTCGTCGACGTATCTGCGCTACGAGGTGAGCTTCGGCTACGAGGATCCTTCTCGCCGTGGACGTCCGGGACGCCTGGAGCTTCTCTCCGAGGACCTCAGACACTTCACCCGGGAAGAGGCCGAGAGGAGACTACGGTTTCCGCACGACGCCAGGAAGTTCCGCACGAACGTCGTCAGGATCAGGAGAGGATCGAAACAGAGATTCATCTCCACCGAGGAAGGCAACGACGGGAAGACCCAGATCCTGGTTCACCGGAATGGAAGCGTAGGGCTTCCCAAGGCGCACGCGGCCGCCGCCCCCAGGACCATCATTGCCACGTCCAGCACGTCGGAGACGCCCACCATTCTCGCCGCCCGGCGCGAGATGCAACAATGGCGGCTGTTGGCGCTCGAGCCGTCCGCGATGCGCGGCGCCGATCGATTCCACTCCGTGCCGAACGTAGGGACTGAAGGTGGCCATCTTCCCGCGACGCTATTCCGTCTGGTCACGGAATTCGAGGAAGCTGGCGGAGATCCGGAACAGCTCTATGCGCGTGTCACCTCACGGCTGGCCGACCTCGTCCCGATTCAAGAGCTGCGCGTCGCCGTCGATGAAGCCAGGAGTCTCCTCACTCTCGAAGCCAGGGAGTCGAGCGGCATCACGCTGTCTTCGCGCTCCCTTTCTGACGGAACCCTGCGGTTTCTGGCGCTGAGCATCATGTGCGAGGATCCGGCCTTTCGTGGCCTGATCTGCATGGAGGAGCCCGAGAACGGAATTCACCCGTCCAAAATGGAAGCCATGATTCGTCTTCTGAAAGATCTGCCCGTTGACCCATTCCGGGCTCCCGGCGACGACAATCCGCTCAGGCAGGTGCTCGTGGCGACCCATTCGCCGTATTTCGTGCAACTGCAAGATGGATCCGATTTGCTCCTCGCCACCGAAGCACGGGTACGGGGTCCCTTCGATCGGCCAGCCTCGACGCTCCGTTGCCGGCCGTTGACGGACACCTGGAGGGAGGACGAAAAGGTCCGGAGCGTAGGTCTCGGTACGATCGTCGACTACCTGACGGCCCCGCCCGAAGCGCAATTGACGCTGGATCCCGACGCGTTCCCGGCATACCGAGAGGCTTGACGTGGAGGATCTCTTGTTCGTTTTCGTCGGCGAGGGGCCAACGGATAGCGCACTGGTCTCCCATCTGGAGAAGCTCTGCGTCCTCTGCGGCGCCGCCTCCGTCACCGGGCTTGCCGCCGATTGGAGGCGTCTGCCCTACAAGCCGCCGAGGAGAGTCGGCCTGCAAATACGAGCCGCGCTCGAGCTCGAGCCCAACGCGAATCTGATCTTCGTTCACCGCGACGCGGATTCCCGAGATCCGGAGCCACGGCACGGCGAAATCGGTGACGCCTTGCGAGAGCTGGGCCTTGGCGTCCCCGGCGTCGCCGTCGTGCCGGTGCAGGAGACCGAGGCTTGGCTCTTGCTCGACGAGACGGAGATTCGTCGGGTCGCCGAGAATCCGAACGGCAAGGTGGCCTTGGGCTTGCCGACTCCGGAGAGAGTCGAGATGATCGCCAATCCCAAGGATCTTCTCTTCGAGTTACTGCTTAAGGCGAGCGAGCTGAAGGGCCGGCGGCGTGAGAGGTTCAAGCGAACGCTGGCCCAGAAACGCCGGCTCCTGCTCGAGCGTCTGAGCACCGAGGGCGAGGTCACTCACGTGACCGCCTGGAAGCGACTTGAAGCGGATCTTCGAGGTGCCGTCGAGTCGCTCGCCGGTTGAGCCTGACGCCGCCGCGCCTCACTCCTCGACGACGACGGCCGTGCCGTAGGCCAAGAGCTCCGCCGTGCCGGGCATCGACGTCATGGACTCGAAGCGCACGCCGACGATGGCGTTGGCTCCGAGCGACCTGGCCTCCTCCACCATGCGGTCGAGGGCCTGCTCGCGCGACTCCGCCATCATCTTCGTGTACTCGGTGATCTCGCCGCCCACGGCGTTGCGCAGGTGGGCGATCAGGTCGCGGCCGAGGTGGCGGCCGCGCGCCGAGTTGCCGCGGACCAACCCCAAGGTCCGCGCCACCCGCTTGCCGGGGATCTCGTCGGTCGTGGTCACGATCATCGGAAGACCCCCCGGTAGCGGTCGGTCTTGAGCTCGCGCAGACGGTCGAGGAGGACCGAGGCGAAGAGCAGCACGAACCCTCCCGGCAGCCCGAGGACGATGAAGACCTCGAGCGGATCGCCGGCCTGCGACAGGAAGCGCCACAGCGCCAGGACCGAGACCACGATCAGCCAGCTCACCACCACCAGCCAGCCCAGCGAACGGCTGAAGCGGCTCACCCGCGTCTTCGGCAGCTCCGGCCACCCCGCGTCGTCAGGCTCCTGGAAGCCGGTGGTGCGGGCCGCCTCGCGCAGCGTCGAGAGCTCGTCGTAGAGGCCGCGGCAGACGCCGCAGTCCTCCAGGTGGATGCGGATCCTCTGCGCCTCGGCCTGGGTCAAGGCGTCGTCGAGGTAGCCCGAGAGCAGCACCTCGTCAAATGACCGTTCGCAGACCTTCGACATGACTTCCTTCACCTTCCTCTCTCACGGCGACGACCGGCCCGTCGCCGACTCCTGCTCCTGGAGCGCCTCGCGCAGGCGTTTGCGCGCGCCGTGGAGGCGCGACATCACCGTGCCGATGGGGATGCCGAGGGTCTCGGCGATCTCGGCGTAGCTCAGGTCCTGGTAGTCGCGCAGCACCAGGATCTCGCGCTGCTTGTGGGGGAGGGCCTCGAGCGTGCGCCAGATGCCGCGGCGCAGCCTGGCGCGGTCGACGTCGCGGTCGAGGTCGACGGAGAGGTCCACGGGCTCGAAGCGCCGGTTGCCCTCCTCGTCCGCCGTGTCGAGCGAGTCGTGGCAGCGGATGCGGCGCCGCCGCATCAGGTCGACCACGCGGTTGCGGACGATCTGGTAGAGCCAGGGCCGCAACGGCCGCCGGACGTCGAAGCGGTGGAGCGTCGCGAACAGCCGCAGCATGGCGTCCTGGGTCACGTCCATGGCGTCCTCGCGGTTGCCCAGGAGCTGCAGGGCGAGGAAGTAGGCGGAGCGGCGGTGGAGCCGGGCGAGCTCCTCCTGGGCGGCGGCGTCGCCGGCGCGCGCCCGGATCACCAGCTCGGCGTCGGCGCTCCGCGGGGCGTGGGGAAGGGTTCGGGTGAGCAACATCTGAGCTTCCACGGCAATCGTAATACGGATCCTCTCCGATCCTTATTCGTAGGACGGCCCCGGAAGTTTGCCCCCAGCCGAAAGCGGTGGGAGCGGGCAGACGGCTGGGCTACACTGAGCCGCGCCATGAGGCCCGCGATCTCCGTGGTGATCCCCACCCACAACCGTCTCGACGTGCTGCCCGAGGTGGTGGCGGCGCTGGCGGCCCAGGAAGGCGCTCCGCCCTTCGAGACCCTGGTCGTCGACGACGGCTCCACCGACGGCACCGCCGACTGGCTCGAGCGCCAGGCGGCGAACCGCTTGCGGGTGCTTCGCCAGCCCAACCAGGGGCCGGCGGCGGCGCGCAACCACGGCGTCGCCGAGGCCCGCGGCGAGCGCGTGGCCTTCCTCGGCGACGACACGGTGCCGGCGCCGGACTGGCTGGCGCGTCACGCGCGGGCGGCCGGCGAGCGCCCGGACGCCGACCGCCTGGGGGTGATCGGCTACACCTCCTGGCACCCGCGGATGCGTCTCAACCCGTTCTTGCGCTACGTCAACGAGCACGGGCTGCAGTTCGGCTACGCCCTGATCGAGGATCCCGAGGACGTGCCTTTCAACTTCCTCTACACCTCGAACCTGTCGCTGCCGCGCCGGCTCCTGCTGGAGGAGCCCTTCGACCTGCGTTTCCCCTACCCCGCCTGGGAAGACACCGAGCTCGGCTACCGGCTCACACGGCGCGGCCTGCGGCTGGTCTACGAGCCGGCGGCGCGGGCGGCCCACGACCATCCGACGACGATCCGGCGCTTCACCGTCCGCCAGGAGAAGGCGGGCTACTCGGCGGTGGTCTTCTACCTGCTGCACGAGGAGCTCGGGCCGTTTCTCGGGCTCGGGCCGCAGGGGCCGCCGCCGCTGCCGCCGCGCCGCCGGCAGCTCCTGCGCGAGATCGTCGCCATGGCGCTCCAGCCCTGGCCGGTGTCGATGCCCGAGACGTGGGAGGAGCTGCTGCGCTACCACTACGTCCGCGGCCTGCACCGCGGCTGGCGCGACCTCGTTGACCCAGGGTGATACCCTGGGCTTTGACGTTGTCAGCTCTTCGAGACTCCGCGCCCGAAAACGCCGGATTCCGCGTCCACAACGGAGTGTCGGTCGAGCCTGCGATCGACGGCCACCAGCCGCAGCTCGCTCGTGTAGAGCTGTCCCGTGGCGTCTTGGAGCCAGAGCTGTTCCGGGCTGGGCAGCATTTCCGTCACCGTGAGGCTGGGCCGGCCACGGTCTTGTCGGCCGAGGCGGCGGACTATCTTGGCGAAGATGTCGATCGAGATCGGACTGCGAAGATCGAGGAACACAGGCTTGTGCTCGAGGGGCGACTTGAAGAAGGTGAAGTTCGGCAGGCCATGGTCCCGGGCCCATCGACGGACCGCCAGGAAGCGGTCTTGCTGGTTGGCAAGCTTCAGAAAGGGGATACCAGCGACGGGGAACGACCAAGTCTCTCGCTGCACGATCAGTCGATCGAGGACCACCCGAGGCGCATGGCGGCCTGGAGGCGTAAGCTTGAAGATGTCCCAAGCGACCTGTCGCAGGGGCAAGGCCAGCACGTCGAGGAGGTCGAAGAAGCGGGTGCCGTCCATGGACGGCACGACCCAGGCCCCACCTCGCTTCACGATCACGGCGCTGCCAAAAGGAAGCGACCTTTCCCAAGAAACGTCCTGACAACAGGCGCTGAGGTCGAGAACGTGGTCCTGGCTGGGAAACAGGCGGACGTGGGAGCGAGTGCCGAACGTCTGGAGAGGAAAGCCGGGGTTGCGGCCCCCTCTCCAGGACTTCGGCAGGGCCACGTGCACTCCGGGGTCCGCCAGATCGAGGTCGATGGCCCGTTGGAGCGCCTCCGGATCCGGGTGTTGCTCAACCACCACGGCGGCCGCGAAGGTATTGGCCATGGAGTGCAGCTCGCCCAGAACGAAAAGGAATTCTCCTCTTCGCAGGGATTCGGCGTCGTTCGCCGCCAGCAATATGTCGGGGCTTTGATGCCGCGCGTTCCTCCATCCCGGTCCGGCGGCGTGAAAGAGCTCCTCCGCCCGGGAGCGCACCTCGTCGCTGGTGAAGGCGACGACTCGCAGGGAGGGATCGACGGGCAAGAGGCGCTGCCAACGGCTCCGGAAATCGGCGGCGATCTCCTGGGCGGCAGCCGGGATCTTGGGAAGGGCGTGTTGACAGAAGAGCGCGAGAGGAACGGCCGGAGAGCCGAGCTCCGCGCTGAGCGTGGCCGCGGTCCGATGGAACTGGTCACGAAGCCTGGTGGCGATCGCGCCGGAGAGCCAGCGGGCACCGGCGAGGACCACGGAGAGGGGGGGAGCGAGGCGCTCCAGGAATTCCGGTCCGAGGGAGACCGCCAGGTCCCGGCGGCTGTCTTCGAAGACCAGCGTGCGGCCGGGCCCCACGGCGAGCACTTTTCCCCGGGCCCGCAGAGCCGCCTTGCCGGTGAGCCGTGTGAACGTGCCGTCGAGCTCCCCCAGGGCGCGGTCGAGCGCTCGGCTGTCTCCGGCGGCCCCGGCGACCGCCATCCGGGCCGCCTCGAGCTCTTGGACCTTTTCGAGGGCCGTCCGGCGAAGGAGCGGGTCGCCGATGCGCTCGAGCTCGCGGCGTAGAGCGTCCAGCGGAGCCAGGGTCAGGGGGACCTCCAGTCGCCAGGCCAGGAGCCCCTGCCCGCTCAGCCGCTCGAGGATCTCGTAGACTCCCTCGGGGCCACCGCCGTCCTCTCCCGTCGTCGCCGATTCGGGAGCGAAATGCCCCGCCAGGTCCCGCGCCGTCGACCGCCCGTCGGCCGCCTTCAGGATCCGCAGCGCCAGGCCTTCGACCTGCGCGAGGAGACCGTTCAGACCGTATACGGTGCTGCCTTGGATGAGCAGGAAAGGATCGCGGCGAGGCCGCAGCCACGGCTTGATGGCCGTGCCGAGCTGCTCCATGAGAGCCTCGGCCAGGACGTCGATCCCCCAACCCTCGAAAAAGGTCGTGCGCTCGGCGATGAGCCCTAGGCCCGGATCGGTCCGGACCAGCTCTGCCTGGTCCCTCAGATGTGCCCAGCATCCTGGTCCGAAAAAACCGATGGTGTCGTTCTTCATGCAGTAGCGCTGCAGATAGCTGGCGACGAGCGACTCCCATTTCCGACGCTGCCGATTGTGCGGAGACTCCCAGGGAGGATGCCGAGTGAGCTTGTCGAGGGCATTGCGGCAGGCGTCGCGATTCTGCCACACCACGGCTTCCCGAAAGCGTTCTCGGGAAGCCGCCTCGAAGAGCTCGCGGGACTGGCGCTCGAGGGCCTCCCGGTAGCTCTGCCGAAACGCCTCCCGCGCCTCTCCGAGGGCGCGGTCCGGGGCCTCGTCCTCGCCGGGCTCCTTGACGAGCGACTCCGCTCGGTCTTCCGCCTCCAGCAACCGATCCGCTGCCGCGGCGCACTCCGCCGCGGACAGCCGCAGGGCCAGAGCGGCGGGGAATCCAGCGCTACGCAGGAATACCCATCGCCAGAGCGCCCAAGACTCGTCGAATGGAACGAGGTGGTCTTGCGCTTCCCTTCCCGCGGACACCGCCTTCGATCCCGACTCTCTCGTCATCTCGCCTGCTCTCTCCAACCGATTCGGTGTCTCATTCGAGGGCCGCCCGATCGACGGCGACGAAGCGCAGCTCGCTGGTATAGCGGCGGCCTTCGGCGTCCGTCAACCAGAGTTGGTCAGGGCCGGGCAGCATCTCGCTCAGGTTGATCGTCTGCGACGGCGACGGCCCTCGTGCCACTTTGCGTGCCATTTTGACGAAGACCTCCACCGAGGGCGGGCTGTCGAGGCTCAGGGAGATCGGCTTGGCCTCGAGCGGCGTCTTGAAGAACAACCTGCGCGGCATGCTCTTCTCGCGGGCCCAACGCCGAGTGCCGAGGTAGCGCTCTTTCTCGTCGGGGTGATCGAGAAAGGACATCTCGCCGGCCTGACAACGCCAGGACTCTCGCCAGAGGACAAGGCGATCGAGGCTCACGCGGGGCGTGTGGGGCTGAGGGGGGGAGAGCTTGAAGATGCCGCTGGCGAGGTGCGTCAGCGGCAGATGGAAGACGTCCAGGAGATCGAAGAAGCGGTCGCCGGTCAAGGAAGGAACTCCCAGGATTCCCTGACGATCGACGACCCGGGCGCTGCCGACGGGAAGAGCCTTTCCCGGGGGCGCGCCGGTGGGATCGGCGGCCAGCTCGAGATAGTCGTCGGCGGGGGAGATAAGGCCCACCTTGGTCCGGGAGCTCGTCCGCACGAGGGGTATGCCCGGACTCTCGCGGGCTCCGGCGGTCCAGGCCTTGGGCACCACGGCGAAGACGCCGGGCGTGGACAAGTCCTTCGCGACCGCTTGCCGGAGTTGGTCGGGATCCGGGTGTTGGGCGAGAAAGAGCTCCATGCCCAGGGTGTTGAGGGTCGGATGGATCTCCCCGAGCACGAAGTGAAAGCGCCCCTCGCGGATGTCTTCGACGCTCGCCGCGGCGATCAGGACGTCGGGGCAGTGGTAGCGGGCGTTGCGCCAGCCTGGGGCCTCGCTGGCGAAGAGCTCTTCCGCCTGCCGTAGCAGATCCTCACAGCGGAACGAAACCGCTCGCTGGGCGTCCTCGACGGGCAGCAATCGTTGCCAGCGCTCCTGGAAATCGGCGGCGATCTCCCTTCCGGGAGCCGAGATCCGAAGCAAGGCGTGCTTGAGAAACAGCGGCAACGGCACGGCGGGAGAGCCCGACTGAGCGCAAAGCTCCGTGAAGATCTCGCGGAAGAGCGGGCGATACTTCGACGCCATCTCCTGGGAGAGCCAGCGGGCGCTGCGGAGCAGGATGGAAAGCGGCGGGGCCAGGGCCCGGAGCAGCTCCGGCCCCAGGACGACGTCGAGATCTCGTCGGCAATCCTCGTAGACCAGGGTGCGGCCCCACCCCACCACGTGGCTTTTCCCGTGCACGCGAACAGGTCCCTTGCCGGTGAGGCGGCGGAAGGCGGCCTCGAGCGTTTCCAGCGCGAGCTCGAGCGCTTCGGGGTCGCCCGCGGCCCGAGCGACGCCCTCGCGGGCTTCCTCCAGCTCGTCGAGCTTCCTCAGGGCGCGCTCGCGCACCGCGGCCTCCCCGATGCGCTCGAGCTCGCGGCGCAGCTCCCGCTCGGGATGGACCGACAGCGGGACCTCCAGGCGCCAGGCCAGGAGCCCCTTCTCTCTCAGGCCGTCGAGCATGGCGTAGACCTCCGCGGCCTCACGCGGCTCCAGGTCGGAACGGGCGACCAGCTCGGCGGCCAGCTCGGCGGCGGTTCTGTGCCCGTCGGCCAGGCCGAGCAACGTCCTCGCCGCCTCGGAGAGGCGAACAGGGTCCCCTTCGCCCCGGTGCACCGTGGAGCCGTCGACGACGAGGAAGGGAAAGCGGCGGGGCCGCAGCCAGGGTCTCATGGCCTCGTCCCGGCCCAGGGCTTCGGCCAGAGCGTCGATGCTCCAGCCTTCGAAATACGTCGTGCGCGTGGCCAGCAGCTCGGGGCCCGGCTCGGAGGTGATCGCCTCGCCTTCGCGGGCCAGCCGCGCCCAGGCCAGCGGACCGAAGAAACCGATGGTCTCGTTCTTCAGTGCATAGCGCTGCAGGTACCGGGTCACCAACCGTTCGGTGTGCCGAGCCCTCGCCCTTCGCGACCCGGCCTTCCGGCGACCGAAGGCGTCGACGACGCTCTTCAGAGCGGCGTGGTTCTGCCACAACAAGGCTTCGCGGAAGCGCTCGTCCGCGGCTGCCTGCCTGAGCGCTCGGGAGGTCCTGAGCTGGGCCGCTTCGACGGCCCGGCAGAACTCCTCGCGGGTCGCCTCGAGCCGCTGCTCCGCGGCCTCGAAGGCGTCGAGGGCGGCGGCTACCGGCGCGGGCGCCACCGAATCGACTTCCGGCAGCCGCCTGCCCTTCCTCAACCCCCGGATCCCCTTCCTCAGGAGAGCGCGGCGTTCGGCGTCGACTTCCCGCATGTGAGCCGTCAGGGCCTCGTGGGCATCGAGTCGGCATTGCCGGGCGCGCTGCTCGGCGTCGAGCAGATCGTCCGCCGCCCGGGCGCATTCGGCGTCCTCGAGCGCGAGGGCCTGCTGGGCCGGGAAACCGGCTCCGCGCACTCCGGCCCAACGCCACAGAGCCCAGGACGCGTCCATCTCGATGAGGTGCTCGGCCAGCTCCGGCGCGCCGCCGGAGCTCGCTGCGTCCGCCGTCATCAGATCTCCTCTTCCTCGACGATCCGCAGCCGCTGATTCGCCGGCACGTCGGATAGCCTCTGAACGCCTCCGCTGGGCCAGCGGACCACCACCTCGTCCACTTCCGCCGCTTCGCCGAGCCCGAAGATCGCTTCACGCTGGGATTGGGAAAGGTAACTGCCGCCCCCGTACACCTGCCAGGTCTGTCGACCTTGCGCCGTGCGGACCTCGATCCGGGCGCCCACGGCATCGCGATTGCTCGTCGTTCCTTCAAGGTCCACGATCAACCAGTTGCCGCTCTCGCCGCGGTTCTCGAAAAGCTTCGGCGCCCCGCCGTTGGAGGTGACGACCACGTCGGGGTCCCCGTCGCCGTCGAGGTCCCCGAAGGCGCCTCCGCGCCCCACCAGGGGAGTCGCGAGGTCGCCGCCCGCGGTGTCGGTGACGTCGACGAACTTGCCGCCCCCGGCGTTCTGGAAGAGCTGCTGGGGCTGGGCATACCTGCCCTCGCGTCCGGCGGTTTCGACCTGCTCGTCGAGGTGGCCGTTGACCACCAGCAGATCGAGCCAGCCGTCGAGATTGAAGTCGAAGAAGAAGGTGGCCCAGCCGAGGGTCAGGCGTGTGCTGTCGCCGATCCCGCTGCGCCGGGCCACGTCGAAGAAAAAGCGGTCGCCTTGGTTCAGGTAGACTCCCATCTCCTCGAACATGAAATAGGTGATCACGACGCTGGCCTCGCCGCTGCGGTCGAAATCGCCGACGCCGATGCCCATCCCCCCCTGGTAGCGTCCGCTGTTCGAGAACGCCAGGCCCGAGGGGGCGGCGATTTCTTCGAAGGTGCCGTCCCCCAGGTTGCGGTAAAGGAGGTTCTGATAGGTGTCACAGGCCACCGCCAGGTCGGTCCGGCCGTCGCCCTCGACGTCGAAGGCGACGACCCCGAGTGCCTTGGCCTCGGAGTTGAAGAGCCCGGCTTCGCGGGTCCTCTCTTCGAAGGTGCCGTCGCCGCGATTGCGGTAGAAGCGCGAGGCCGTGCCGGGATAGCGAAACGGCGTACAGTAGGACTTGGCCTCCCCGTAGGCAGCGCAGAAGAGGTCGGTCTCCGGGGTCCAGGGAACGTAGCGGGCGGCGAAGACGTCGAGGAAGCCGTCGGCGTCGGCGTCGAAGAAAGCCACGGAAGCTCCGAGCTCGTACTCCCGGGTCAGGCCCGCCTGCGCCCCCACCTCGACGAAACGCCCCCCCTCGTTGCGCAGGAGAAGGTCCTGCCCCACGCAGGAGAGGTAGACGTCGGGATCGCCGTCGTTCTCGACGTCGGCGGCGGCGCCCCCGAGGCAGTAGACACCGAGGTCGAGGCCGAAGTCCACGGTCCGGTCCTCGAAGGTGAGGTTCCCGCGGTTGACGTAGAGCGCCGGCGTAGTGGCCTCACCCGGTTGGCCGGGAAAGTTCGTGCCGTTGACGAAAAGCACGTCGAGGGCCTCGTCTCCGTCGGCGTCGAAGAGCAGCACTCCGGGGCCGAGGGTCTCGGGCAGCCAACGCTGGCCGAAAGCGCCGTTGTTGTGCGCCCAGGTGATGCCGCTGGCCGCCGTGACGTCGAAGAACCGTGGCTCGGTACCGACCGGGACGATCGCCTCGGAGCCTTCCGCGGGGCTCTCCGTGGGAGCGGGCGCCGTGGGGGCGCCCTGGCAACCGCACAGCGCCGTTCCCAGAGCCAGGGCGAGGCACGGTCGACTCCGCGGTTGGAAACGGCGCGTCGTCAATGGGAGACCTCCTCGTAGGAAGCGGTCGCGGCGCCGGGCTCGGGCAGAGAGAGCGAGCGATGCCGGTGGCCTCGTTGCCCTTCGAGCGCATCTTCGGGATGCGCCTCGACGTAGTCCATCGACCACTGCATGGACTCGCGGTCGAAGCGCAGGAAGCTGTACCAGTCCTGGTGCCGGCGGGCCCGCTCGTGGCCGCCGCGGGCGGTCCAGGTCCGCATCAGGCCGAAGTGCGCCCCCGCCGTCTCCGGCGCGGCGGCGAACGCCGCTTCGTACTCGGCGCGGGCGGCCTCGAACTCACCCAGGTCGAAGAGCCGGTCGCCGACGCGCACGCGCAAACCGGCGTCGCGGGGGTAGTCTTCGGCAGCCGGCCTCAGGAGCTCCAGGGCCCCGGTGGGATCGTCGGTGGCGGTGCCGATGAGGATACGGGCGAGGGGGCGGTCGTCGTCCAGCTTCAGTGCCGCCTCCAGCTCGGCCCGGCCCTCGGGGCTTTCCGCGCTCAGCAGCCAACCCAGGGTCACCCGGCCGTGGACGTCCTCGGGGGCGATCTCAAGCAGACGGCGAAACGCCTCCTGTGCGGGCCGGCGCTCGAAGCGGCCGGCCAGCCCGACGCCGTAGGCGCGCCAGCGCTCGACGGCCGAGTCGCCGGCCGCGGGGACTGGATCGGCGGCCACCTCCTCCGCCTCGGCGCGGTCGCGCACCGGCAGCCGGACCGAGTCCTCCGCCAGGCTCAGCACCGGCATCGGCGGCGGCTCTTGCCCCAGCCGCGCGAAGGCCCACGCGGTGAATTCCGGGCGGAACTTGCGGTGACGCAGTCGGGCGCTGAGCTCGATCTGCTCGCCGGCGTCCGGCGGCAGCTCCAGCTCGTAGCGCACGACCTGCGAGTCGCCCGCTCCGATCACGTTGGTCCACGCTTCGGCCCGTGCCCGCCAGACCTCGTGGCGCTCGATTCGAACCCCCTTCTCGTCGACGAGGAGCGCGCCGTAGCGGTGGGCGGTCGGCTCGGCGGCGCTGCCACCCTCGGCGCGGCCGCTCCAGAAGAGCGTCCGTCCCGACTCGTCGACCGCCCTGACCTCGAGCCAGACGTCGTGGAGATCGAGCTTGCCGCCCGGAAAGGCATGGCCCACGCCGGGATTCGACACCACCACGTCGAGGAAGGCCGTCTCGCCGCGAAATAACGCGACGTCGCCCCGGTCGAGCGGCGCCACGAGCCGGGGAGGCGCCGGCGCCTCCCCCTCCCGTGCGGGTTCGGGAATTCGTGCGGCGAAGAGGTCCACGTTCACCCTTCCGGCGCAGAGGAAAGCTGCCGCCGCCCGCATCTGGTCCACCTCGCCGTTCAACGTCGGCAGCGCGGTGTTCGCCGCCGCGAAGCGGTGCGAGGAGCGGCCTGCCTCGCCTTCCGGCGTCGGTGTCCGCGCCGGGGACATGTGGCAATCGACGCAGTCCCGCGGCGGCCCCGGCGGGCCCTGCCCCAGGGCCGCCGAGATACCGTGCCCGGAGGTCTGGCTGCCGTGCCAGGGGGCGTAGTCGTCGAAGTACTTGAATCGCCGGTAGCCGTTGACCGGCTCGTCGAAATGAGCGGCATGGCAGGCCGCGCACGCCTCCGGCCGTCCGAGGAGCGGGCGGGAGTAGGTGCGGCGGTGCGGCTCGGGGTCGACGCGCACCAGGAGGTCGTGAAGGGCGCGGACGATCGGATTGCCGCTCGTCGCCAGATCGTGCATCACGCCGAGCCCGCCGAGATCGTAGTCGCCCTGTCCCAGCCGGCTGTCGACTCGGCTCATTCCGTGGCAGACCATGCAGGAGACGCCCGCGGTCGCGGCGTCGCTGGCCGCGACCGCGGCGGCGGGGCGGTCCGCGAGGCCCGCGAGCAGCAGGGCCGGGGTGTGGCAGCCGGCGCACCAACGCCCCGCGGCCGCTCCCCGGGCCTCCTGGAAGTCTTCCAGCACGCTGCGGTACCAGGGATTGTCCAGGCCGGAATGACGGTGCGCCGAGGTCGACCATTGGGCCACGACGTCGGCATGACAACGCTCACAAGCCTCCGGGCCCGTCAGCACGTCCCGCGCCTCCGCGTCATGGACGCTGACGGGGGCCGGGCACCGGGTGCCCGAAGGACCGCCCGCGCACGCTTCCTCGAAGGTCAACGGGGGAGGATGGGAAACGCCGTCGTCGGTCACCTCGGGGGTCAGCAAGCGCAGGGTGACCGGCACCCCCAAGAGCGCCATCCCCAGCAGCGCCACCGCGAAGCCTGCCGGCAACCGACGCCCGCCCCGCGGACGCCGCCGTATATCCGTCCGAGTCGTTGCCAAGGACCGTCCCCGTCTTCTCCTCAGGCCGAGCTGATCTCACCGCTCGCCGTTCCGTGGTGGTGGGTGGATCGTACATGATCCTCCGGCGATTGGCCAGCACCGCCGCCAGGCACGTCACGGGCACGTCACGAGCGGACGGCACCGCGAGACCGTTCCCAGGCTTTCGTGAGCCAGCCTCGATCTCGCCGACCCGGGCCTTCATTCGTCGCGCAGGACCTCCATCGGGCTCATCGCGGCCGCCCTTCGCGCCGGCAGCCACCAGGCCGCCAGCGAGAGGAGGAGCAGCGCGACGGGAGTCACGAGGTACGTCAGGGGATCGCTGGAGCTGATGCCGTAGAGGAGGCTGTCGAGGAACCGGTGGAGCGCCAGGGCCCCCGCGAGGCCGACGGCCAGGCCTGCGAGCACGGGCGCCAGGCCGAGCCGGAGCAGCCTTCGCAGGATGCTGGCGCGCCCGGCGCCCAGGGCCATGCGAACGCCGATCTCGTGCATTCTGGATCTGGCGCTGTGGCCGGCGACCCCCCACAGCCCGACGAGCGCGAGGAGGAGCGCCACGGCGGCGAAGCTCGTCAGGACGGCGGCGTTGAAGCGCGGGCCGGAGACCAGTCGCGAGCGGATCCCGCGCAGATCGGACGTCCCGGCGATCGGCAGCTCGGGATCGATCGCCCGCAACCGGTCGCGCACCGCGCCCAGCAGCGAGCGGGGGTCGCCGGCGCTACGGATCAGCACCGACATGCCGTGGTGGGGAGTCTGCTCGTAGGGAACGTAGAAGGCGGGCTCGGGCTCGGCGGTGAGGCCGGTGGAGCGGACGTCCTCGACCACGCCCACGACCTCGAACGAGGTCGGGATGGCGTCGCCCCACATCCACGGCGTCGTCTCGATGGACAGGCGTTCGCCCAGCGGGTCGCGGCCCGGAAAGTACGCCCGGGCGAGAGCCTGGTTGACGATGACCACACCGGCCGAGGCGGCGTCGTCCCCCGCGGCGAAGTCACGGCCGGCGAGGACTCCGATGCCGAGGGTGGCGAAGTAGCCGGGCGTCACCGTCCGAAACAGCGCCGTGGGCCGTTCGTCCTCGGCGGGCTCGGGAGCGCCTTCGACGAGAAAGCTCTGGTCCCAGGTCGAGGTCAAGGGATGGTTGTAGGCTGCGGCCGCCGCGACCACGCCGGGCAGCGAAGAAACCTCGGCCAGGAAGGTGTCGTAGAAGCCCGTCAAGTGGCGCATCTCGGTGTACGTTGAGGAGGGCAGCGCGAGGTCCAGGACGAGCACGTCGTCCACCTCGATCCCCGGGTCGACGGAGAGGAGGTTCCGGAAGCTCTGCAGGAGGAGGCCCGCGCCGGTCACGAGGACGACCGCCAGGGCGATCTCGGCGGCGACGACGAGCTGCTGGAAGCGCGAACGGCCGGGACCCGGGCCGGAGGTTCGCTGCGCCGTGCCCAGATCTCGATCCGGGTTGCGCCATGGCACCCGCGCCATGGGGAAGAGCGCGAAGGCCACCGCCGTCGCGAGGCCGACGGCGACGGCCGCCCCGAGGCTTCGGGCGTCGAGCAGGGCTTCGTCG
This sequence comes from Thermoanaerobaculia bacterium, assembly GCA_036397835.1. Lineage (GTDB taxonomy): Bacteria > Acidobacteriota > Thermoanaerobaculia > Multivoradales > J023 > DASWIG01. Next base: position 16,092 of record DASWIG010000188.1, read on the forward strand.
ACCCGGTTCACTTGCGGGTTGAGGCGGATCAGGAGCCGGGTGCCCCACATCGAGAGCAGGCTCCCGAGAGCCACGCCGAGACCGACGATCACCGCCCCCTCTGTCAGGAACAACCTCAACAGCCGCGGCCGGCCGGCCCCCAGCGTCACCCGCAGGCCCAGCTCGCGGGCCCGGGAACCGGTGCGGACCATGAGCAGGTTCGCCACGTTGACGCAGGCGATCAGCAAGACCAGGCCGACGGCGCCGAGCAACACCCAGAGAGCCGTTTCGACGTCGCCCACGGCTTCCTCGACGAGCGGCACCAGGGTCGCGGTGTACCCGCTGTTCGAATCCGGGAACTCCTGCTCGAGCTCGCGGGCGATGGTCTCGAGCTGGACCGCGGCCTGGCCGCGGGTCGCGTCGTCCCGCAGCTTCGCCAGGACGCCGAAGACGTGGGCATGGTGTCTGGGAATCGCCGTCCACGGCGCCCACACGTGCTCTCCCGAGCCGAGCTGGACGGTGCCGGCGGGCAGGGTCCTCTGCGGAAGGACCTGGCGGGGCAGGACGCCGATGACCGTGGCAGGCTCCTGGGAGAGCGCCACCGTGGACCCCACCAGCGCGGGGTCGGCTCCGAACTGGCCGCTCCACAGACGGTGGCTGAGCAGCAGCACCGGCGGCGCCGAAGGCTCGAAGTCGGCCGGCTGAAACGGTCTCCCGAGGACCGGCTCCACCCCGAGAAGAGAGAAGAAGTCCGCGGTCACGAGAGATGCCTCGACACGGATCGGGGCGCCGGAGCCGCGCAGGGTCAGGGTCGTCGTGGTGTAGAGCGCCAGGCCCTCGAAAACGTCGCTTCGCTCTTTCCATTGCCGGTAGTTGAAAGCCGAGACGCGGGACTTCACCCTGCCGCCGGCGGGGTTCGAGTCCCAGACGGCGAACAGCCGGTCGGGTTGCCGGAACGGCAACGGCTTGAGCAGCACGGCGTCGACGAAGCTGAACATCGTCGTGACCGCGCCCATGGCGATCGCGAGCGTGAGGACGACGGTGAGGAAAAACCCCGGCCTCGAGCTCAGGCAGCGAAGTGCGTACCGCAGGTCTGTCATGTCGTGCTCGTCTCCGAAAACGTGCGCGCGGCTCCCCTCTCGCCCGCGCCGCCGCGAGGAGCCCGCTCATCCGATCGATCCAGCCCGTCCAGCAGCGCGGCCAGCCGTCGAGCCACCTCCTCGACGTGGGGGCGCAGGAGCATGCTGGCGTGCTCGCCGCCGACGTCGTGGACCTCGACGCCGCCGCCCACGACCTCGCCCCATCCCAGGTCCGCCGCCGCCTCCGCCGGCCTTTCGCGCGCCCGGAACAGCGTTACCGGCCCCGGGTAAGGGGGAGGACGGTAGGCGCGGGAGGCGTTCAGATTGGCCTTGAACACCTCGAAATAGGCGCGAATCTGGGCCATGTCGACGTCACGGGCCAACTCGCCCGAGTCCTGAGCACGCTGGATGAGACGCTCCGCGATCTCGTCCACGGAGCTGCCCTCGAGCTCCTCGCCCGCGAGGCCGAGGTCCCGGCCCAGGAACGCCGCGAGGAGCTCCTGGTCGCTCAGGGCTTCCTGAGAGAGCGAGCAGACGCTGTCGAAGAGGGCCAGCAAGGCCACGTTCTCGCCCGCGGCATCGAGCTGCCGTGCCATCTCGTACGCCACCCGGCCGCCCATCGACCAGCCGGCCAGCCGATACGGGCCCCGGGGTTGCACCTCGCGGACGGCCTCGAGGTACGAGCGCGCCATCTCGGGCAGGTCGCGGCTGGGCTCGTGCCTGCCGTCGAGCCCGCGTGCCTGGAAGGCGTGGACCGGCTGCTCGGCGGGGAGGTGGTTGGCCAGCTCGAGGAACGCCAGCGCCATTCCGCTGGCGGGATGGACACAGAACAGGGGCGGCCGCGTGCCCTCCTCGCGGATCGGAACCAGCAGGGACTCTCCCGGCGCTTCCGCTTGCCGGAGCACTGCGGCGAGATGGGCGATCGTCGGCTCTTGGAACAGGACCCGGAGAGGGATCTGGCGTCCGAACCAACTGCGCAGAGTCGCCACGAGGCGAACCGCGAGCAGGGAATGGCCGCCGAGCTCGAAGAAGCTCTCTCGCTCACCGATGGGTCGCACGCCGAGGAGGCTCTCCCAGATCCGCGTGAGCTGCAGCTCGAAAAGGTCGCGCGGCGCCCGCGCCTGGGCCGGCGCGGTGGGCCGCGGCGGCTCGATCCGCGCCAGGGCCCGCCGGTCGAGCTTGCCGCTGGTGGTCCGGGGGAGCCGCGCCATCTCGACCACGGCCGCCGGCGTCATGTGCTCGGGGAGCTCGCGGGCGAGGTCGCGCCGCAGCCGTGCGACGTCAGGGCCGCCCGCGTCAGCCGGGACTACGAAAGCCACCAGGCGCCGGTCTCCGGACGCGTCGGTCTGCGCCACCACGGCGGCCTCCCATACGCCGGGTTGGCGTCTCAGGGCCGCCTCGATCTCCCCAGGCTCGATGCGGAAACCGCGGAGCTTGAGCTGCGCGTCGAGCCGGCCGAGCAGCTCGAGCTCCCCGCGCGCGGTGTGGCGGGCCAGGTCTCCGGTCTGGTAGAGCCGCTGCCCCGGCGCGCCGGCGAACGCGTCCGGCACGAAGGCGGCCGCCGTCAGGCCCGGGCGGCTCAGGTAGCCGCGGGCCAGCCCGTCGCCCGCCAGCTCGACCTGCCCGGCGACGCCGAGCGGCGCCGGTTGCCCGCCGCGGTCGAGCAGGACGAGCCGGCGGCCCGGGATCGGCCGGCCGAGCGGCACGCCGCGGTCCGCGGCGCTCACCGTCTTGGGGAGGACGTGGTACGTGGACGTCATGGTGGCTTCGGTGGGGCCGTATTGGTTCACGACCTCGAGCTCCGGTCCGAAGAGCTCCCGCGCCCGGACGATGTCGGAGGCGCGCAGGGGCTCGCCGCTGAGCAGCATCAGCCGCAAGGCGGCGCCCGAGCTCGGCGGCGGCGTCAGCAGCCACGACCGCAGCAGCGTCGGCACGGCGCTCAGCACCGCGCTCGCCTTGTGGCGCACGAGGTCGGCGAGCTGAGCCGCCGGATCGCCGAGCGCCGCGCGTTCCGGAAACACCACACGCGCTCCCGCCGCGAGCGGCCCCAGCACGTCGCGCACCGAAGCGTCGAACGACGCCGCCGCGACCTGGAGCACGGTGTCGCGTGCGCCGAGGCGGCAGCGCCGGATCAGGTCCACAAGGTAGCTGACCGCCGCGTGGTGGCTTGCCATCACGCCCTTCGGCGCGCCGGTGGATCCCGAGGTGTGGTACACGAAGGCCAGGTCGGCGGCGTCGGTTCCGCTGTCGGCGCCGAAGCGGACGGCCGCGGGGACGGGCTCGCCGCGGCCGTGGGGCCTCCCTCGCGGATCGATCAGGATTCGTCCCGGCGCCTCGGGCACGCGCGGGCAAAGCTGAGCGGAGGTCACGACCAGGCGCGGGCCCGGACCGGCCAGCGCCTCGTACAATACCCGCGAGTGACGCGCGGCCGGGTGAGAAGGATCGAGAGAAACGAACGCACCGCCCGCTTTCAGGATTCCCAATTGCGCGACCGCCAGCTCGGGTGAGCGCTCGCAGCAGCATGCCACGCGGACCTCGCGCCGCACGCCGAGACGCCGTAGCCGACAGGCGAGGCGATCGGCCCGCCGAAGAAGCTCGGCATAGCTCAGGGCGTTTGCGCCGACGACCGCGGCCACGGCGTCGGGAGTGCTCACGGCTTGGCGTTCGACGAGCTCGTGAAGGCCGTGGCGGTGCGGCGGAGCCGGCGCGGGCTGCCCCCACTCGAACAGCGTCTGGTGGCGGTCGCCGCGTCCCAGGAAGGCCAGGCGCGAGAGCGGCCGGCTGCCCTCCAAGGCCTCGCCGAGCAGGTGCCTCAGATGCCTCGACAGACGGTGGATCGTCGTGGCGTCGAAGAGCTCTCTGCGATACTCGATCGTAGCGTCCGTGGTACCGGCCGCCTCGCCCAGCCGCAAAGTGAGGTCGAAGCGGCTGGCCACGCCGCCGCCTGGTGGGAGCGCGTTGAATCGCGTTCCGGAGGCTTGCTGTTCCAGCCGTCGCGGGTTGTTCTGCTGGACGACCATGACCTGGAAAAGCGGCGTATGAGTCAGGTCACGCTCGGGCTGGAGCTCCTCCACCAGTTTCTCGAAGGGGACCTCTTCATGAGCATAGGCGTCCAGGGTGACCCGCCGTACGCGATCCACCAGGTCTTCGAAGGTGAAAGCGCCATCGAAGACCGTGCGCAAGACCAGGGTGTTGACGAAGAAGCCGATCAGCGGCTGCGTTTCAACGGTGCCGCGTCCTGCCACCGCCGTCCCGACGCTGATGTCCGCCGAGCCCGTATAGCGCGAGAGCAACGCCTTGAAGAGCGCGAGCATGCCCATGAACAGAGTCGCCCCCCGCCGGCGGCAGAGCCGGCGCAAGGCCTCAACTTGCGGCTCCGGAAAGCGCATGGCCCAGCCGCCGCTCGCCGTTCCCGCCGCCGTCCCTCGGGGACGGTCGACGGGAAGCTCCAACAACGCGGGCGCGCCGTGGAGCCGCGCTCTCCAGTAGGCCAGCAGGGACCTCAGAGTCTCTCCCTGGAGCCATCGGCGTTGCCACGCGGCGTAGTCCGCGTACTGGATCGCCGGCTCCGGCAACGGCGACGGGTCGCCTCGCAGCGCGGCCCCGTAGAGCGCCGTGAGCTCCGCGAAGAGCAGGCCCACCGACCACGCATCGGAGACGATGTGATGGATCGAGAGCAGGACGAGGCTCTGGTCGTCGGCGAGCCGTACCAACCGGACCCGGAGCAGCGGGGGCCGGCGCAGGTCGAAGGGAAGCCGCGCGTGGTCGACGGCGAGCCGGGCCGCCTGGCGCTCGCCGAGATCCGTCGGCAAGGCCCCGAGATCGACGACGGACAAAGGAAACGGAGCGCAGGGCGCCACTCGAGCGAAAGGCTCGCCGCCGGCGGCATGGAATCCGGTTCGCAGCGCTTCGTGCCGGCGGACGACCTCGGTCAGGGCGGCCGCCAGCACCGCCGGGCGCAGCTCGCCCTCGATCCGCAGCGCGGAGACCACGTTGTAGGCATGGCTTGCCCCCTGGAGCTGATCCAGGAACCAGAGCCGATGCTGGGCGAAGGACAGCGGCAGCCGGTCCGACCGCGCGACGCGCTTGAGGGGAGGGACCGCGAGCGCTCTGCCGGCCCGCTTCGAGCGCTCGACGCTGGCTGCCAGGCCGGCCACCGTCGGCGCTTCGAAGAGGTCGCGCAAGACGACGTCGACGCCGAAGATCTCGCGAATTCTCGCCAACACCCGGATCGCCGCCAGGGAATCGCCGCCGAGCTCGAAGAAGTCCTGGTGCAGGCCGCAACCGTCGAGGTGGAGCGTCTCGCTCCAGACTCCTGCGACCAGCTCCTCGACCGGCGTGGGCGCCGTCTCGCCGGCGCTCTGCGTCTCGGCCTCGCCGGGCAGGGGCAAGGCCTGGCGATCCACCTTGCCGTTGTCGGTGAGCGGCAACTGGCCGAGCAGGACGACCGAGCCGGGCACCATGTACTCCGGCAGGATCGCCTTCAGGTGCCGGCGCAGCTCCTCGCCGTCGATCTCGGTTCCCGGCTGTGGCACCACCCATGCCCCCAGGCGCCGGTTGAAGCGCTCGCCGCCGACCGCGGACGCCACCGCGGACTGAACCGCGGGATGGCGAGCCAGCGCCGCCTCGATCTCTCCGAGCTCGATGCGATGCCCTTGGATCTTGACCTGGAAGTCCTCGCGGCCGAGAAACTCGACGTCGCCGGTCGGAAGATAGCGGCCGACATCACCCGTCCGGTAGAGCCGCTCGCCGCTTCGCGGATGCGACAAGAAGCTCTTGCGGGTCGTTTCCTCGTTCCGCCAGTAGCCGTGGGCCAGTCCGGCGCCGCCGATGAAGAGGTCTCCCGGCACCCAGGTCGGGCGCGGCTCGAGCCGATGGTCGAGGACGCAGACCGTCTGATTCGTCATCGGCCGGCCGTAGGGGATGCTCGTCCACCACGGGCTCACGGCGGCGATCGGGTAGAGCACCGACCAGATGGACGCCTCCGTCGCGCCGCCCAGGCTGATCACTTCCAGACCGGCGACGATCTCTCGGACGGCGTCTGGAAGCTGTACCGGGATCCAGTCTCCGGACAACAGGGCCAGCCGCAGGGAGCTCAGGTCGACGTCGGGCCGGCCGGCGGCGTGCTCCACCAGCATTTCGAGCAACGCCGGAACCGAATTCCACAGGGTCACGCCGTGGCGCCGGATCAGCGCCGCCCAGGCCGCCGGATCGCGGGCCGCCCCGGGCTCGGGCACGACGACGGCCCCTCCCGCCGCCAGCAGCCCGAAGACGTCGTACACCGACAGGTCGAAGCTCAGCGAGGAGAGCGCCAGCACTCGGTCCCCGGCCCCCACGTCGAACCGGCGATTGACGTCGAGGATCGTGTTGACCGCGCCGCGGTGGTCGATCATCACCCCCTTGGGCGTGCCGGTGGAGCCGGATGTGAAGATCACGTAGGCGAGGTGATCCGGCCTGATCTCCACGGGCTCGGGACGGGTGTCCGCCGAGAGCTCCGGTTCCTCCTCGTCCACCGTCACGCGGCTGACCGTCTCGGGCCATTCGAGCCCCTCGTCGAGCCAGGGCTGGGTCACCGCCAGCTCGACCTCGCCCAGCTCCAGAAGCGCGCGTCGACGGTCGGCGGGCAACGCCGGATCCACCGGCAGATACGCGGCGCCCGCCTTGAGAACCCCGAGCACCGCGACCACCTGCTCCCAACCCTTCTCCATGACCACGGCGACGAGGCGGTTCGGCCGTGCGCCGCGCCGGCGCAGGCGTCGGCCCAACTCGTCCGAGCGCCTCGCCAGCGATCCGAAGCTCAGGGTCAGGCGGGGCGCGATCACCGCGTCGCGGGCCGGATCTTCGTCCGCCCGGCTCTCGAAGAGAGCGTGCAGCAACTCGTTGCCGGGCGGCGCCACGGCCGCGTCGATCGCCCGGCCTGCCAATTGGGCCTCCGGCACCAGGGAGACGTGCGTCTCTCGCCAGGCTCCGTCGCCCTCGGCCAGGCTCTCGAGCAACCCGCAGAAGGCGCCAAACATGTCGTCGACCATCCCGGGAGGGAAGAGCTCGTCCACCACGTCCCAATTGAAGACCAGCGCGCCCTGACGTTCCGCGACCTGGTGATCGAGGTACACCTGAGGGGTCTGGCTGATCCCGAACTCGACCGTGCCGGCGCCCTGTTGCGGCGTCGCTCCGCGATCCTGCGATGAGACTTCGGAGCCCGCGCGGGTGTCGGTCATGGTCAGGGTGCTCGTGAAGACGATGGGCATTGCCGCCCGCGCCCCCCGGCCCCGGCCCTGGCGTCCCAGGTCCCGAAGCACTTGGACGCCGCTGAAGTACCGGTGGTCGAGGTCGTCCCAGAGCTGGTTCTGAATCCTCCGGGCCCGTGCTTCGAAGGGCTCCGGCCAGGCGGTGTCGATTTCGAGGAGGACCAGCGAGGTGAAGTCGCCAATGAGCTCGTTGACCTGAGGATGAAGCTCGAGGCGATGGAAGAGCGTGAGGTTGAGGGTGAAGCGGGGGCTCCGAGACCAGGTCGCCAGGACCTCGGCGAAAGCGGCCAGCACGAGGCCCGACGGAGTCAGGCCGAGGCGGCTTCCCCGCCCCTTCAGCCGCTGCCAGGAAGCCGCCGCCACGGTTCCCCGGCGGCGCACGAAACGCGGCCGCTTCACGGCCGAGAGGCTCTTGGCAAGGGGCAGGTCCGGCGCCGGCGCGAGGTCCGGCACCCGCCGGCGCCAGTAGTCCCGGGCCGCGAGGTATCGCGACGACTCCTTGAACGACTCCTCAGCCAGGATGTAGTCGCGAAAGGAGATCTCGAGCGGCGGCCGCCGGGCTTCGGGCTCGCGGTAGAACAGCCTCATCTCCGACAACAGCAGGTCCCAGCTCCAGGCGTCGCCGATGAGCAGGTCGAAGCTCACGTGGACCCGCACCCGCCCGTGGTCGAGCAACGAGGCACGCACGTCGAACAGCGGCCAGCGGTCCGCCGGCAAGATCTGGTGCGACATGCTCCGGCGCAGGGCGTCGAGCGCCGCCGAGCGGGCCTCCTCCGAGGCGCGGCGCAGGTCCAGGATCCCGACCCGGAATCGAGGCACCGCGGCCAGGATCCGCTGGCGGCCGTCCGGCTGGACGACGGCTCGCAACATGTCGTGGCGTTCGATCAACCGTTGCCAGGCGCGCTCGAGGCGCTCGACGCTCAGGTCGTGGCTGTCCAGCTCCACGTAGATGTGGGTCGCCACGTTGCCCAGCTCGAAGTCGCCGCCGCGGCCGAGCCAGTAGGCCTGCTGAACGTCGGTCAGCGGGAAGGGAAGGTGCCGCCGGTCCGGGTCGGGAACCAGCTCGGGCAGCCATGCCGCCGTTCCCGCCGGAATCCCGCGCGAGTCGGGCGTGAGGCTTCCGACAAGAGCCGCCATCGCGCTGACCGTCGGAGCTTCCAACAGCTCGCGCAGGGCGACCTGAGCCCCGGTCTTCTCGCGCAATCGTTCGCCCAGGCGGGTGGCCAGAAGCGAATGCCCGCCGAGCTCGAAGAAGTCGTCGTGGACGCCCACCGGCCGTACCCCGAGGAGCTCCTCCCAGACCTCCGCAACCTCGCGCTCGATCTGGCCGCGTGGCGCGAGATAAGGGGTCGCGACGTCGGACCGGCGCGACACGGCCTCGGTGGAAGCGTTCACGCCGGCGCGCGGACCCGCGCCCTCTCCCGCTCCGGCGTCGTCCCCCTCGGTGTCACGCACCGCGACGCTTCGCCTGGCTTCGATCCAGTATCGTTGGCGCTCGAAGGGATAGGTGGGTAGGGGGACCTTGTGACGGCTCTCGTCGGCATGGAACGCCAGCCAATCCACGTTCGCGCCCTCTAGCCAGAGGCGGCCCAGAGCCTGGATCAGGAAGGCGACGTCCGAGCCCGGATGTCGACCTGGGCGGACCGAGCTCAGCACGGCAGCTCGTCCTGAGTGCCCGGGATGCCGGCGCGCCAGGGTGCTCAACGTACGGCCGGGGCCCACCTCGAGCAAGATCCGGTCCGAGTCTGAAAGGAGCACCTCAAGGTTGTCGCTGAATCGCACCGTCGACCTCAGGTGCCGTACCCAGTAACTCGGATCGGTGGCCTCCGCGGGACGGATCCAGGTGCCGGTGAGATTGGAAAGGAACGGGATTTTCGGCGGGCACAGGACGATCTCACCGAGCACGGAAGCGAACGGCTCCGACACGGGATCCATTGCCGCCGAGTGGAAGGCGTGAGAGGTGCGTAGCCGCCGGGTCTCCACTCCCCGCGCGCGCAGCTCGCTCTCGAGGTCCGCGAGCGGCTCCTCCGGGCCCGAGACCACGCATTGCCCCGGCACGTTGACCGCGGCGAGCGACAGTCCCTCCGGCATGAAAACCGCCAACGCATCCTCGGCGATCTCGACCGCCATCATCCCTCCTCTGCTCATCCCCTGCATCAGACGCCCGCGGGCGGCGACCAGCGGGAGCGCGTCCTCAAGGGTGAAGACGCCCGCCAGACACGCGGCCACGTACTCGCCGATCGAATGGCCGGCCATCGCTCGCGGCGCGATCCCCCAGTCCATCCACAGTCTGGCCAGGGCGTATTCGAAAGCGAAGAGCGAGCTCTGGGCGAGGGCGGTTTCACGCAAACGTTCCTCGGCCGCTTCCCGCGAAGGTCCCCCGCCCAGGAAGAGCGCCTCGCGCAAGTCCTCCTTCAAGTGGGGCGCGAGCAGCTCCGCGCAGCGATCGATTTCCCGCCGGAAGACTCGTTCTTCGGCGTAGAGCTCACGTCCCATGTCCACGTACTGGGAGCCCTGGCCGGGGAAGAGGAAGGCGACCTCCCGATCGAGCTCTTCCCGGCAGCCCGTCGCCAATCGCGGCGGGTCGCCGCCGCGGAGCACGTCGAGCGCGTCGGGGACGTCCGAGCACACGGCGAAGCGCCGGTGTGGGAGACGCCGGCGGCCGACCTGACAGGTGAACGCCACGTCGGCGAGGTCGCTGTCGCCGTTCGCTTCGAGATGGTCTGCGAGATTGCAGGTGACCGTCTCCAAGCCCGAAGCGCTACGGGCCGACGTCACGATCAGGTGCCAGGGCCTGGAGGTTCCCGAGGCCGGGCGCTCGGGCGCCTCCTCGAGCACCACGTGGGCGTTGGTGCCGCCGATCCCGAACGAGCTGACCCCGGCGCGCCGGGATCCGCCAGGCGCGGTCCACGGTCGTAGCGCCGTGTTGACGTAGAAGGGGCCCTGGTCGAGCTCGAGCCGGGGATTCGGTGATTCGAAGTGGAGGCTCGGCGGGATGAGCCGACGATCGAGGCAGAGCGTGGTCTTGATCAAACCCGCGATGCCCGCTGCCGTGCTCAGGTGCCCGATGTTGGTCTTTACCGAGCCGAGCGCGCAGGCGTTGCGAGCGCCGTTGGTGCTGGCGAAGGCCTGGTTCAGGGCCTGGACCTCGATGGGATCCCCCAGCGGAGTCCCGGTGCCGTGGGCCTCGACGTAGGTGATCGTCTCCGGATCGATCCCCGCCAGGGTCTGAGCCGCCTGGATCACCTGCGCCTGTCCGGCGACGCTGGGCGCGGTATAGCCGACCTTCATCCCTCCGTCGTTGTTGATCGCCGTACCTTTGATGACGGCGTACACGCGGTCCGCATCGGCCAGCGCGTCGCCGAGCCGTTTGAGCACCACGACGCCCAGACCGTTGCCCCCCAGAGTCCCACGGGCTCTTTCGTCGAAGGCCCGGCAATGGCCATCGGGGGAGTAGATGCCCCCATCGGCGTGCAAGTAGCCGCGGACCTGGGGGAGGGTCACCGACACGGCGCCGCTCAACGCGACGTCGCAATCGCCGGCCAGCAAACCCTGACACGCCATGTGGACGGCCACCAGCGCGGTCGAGCACGCGGTCTGGATGACGACGCTCGGCCCGGTCAGGTTCAGCTTGTAGGAAACCCGCGTCGCCAGGTAGTCCTTGTCGCTCGCGAGGACCGATTGATAAATCCCCACGGAGCGCAGGATCTCCGGGCGCGAGTAGAGGTTGTAGACGTAGGTATTGCGCTCCACGCCGGCATAGACGCCGATCATTCCGGGATAGGTCTGGGAGTCGCAGCCGGCGTCCTCCAGCGCTTCCCACGCACATTCCAGGAACAGGCGGTGCTGCGGGTCGGTGATCTCGGCTTCGCGGGGTGTGAAATCGAAGAAAGCGGCGTCGAAGTCCGCGACACCGTCGAGGACGGCGTTGGCTTTGACGTAGTTGGGATCGCGCAAATCGGACTCGGGAATTCCGGCCGCCGCCAGCTCCTCGTCGGAGAAAAAGGTGACGGACTCCACGCCGTGGCAGAGGTTGCGCCAGAACTCTTCGACGTTTCGCGCGCCCGGAAACCGCCCGGCCAGGCCGACGATGGCGACGTCCAGGCCTCCGATCTCTTCGTCGGCGCTCATCGGCGAGTTCCTGTCGGCTGTCGGGCTCGGCGTCGGCTGAGCCGCTCTCTGCCGGCTCGCAGCCCGGCGAGGTGCTTGCGGCGCCGCTCCTCAGCCCGCGGATCGGGGGAAGCGCGATCGAGGTGCGCCGCCAGGCTGGCGATCGTCGGGTATTGAAAGAGCTCGATCAGCGTCACTCGGTCGTCGATCTGGTCGCGCAGCTTGCCATGGACCCGGAGCAACAATAACGAGTGTCCGCCGAGGTCGAAGAAACTGTCGTGGATGCCGACCTGGTCGAGGCCGAGCTCTTCCCGCCAGATCCGTGCCACGGCGCGCTCGACCCGGTTGCCCGGGGCGCGGTACGCCGTCGCAAGCTCGGGCCTGGCGCCGTCCGGCTCGGGCAAGGCATTGCGCGCGACCTTTCCGCTGGAGGTGAGAGGCAGCGCGTCGAGGTGGACGAAGGTCGCCGGGACCATGTGCTCGGGCAAGCGTTTTCTGAGGTCCGCGAGGAGTGCCGCGTCGGCGGCCGGCCGGCCGTCGTTGGACACCACGTAGGCGACCAGGCGCTGGTCCCCCGGAGCCGTCTCGCGGACCACCGCCACGGCCTGCCGTACCCCGGGCTGCTCCTCGAGAGCCGCTTCGATCTCGCCGAGCTCGATCCGGAAACCCCGCAGCTTGACCTGGAAGTCCAGACGGCCGAGGTACTCGATAGCGCCGTTCGTGCCGAAGCGAGCCCGGTCACCGGTCATGTAGAGGCGGCCCCCGGGCTCGATTGCCGCGGGATCGGGCACGAATTTCCCGGCGCTCAGCGCCGGGCGGGCGAGGTAGCCGCGGGCAAGTCCCATACCGCCGATGCAGAGCTCGCCGGCGACGTTGATCGGGACCGGTCGCAGCTCAGCGCCGAGGATCAGGATTCGGGTATTGGCGATCGGCCGGCCGATCGACACCCGGCTCAGCGCCGGCGGGCAGGCCCATGAGGTGACTTCGACGGCGGCCTCGGTCGGACCGTAGAGGTTGTGAAGCTCGGCCGCGAGACGCTGGCGGAAACGGCCCACGACGTCGGGCGTGAGGCTCTCGCCGCTGGCGATCACTCTTCGTACGCTGCGGCAACGCTCGAGCTCCGGCTGCTCCAGGAACACCCGAAACATCGACGGCACGAAATGCAGGGTCGTGACGTCGTTCCGAGAGATCAGGCCGGCCAGGTAGGAGCCGTCCTTGTGCCCCTCGGGACGCGCGACGACCAGACGTGCTCCGGTGATGAGCGGCAAGAAAAGCTCCCAGACCGAGACGTCGAAGCTGAATGCCGTCTTGTGCAGAATCTTCTCGTCGGCGCTGATGCGGTGGGCGTCCTGCATCCACCGTAGCCGGTTGCAGATCGCTCGATGCGTGTTGACCACGGCCTTGGGCTTGCCGGTCGATCCGGAGGTGTAGATGACGTAGGCCGGGCTGTCGGGATCGGCGCCGGCCCGCGGAGCGGGCGGTTGGAGCGGCTCGGTCTCCGGACGGAGGGCGTCGAGCCTCAAGGCCGGAATCCGAAGATTCTCCGGTACCGGGACGCCGGCCAAGAGCACTTTCACCCCGGCGTCTTCGAGCATGAAGGCCAACCGCTGCTCGGGGTAGCCGGGCTCGAGCGGGAGGTAGGCGGCGCCCGACTTGAGCGTACCGAGCAGAGCGACGACCATCTCGATCGAACGCTCGGCGCAGACTCCGACCACCTCTTCCGGACCGGCGCCCAGCACGCTCAGATCGCGGGCCAGTCGGCTCGCCTTCGAGTCGAGCGCGCGGTAGCTCAGCCACCGGCCCTCGAAGGTGAGCGCCACCGCCTCGGGCGAGCGCTCGGCCCGCTCCTCGACGAGCTCGTGGAGCAGCCCCGAGGCTCGGGGAATCGCCGTGTCGTTCCACTCTCTCAGCAACTGCTGCCGCTGCGCCTCGCCGATCAGCGAAAGGCTTTCGATCTCGGCGCCAGGCCGTTCGACGATTCCTTCGAGCAGCCGGGCGAGGTGGCCCCACAACCGCCGCGCCGTCGTGGCGTCGAACAGATCGGTCTTGTACTCGATGTAACCGTGCAGACCTGCCCTTTCCTCGCCGATCGCCAGGGTGAGGTCGAAGCGGGACGTGCCGTTGCTGACCGCCATCATTCGCAACGTCATACCGGGCAGCTCGCGGGGCTCCGGCGCGGCGTTCTGGAAGACGAACATCACCTGAAAGAGCGGAGAGTGCCCCAGATCTCGCCGGGGCTGAAGCTCTTCAACCAGTTTCTCGAACGGCAGGTCCTGATGCTCGTGAGCACCCAGCATGGCCTCCCGCACCTGCGCCAAGAGCTCGACGAAAGTCATACTCCGGGCGAGCACGCCAGGAACAACCAACGTATTGACGAACATTCCGATCAGGTTCTCCGTTTCCGGCCGGATACGGCCAGATACCGGAATTCCGATGCACAGCCTCTCTTGCCCCGAGTAACGCGCTAACAGCAGCTCGAAAGCTCCCAGGAAGATCATGAAGAGAGTGGCCCCCTCTCTGCGGCCGAGCCTGCGGAGCGCATCGGTCAGGTCGCCGGGCACGCCGAAGAACCTGCGCGTTCCGCGCACGGTCGTCACCGGTGGTCGGGGACGGTCGATCGGAAGGTCCAGCACCGGGAAAGAGTTGCCCAGGCGGCGCCGCCAGAACTCCAGACGCTGCGCGAGCAACTCGCCGCGCATACGCGCGCGTTGCCAGACGGCAAAGTCGGCATACTGGGCAGATAGCTCAGCGAGCTGCGGCGCCCGACGGTCTCGGTACGCCTGGTAGAGCTCCCGCAGCTCACGGGTCAGGACGTCGAACGACCAGGCATCGCAGACGATGTGATGAATCGTCATCATCAGTACGTGCTCGTCGAGGCTCAAGCGCACGAGGCTTCGGCGCCACAACGACCCCTGCGCCAGGTCGAACGGCAATCGTGCCATGCTCGTGAACAGTCTCGCCACGACCTGTTCGCGGATGGCGGGCTGAATCGTGCAAAGATCGACGATGGCGAGCGGCGAGGACGCGGCGGCGCGCGCTGCCTGCACCGGTTCCCCGTTCTCTAGCAGAAACGCCGTTCGCAAGATCGAGTGACGAGCCGTGATCTCGTTCAAGCTCCGCTCCAGCGCCGCCGGGTCGAGCTCGCCTTGGAGGCGCAAACCCAGAGGCAAGTTGTAGAGCGAGCTACCCGGAGTAAGCCGGTCCAAGAAGAGGAGCCGTTCCTGGGCGAAAGACAGGGGAATCCGCTCCTGCGGAGAGAGCCGCGGCAACGGCTCGAACCGAGCAACCGCTGGGCCTTCGTTACAGCGCAGTTTCTCGATCGCGTCCGCCATGCCTGCGATGGTCTCGGTCTCGAAGATCTGGTTCATGGGTATCTGAGTACCGAGAATCTGCGTCACACGGCCCAGCATCCGCAAGGCGGTCAAGGAGTGCCCGCCGAGATCGAAAAAACTGTCATGGATGCCAACCATGTCGACTTGCAGGACCTCGGCCCAGATCTGCGCCAACAATTGCTCCACGACGGTGCGCGGCTCGCCGCCGGAAGGCGTAGCGCCGCTCGACTCGAGAGACGAGGGGTCGGGCAGGGCCAGCCGATCGATCTTGCCGTTCGCCGTTTTCGGCAGCTCGTCGAGTTGGACGTAGACAGAAGGAACCATCGGCTCCGGCAGATCCTCCGCCAGGAAGGCGCGCAGCTCGGCGATCGCTACTGCACGCCGCGCAGCAAAGTAAGCGCACAAGTAGAGCGTCCCGGTCCGGTCCCCACGAGCCACGACCGCCACCTCTCGGATCTGCTCGTGGTCCAACAGACGATTCTCTACCTCCGTCACCTCGACGCGCACGCCACGGATCTTCACCTGCTGGTCCTTGCGGCCCATGAGCTCGAAATTACCATCGGGCTCTATGCGCCCCAGGTCGCCGGTGCGATAGACCACGTCGTTGGGATCGCGGCTGAAGGGGTTCCTGGTGAAGACCGCGGCCGTCAGCTCCGGCTTGCCGAAGTAACCCAGGCTGCAATAAGGCGTGCGGATCAGGATCTCTCCCAATTGACCTGGGGAGCACGGACGGTCCACCTCGTCCACGACCACGGCTCGCGCTCCGTGCATCGGCTTGCCGATGGGCACGGTGCGGCGATTCTTGTCCGCAGGCTTGACGAAGTAGAAGAACTTCGTCATAGTGGTCTCGGATGGGCCGTAGAGATTGACCAGTTGCACTCGGTCGCCACGGAGGCTCGTCCATTTCTCAACGTCCGAGGGCAGCAAATGCTCACCAGCCAGCAGCACGAATCGTAGCGCATCGAAGCCACGCGGCTCAAGAGCGGGATCGAGAATCGTGCGGAACAGAGACGGCACGGCGTGTACGACTTCGAGCCGCTCGGCATCGATCCAATCGACGAGAGCCTGGGCGGTCAGCGAGGTTCCTCTTCCCGGGGGCACACAAACGGTGCCGCCGACCGCAAGCGGAACGAAGACGTCGCGCAAGAAGGCGTCGAAAGCGAAGTTCGTCAGTTGACTTACACGTACGCCGGACTCGATCCCCAGCGTGTCGACCTCCCAGCCGACATAGTGATCGATGGCCTTGAGGCGGCCGGAAATGCCCTTCGGCTCTCCGGTCGAGCCGGAGGTGAAATAGATGTAACAGATCTGGTCGGGATCGGCGTCTCGGAGCCGGCGCTGCGGTTCCCAGTAGTCGTCGGCACGATGGCTGTACCGGCCCGTCTCCATGACGCGCAGGCTCCGTCCCGACTGGGCCAGAACACCCAGCGCGACCTGCGGAAAGCCCTCGGGGAGGCAGCCGTCCAACGCCTCAACGAGGTCAACGGCGGCCAGGAAACCCGAGGGTTGGGCCGTTAGAATCATCGATTCGAGCCGCCGCCGAGGCAGGCGAGCATCGAGCGGCACGAAAACGGTCCCGGACTTGAGGCACCCGATGACTGCCGTGATCGCATCGACGGGATCAGTGCAGCAAACGCCGATCCTGTCGCCGGCCTTGATGCCGCGAGAAAGAAGGAAGTTGGCAACATTGCTCGACCGGTCGTCGAGATCGGCGTAGCTCACTCGTGCCTGCGCCGTGTCGATGGCGGTCGCCGATCGGTGACGGTCCACCGCTCGGCAGAATATGCGGTCAATGCTTTCGAATGCCATTATCTCACA
Source organism: Thermoanaerobaculia bacterium (assembly GCA_036397835.1). Lineage (GTDB taxonomy): Bacteria > Acidobacteriota > Thermoanaerobaculia > Multivoradales > J023 > DASWIG01. The sequence continues at coordinate 32,658 of DASWIG010000188.1, forward strand.
GGGCCTCGCAGAACCCTGCAAGGACCGTGTCCTCTTCCGCTTCGCTCAGCAGCGACAACTGCGAAAGGCGCAGGGTGGGGTCGTCGACCATTTTCTGCATGAGCTCCCGGTAGTGGAGGTGGAGGCGTTCAATTGCGGGCCGGTCGTAGATATCGGTGCTGTACTCCGTAGCGACCACCAATCGGCGGCCCGCCGCCGACACGAAGAGCGTCAGGTCGAAGTTGGCGGAGACCCGCTCGGTCCCGATCGTCCTCAGGACGAGGCCAGGAACCCGTGTCGGAGGCTGCGGGACGTCTTGGAACGAGAACTTGGCCTGGAAGAGGCCCTGGCCTTCTGCCCGACGTCTCCCCTGGAGATCCTCCAGGACTCGCTCATAAGGAACGTCCTGGTGGGCGTAGGCCTCGAGCGCCACCTCCCGGACGCGTTTCAGGACCTCGCGAAAGCTCGGGTCCCCCGTCAGGTCGCTGCGCAAGACGAGGATGTTGGCGAAATAGCCGATCGTCTCCTCGAGCTCCCGGCGCCGGCGATTGGCGACGTTGGTGCCGACCGCGATGTCGCGCTCCCCCGTGTAGAGAGCCAAGAGCACCTTGAAGGCCGCGACCATGGTCATGAAGAGGGTGGCGCCCTCCTGCCGGCTGAGCGCTCGGAGGCTCGCGGCGAGCCGCTCTGAAAGCTCGATCTGCGCCACCGCGCCTCGAAACGTCGGTCTGGTGGGCCGCCCGCGGGCGCCGGGAAGGTGGAGGATCGGGGGAGCGGTTTTCAACCGCCGGCGCCAGTAGGCCAACTGCGCCTCGAGGACGTCGTGGCTCAGCCAGCGCCGTTGCCACCGCGCGAAGTCGGGATACTGAACGAGGGCGTCCGACGCCGGGGCGGGCCGGCCCTCGATCCGGGAGCTGTAGAGACGGACGATCTCGGCCACCAGGACCGCCATCGACCAGGCGTCGGAGACGATGTGGTGCATCGAGAGGACCACCGCGTGCTCCTCCGGTGCCAGGCGCAAGACGCAGACTCTGAGCAGAGGAGCGCGAGCGAGGTCGAAAGGGAGATCCAGCAGCTCCCGGATCCGGCGCTGGGACTCCCGGCCGCGGAGAGGCTCGGCCAGGGCCGTGAGGTCCAGAACCGGCAGCAATGACCTCCATTCGGAAGAGACGATCTGTGCGACCTTGTCGCCGTCCTCGACGAAGGTGGTGCGCAGCGCGTGGTGGCGGCGGCTCGCCTCGTCGAAGGCGGCGTGGAGAGCGGCAAGGTCCAGGCTCCCTTCGAGGCGTACGAGAGCGGGGATCTTGTAGCCGAGACGGTTCGCGTCGACCCGGTGGAGGAACCACATGCGCTCCTGGGAGTGGGACAGCGGCATTCGCGTTCCCGGGGGGAAACGCTCGATCGGCTCGGACTCGATGGCCGGGATGTGCGCCGTGCTTCTCGCATCTTCGATCTCCGCAGCGAATTTCGCCAGCGTGGGCGCCTCAAAAAGGCTCCTCAACGGGAGCTCGATTCCGAAGGTCTCGCGGACCCGCGATATCACCTGGGTAGCGAGGAGCGAATGGCCGCCGAGAGCGAAGAAGTCGTCCTCGCTCCCGAGCCCTTCAAGCCCCAGGACCTCGCCCCAGATACCGGCGAGCAGCTCCTCGGCCGGAGCACGGAGAGGCTCGCCGGCTCTGCGTCGGCCGGCCGCGGACCTCGTCAGGAGCTCGGCTTGGATGGAGGCGCGGTCCAGCTTGCCGTTCGCGGTGACCGGCAGGGCGTCCATCGTGACGATGGTGGAAGGGACCATGTAGTCGGGGAGCTTGCGGGTCAGGAAGCGGCGGATTTCCGGGACCTCGGGCACCGCTCCGATCGACGGGACGATGCAGGCGGCGAGGCTCTTGTCCTCGGAGGCATCCGTGACGACGACAGCCACCGCCTCGTGAACGGCCTCGTGCCGGCACAGGACGTTCTCGATCTCTCCCAGCTCGATGCGAAAGCCTCGGATCTTCACCTGTTGATCGAGGCGTCCCAGGAACTCGAGGGTTCCTCCCGGCCAGAAACGGCTGCGGTCTCCGGTCCTGTAAAGGCGTCCTCCCCGCCGCTGGCCGAATGGATCCGGGATGAACTTCCGGGCGCTCAACACCGGCTCGGAGGCGTATCCCGAGGCCAGGCACTGCCCGCCGATGAAGAGGTCGCCGGGCACCCCGGCGGGGCAGGGCTCGAGCGTTGCATCGAGCACGTAGTAACAGGCGTTGTCGATCGGCCGGCCGTAAGGAATGCTCCGCCACCGCGGGTCCACGGCGGTGACGACGTGGAAATTCGACCACACCGTGGCTTCGGTGGCGCCCCCGAGCGCGACGAGCCGGGCTGCGGGAAAAACTCTCCCGAGCCTGGCCGGCAGCGTCGTCGGGACCCAGTCGCCGCTCAGGAAGACGAGCCGCAGGCACGCCGTGGACAGGCCGTCTTCAGGCAAGAAGGGGATGAGCTGCTGCAACGCCGCCGGCGCCGAGTCCCAGAACGTGACCGGCTCCTGGGCCAGCAGGCGGGCGAGCTCGGCAGGCTCGCGGACCTCTTCGTTCGAGGCCACCCGCACCGAACCGCCGGCGGCGAGCACGCCGAAGACGTCGTAGACCGACAGATCGAACGACACCGACGTGACGAAGAGAATGCGGTCCGCCGGCCCCACGTCGAAGGTCCGGTTGACCCATCGGATGAGGTTGATTACCGGACCGTGACGGACGACGACGCCCTTCGGCGTCCCGGTCGTGCCCGAGGTGAAGATGGTATACGCGAGGTCCGCAGCGCTCGCCGTCACGGCGGGGCTCCAGGTCGGTCGCCGCTCCAGGTCGCGGGCACTCGAGACCCGCGCCTTCCCTCCGGACCTTCCCCGGGCCCGTAACGTGCCCTCGGTCGCCTCCGCGTCCGCGACGACCAGGTGCTCGAGCCCGAAATCCTCTTCCAGGACTCGTTCCCAGGTCTCGAGCAACGCCGCGCTCGTCACGGCGCAAGTCACGCCGATCGAGCGCAGGATCCAGCGAGCCCGCTCGACCGGGTAGGTCGGGTCGAGAGGGACGTAAGCCGCCCCCGCTTTGAGAATGCCGAGCAGCGCGACGATCATCGCGGGCGATCGGTCGAGCAGGATCGCCACCGGCGCCCCACGGCCGACCCCCAGCGACACCAGGTGATGGGCCAGCCGATTGGCCTCGGCGTCGAGGGCGCCGAAGCTCAGCGTCGACTCGGCTGTCGTCACGGCGGCCGCGTGCGGCCGCCGGCGTGCCTGCGCTTCGAAGATCTGGTGGATCGAGGTGTCCCCCACGCCCTTCCGGCCGGTATCCTGCCACTGGACCAGGGCTTGCTGACGCTCAGCCTGCGTCAGCATCGAAAGGTCACGCAGCCGCCCGTCTTGCGCCCGCGGCATGCCCTCGAGCAGCGCCGTGAGGTGTCTCAGCATGCGATCGATCGTCGCGTCGTCGAAGCGGTCACGAGGATAAAGGGCTCGCAGCGCCAGGCCTGGACCCGGCGTAACCATGAGGCTCAGCGCATAGCCCGACTTCGGCTCGTAGCGCACGGAGCCCAGAGCGAGACGACCGGATCGCGCGGACTGCGGCAGCCGTTGGCTCGGCCCCTGGAACCAGGGAACGTTCTCGAACACCAGGATGCTCTCGAACAGGGGAGCGCGGCCGCGCACCTCGCTCCAGCCCTGAACCTCGGCGAGCGGGCTGTGCTCGTAGCGCCGGATGCGGAGCTGCTGTTCCTGGAGCTCGCCGAGCCAAGGCAGCACAGGCACCGCCGGTCCGAGGCGTACCCGTACCGGCAGAGTGTTGATGAAGAGCCCGACCATGGACTCGACACCCGGCAGGTCGTCGGGACGCCCGGATACCGTGGCGCCGAATACGACGTCCCGCTCGCCGCCGCTGTAGCGATGCAGGAGCAAGCTCCAGGCACCGCGCAAAAGACTGCTCAGGGTCAGCCGGTGTCGCCGCGCCATCCCTTCCACCTCCGCGGTCGCGGCGGCGGACACCTGGCGAGTGGCGCCGCGATATCCGCTGCCGCGAAGGTGGTCTCGCTGCGGCACTCGGTCGACGTGGAGCGAGGTGGCCGAGCGCACGCCGGCAAGCTCCCGGCGCCAGAAGGCCTCGGCCGCGTCGAGCTCCTGCCGGCGCAGCCAGGAAACGTAGTCCCGGTACGGACGCGCCTCGCCGAGGGACGGTGGGCGGCCCGCCCGCAAGGACTCGTAGAGCTCGTGGAAGTCGCGGAGCACGTGCGAGAGGGACCAGGCGTCCATCAGAATGTGGTGATAGCTCAGTAGGCACTGATACTCCTCGGGAGCGTGGCGGATCAGCGCGACCCGCAGGAGCGGTGCCTTCGAGAAGTCGAATCCGCGCTTGCGATCCTCTTCGAGGTACCTCCGCAGCCGCTCTTCCCTGGCGGCCGGTTCGCTCGGCGCCCAGTCATGCGCCTCGAAGAGCAGCCTGACGCGCCGCAGCACGAGCTGGATTGGAGCGTCGCGGCGTCTCCAGGAAAACACCGTCCGCAGCGCGCCATGACGCCGCAGGTTTTCTTCCCAGGCACGGCGGAACACCTCGACGTCGATGCCACCGGGAGCCGTGACGTCGAAGATCACCTGATCGTGATAGAGCCCGGCCTCCGGATCGTAGAGGGCATGAAAAAGCATGCCCTGCTGCAGGGGCGAAAGCGGATAGATGTCCTCGATGTTATTCGTCTTCTTCATCGAAGTCCGCCTCCGCGAATTCCTCGACCAGGCGTTCGAGCTCGTCGTGGCTCAGGTCGGCTTCCGAAAACTCCGCCGGGGCGTAGGCCGACCCCCCGGCCGCGCCTTCTTCGATCAGCTCGCCGAGCGCCGCGACGCCTTCCCGCGCCAGCGACTCGATCGTGCCGCGACGAAAGAGCAGGCCGTTGTAGGTCCAATCGACGCGCAGGCGTCCGGCGAGAACGCACCCGGTCACTTCCAAGGGACGGTTGTAGAGGCCGCGTGGGCCCAACACCTGCACGCCGTCGGCAACGGCGGCAAGCCACCCGGCCGAGTCCCCGCCCGGCACGTCGAGGTTGCCGAGAAAGCCGACGAGCACGTCGGCCGGCGGCTCGGCCCGCAGGCGCGTGGCGGTCTCGGTTTGCGGACGAAGGTACCGGAGCTGGCCGTAGAGAAGGCCGTCGCCTTCGAGCGACCTGAGTCGTTGCTTGACCCGCCTTAGCGCCTCGGTCGGCGACGTGTCCGCCCCCAGCTCCATGCGCAGTGGAAAGACGTTGCCGAAAGGCCCGATCGTCGCCGTGGTGTCAGGGAGGTCGAGGAATCTGCGGGATCGGCTGCCTTCGACGTCGACACGCAGGGCCGGAGTGGCCGACCGGCGTGCCAGCACGCGCAAGACCGCGGCGAGGAGCACTTCCTCGATCTCGGCCCGCAACGTCTCCGCGACCCGGCAGAGAAGCGTGGACGTGAGCTCCGTGCTCAGGTGAGTCGAAATCGTTCGGAGCGTGACGCCTCGCGTCCGGGAGCGCCGCTCCGGATGGTCGACCAGCAGAAACGGCGTCGAGGCCTCTCGGTGCGCCGACTCGGGAAGCTCAGCCGACGGCGAATGACGGCTCACCTGTTCGGCCCAGCGCCGAAACGAGATCGGAGCCGCCCGTGGCGGGCTCGCTGGCGGAGTGTCCGGCGGACGGCAAACCCGATCGAGTTCCGCCAGCAGGACGGGCCACGAGGCGGCGTCGGCTGCCAGACGATGGACGACGAGCAGTAACCGAGAGGGGCGATCGGCCGGCGATTTCACTCGGGCCACGCGCAGCAGAGGCCCCCTCGTCACGTCGAATCCGACCCTCGCTTGCGCCTCGATCGCCGCGAGAAGGCCGCTCCACCTCCCGTCCGGAACCGACGACACGTCGATCTCGGCAAACGGGCACCCGTTCCTCGAGGAGCTCGCGACTTGCCAGAAACCGGACACCAGCCTCTCGATGCGAAGCCTCAGAGCGTCATGACGGCGGGCAAGCTCCATCACCGCCCGCGAGATCGCCGCCGCTTCATGGGGGCGTCTCTCCTCGAGCCAAAGGGCGTGGGCGGCGCGCTCAGGCGCCGTCTGCTCCTCGAGCAGCGCCACTTGAGCGGGCGCCAGCGGCACTGGGCCGAGCGTGGTGCCTTGGTCGGCCTGGCCCTGCTCGCAGAGGCGAGCGGCGAGGGCGGCGATGGTCTGGTGCTCGAAGACGTGCCGGGTGCTGACCGTCAGGCCGGCCTCGGCGGCACGGGTGATGAAGAGGATACCCTTGATCGAGTCGCCGCCCATCTCGAAGAAGTTGTCGTGGACGCCGATCTCGTCGACGCCGAGGACCTCGGACCAGATGCGCGCCAGGGTTCGTTCCACCGCCGTCCGCGGCGCCACGGCGGTTTCCCGCCGGTCTTGGCCGAGCTGGTCGGGGGTCGGCAAGGCGCCGCGGTCCACTTTGCCGTTGGCCGATAGCGGCAGCTTCTCGAGCGGCACGAAGAGGGCGGGCACCATGTGCTCGGGCAGCTTGCGGCGCAGGAACTCCCGCACGCCGCCGATCCACGCCGCGCGGTCGACGGAACCGGAGACGAGCGGAGCCTCCGCTTCCTCCGCAGTCTGGCCGGCCCCCGGCGCACGCACCACGAAGGTGGGCGACGGGTAGCGCACCCGCGGCGACTGCGCGGACGCAGCCACGCGGCCGCCCACGTGACTGTGGAGCAGGACGTGATCGTCGCCGAGGACCAATCGGCCGCGCAGGTCCTCGAACGCCAGGTCGCCGATCGGGCACAGACCCAGGCCTAGACCCGACGCCTCGCTCATCAGGAGCTGGCTCATGTAGCCCGCCTCCAGCAGGCAAAAGTCCCGGGCGCTTTCGCCGTAGAGCGGCCGAATGGCGCGAAGATCGCCGATCAGGAACAGCGCGAACGCCGCCTGGTCGAAGATCGGCTGATTGTGGACGCCGTACAGGCTCCGGTCGACGCTCTCCCCCGCCTGCAGCAGGACAAGCTGATGGTCTCTGGCGTGGTGATAGTAGAGGCCGGCGGGGGCGTCTTCCACCGCGGCCGGCTTGACGTAGAGGTAGGTCTGGACCGGGTACAGATTGCCGGCGGAGGGATAGCGGTACTTCGGCAGCGGGAAATCGCCGAGCCTCACCTGGCCCAGCGCGCCCATCAGGCGGCTCAGAGCCGAGAAGGGGACGGTCTCGCCGAGGAACTCGCGATGGCTGCGGCGCGTGCCGAAACCTCGGGCCAGGGTCTCGTCGGCGTCGAGTTGGAGGAGCTGAAGGCCCTGGCGATCGTCGAGGTCCCGGCGCAAGCCCGGTTCGCTGAGCTTGAAGTCCAGGCTGCCGAGCGCGTCCAGGGGGCCCACCGGGCTGGCCGCAGGAGCCGCCGCGGACGATCCGGGCCCCGGCCCCCGCGGTCCCAGACGGGATGCGCAGGAGGCCGCGTCGGGGGCTGTGGCCGAATCCCGAGATTCGGCGAATTCGGGCACCAGGTAGGCAGCCAGTCGCTGCCGCGAACGCGTCCCGACCGCGGTCACTACGGCCGATCGGACCAGCGGGTGAGCCTCGAGAGCCGCCTCGACCTCGCCCAGCTCGATCCGATGTCCCTGGATCTTGACCTGGAGATCCTCGCGGCCCAGGAACTCGATCGTCCCGTCGGGGAGATAGCGGCCCAGGTCCCCGGTCCTGTAGAGGCGCTCGCCACTCCGCGGTTCGGCCACGAACCTGCTCGCCGTCGTCGGCGCGTCTCTCCAATACCCGAGCGCCAGACCGTCCCCGCCGATGTAGAGCTCCCCGGGGACCCAGACCGGACGCGTCCTGAGGTCTTGGTCGAGCACGTGGAAGCGCTGATTTCGCATCGGCCGTCCGTAGGGGATGCTCGTCCACGACGGCGGCACCTCTCGGACCGGGTAGAGGATCGACCAGATCGACGCTTCCGTCGCTCCTCCCAGGCTCACCACTTCGGCGTTCGGACAGAGCCTGCGAATCCGATCCGGCAGATCCACCGGTATCCAATCCCCTGAGAGGAGGACCCGCCGTAGGGAAGTCAGATCGGCCCCCGGAGACCGCGAAGCCCATTCGACCAGCATCTCCATCAACGCCGGCACCGTGTTCCACACCGTCACGCCGTGGGAGGCGATCAACTCGGCCCAGCGCTCGGGGTCCCGCGCCGCCGCCGGCTCCGGCAGCACCAGCGCGCCACCGGCGGCCAGGAGGCCGAAGACGTCGTAGACCGACAGGTCGAACGACAGCGACGAGAGCCCCAGCACCCGGTCGGCGGGACCGATTCCGAAGCGCTCGTTGACGTCGTGCACGGTGTTGAGCGCGCCCCGGTGATCGATCATCACGCCTTTCGGCTTGCCGGTCGAGCCCGAGGTGAAGATGACGTACGCCAGGTCGCGCGGCCCGCAGGCCGGCGGCGCGCCGCTTCCTTGGGCAGTCCCGGCCGCCGGATCGTCCGCGGTCACCGCGACGAGCTCGACACCCGGCGGCCATGCCAACTCTCGGGTCAGGCCGCCTTGCGTCACCGCCACCGAAATCCGGCCGTTCTCGAGCAGGAATTGGCGACGCTCGTCGGGCACCCGGGCGTCGATCGGCAGATAGGCCGCCCCGGCCTCGAGGATTCCCAGAACCGCCACCACCTGTTCCCATCCCTTCTCCATCACCACCGCCACCAAGCGGCTCGGCCCGACGCCCAGGCCCCGCAGGCGCTCCGCCAGGCAGCGCGCGCGCCGCGCCAGCTCGCCGTAGCTCAGGCGGACGCCGTCGGCCAGGACCGCGAGGTCTTCAGGCGACCGCGCCGCTCGGAGCATAAAGGGTGTCTGCAGGAGGTGCCGCGGAGCCGGCGCCGCGGTGGCGTTGGCCTGGTCCAGGACGGCCAGTTGCTCCTCGGGCACGCGGGCCGGCCTGCGCAGGCTCCACGTCGATTCCTGGTCCGCCAAGCGCAGCAGTAGGTCGTGGAAGGCGGCGAACATCGCGTCCAACAATCCGTCCGGGAAGAGGTCCTCGATCGCGTCCCAGTTGAAATGAAGTCCTTCGGGGCCTTCCGAGACCTGGTGATCGAGCCACACCTGGGGCGTTTGCGAGATGCCGTAGACCGAGCGGCCGTCCTGGCCCGCCGAGACCGTCTCCTCGGAAGCGCCGACCGCCGCCGGACCGCCGGTCTGCGACGGCTCCTCGCCGTGGAACAACGTGCTGGTGAAGACCACCGGCATGGTGGCGCTGGCGGTGCGGCCCCGGGCCCGTGCCCACTCCCGGAGGACGCTCACCCCGTTGAAGTAGCGGTGCTCAAGGTCGAGCCAGAGCTGCTCCTGAACCGTCCGGGCAAAGCGCTCGAACGTCTTGCCTCCTCGGGCGTCGACCTGGAGCAGGGTGAGAGAGGTGAAGTCTCCGACCACCTCGTTGACCTGGGGGTGGAGCGGCAGACGGTTGAAGGTCGTGACGTTGATCGTCATCTCGGCCGACTTGCTCCACGTCGCCAGCCCGTCGGCGAACGCCGCCAGGAGAAGACCGGAGGGCGTCAGGCCGGCGTCCGCCGCCCGCTTCTTGAGGCGCGACCACCTACCGCGTTCGAGGACGGCGCGGCGGCGGCTGAAGCGGGGCCGGGTGAGCGTCCCGGGCCGGCGGGCGAGCGGCAGCTCCGGGGCCGGCGGCAGGCTCTCGAGGCGATCGAGCCAATATCGCCGCGAGCGCTCGTAGGGCGGCGAATCCCGAAACGCGGCCTCGGCGGCGACGTAGTCGCGAAACGTCACGTCGAGAGGCGGGAGCTCGGCGTCGGGGTCCTGGTAGAGCCGCATCAACTCGCGGTAGAGGATGAGCGAGCTCCAGGCGTCGATCAGCAAGATGTCGCTGCTCACGTGCAGCCGAACGCCTTCCTCGAGCCGGGTCGCCCTGAGCTCGAAGAGAGGCCAGCGATCGGCCGGCAGGACTTGGTGCGACATGCGCTCGCGGATCGCCTCGAGCTCGGAGGCCACGACGGCAGGCGGCTCGCCTCTCAGGTCGGCGACGGCGATCCGGTAGGGAGGGACGTCCCGCAACACCCGCTGGCGACCGTCCGCCAGGACCACCGCCCGCAGCATGTCGTGGCGCTCGATCAACCGCTGCCAAGCCCCTTCGAGACGTTGGAGGTCGAGGCTTGCCGACTGGATCTCCATGTAACCGTGGGAGGCCACGTTGCCGAGCTCGAAAGCGTCGCCGCGGCCGATCCAATAGGCCTGTTGAACTTCGTTCAGACTGAAGGGCTCGAAGCGCCGCGCCCGATCCGGCTCGATCGTGGGGAGGGCGGCCGGAAGCGACGCGCTGCGTTCTTGCTCTGCGCGCATCTGATCGACGGCGGCGGCCAGGCCGGCGACCGTCGGAGCCTGGAAGAGCCGACGCAAGGGGACGTCGACTCCGAACGTCTCGGACACCCGGTTGACGAGCTGGATCGCCGCCAGGGAGTTGCCGCCCAGGTCGAAAAGGCTTTCGTGGGCTCCGACCCGCTCACGCCCCAGGATCTCCTGCCAGATCACGGTCAGCTCTCGCTCGACGGGAGTGGTCGGCCCGGCGTCGCGCCGGGTCTTCGGCGCGGCTTCCTCGGGCGCCGGCAATGCCCGCCGGTCGATCTTGCCGTTGGGGGTCAGCGGAAGCGTCGCGAGCGCGACGAACGTCGCCGGCACCATGTACTCGGGGAGGCGCCGCGCCAGGTAGCTCCGGAGGTCCGAATCCGCCGGCGCGGGCTCGTCACGCGGCACCAGGTAGGCCACCAGCCGCCGCCGGCTGCGCTCGGGGCCCATCGCGACGACGGCCGCCGAGCGCACGTCCGGGTGGCTCTCAAGAGCCGCTTCGACCTCGCCCAGCTCGATCCGATGGCCCTGGATCTTGACCTGGTGGTCCTCGCGGCCAAGAAACTCGATGGTCCCGTCAGGAAGGAACCGGCCCAGATCGCCCGTCCGGTAGAGCCGTCGTCCGCTCGGCGAAGCCACGAAGCTTCGCGCCGTCTTGGCGGCATCGCGCCAGTAGCCCCGCGCCAGGCCCACCCCTCCGATGAAGAGCTCGCCGATCACCCATACCGGGCGCGGAGCCAGGAAGGCGTCCAAGACGTGAAATTCCTGGTGGCGCATCGCTCGCCCATAGGGCACGCTGTTCCAGGACGCCTCCACCTTCCCAATCGGGTACAGGATCGACCAGATCGAGGCCTCCGTGGCGCCGCCCAAGCTCACCACCTCGGCCCGCGGGCACACCGCCCGGATCCGATCCGGCAGATCCACCGGAATCCAATCCCCCGAGAGCAACACCAATCGCAACGAGCTCAAGTCCACGTCGTGTCGGCCGTCCGCCCACTCGATCAGCATCTCCATCAGCGCCGGGACCGTGTTCCAGACCGTGACTCGCCGCGCCGCGATCAGCTCGGCCCAATGCCCGGGATCCCGCAGCGCCGCGCCCTCCGGCAAGACCACGGCTCCGCCTGCCGACAGCAAGCCGAAGACGTCGTAGACCGAGAGGTCGAACGACAGAGACGAGAGATCGAGCACCCGGTCGCCCGGACCGATGCGAAAGCGTTCATTGACGTCGAGGACCGTGTTGAGGGCGGCACCGTGCTCGATCATCACGCCCTTCGGCCGGCCCGTCGAGCCGGAAGTGAAGATCACGTACGCCAGCTCGCCGGAACCTCCCGGTTCGCGGCGGACAGGTTCCTGGAAGCTTGACGGATCCTGATCGCCCTCTTCCGTCACCACCAACGGCGACACGGCGGTCGGCCATTCCGGCGACTTGGCGAGCCACGGCTGCGTCACGGCGACGGACACCTCGGCGCTGGCCATCAGCTCGGCGCGGCGGCGTCGCGGCAAGGCCGGATCGATCGGCAGGTAGGGGGCGCCGGAATCCAGGATGGCCAGCACCGCCACGACCTGCTCCCAACCCTTGTCCATGACGACCGCGACCGGACGCTCGGCCGCCGCGCCCGCGCGGCGCAAGCGCGCGCTCAAGATTCGAGCGCGGCGCTCCAGCTCTCCGTAGCTCAGCTCCGTGAACGGCTCCATTCCGCCACGCAGTGGAGCGACCACCGCCGTCCGGTCCCGGTTCACCGCGGCCTGGGCCAGGACCGGCTCATGAAGCCTCCCGCTACCGGCGGCGTGCGGGATGGCCCCGCCATGGACACGCGCCCACGGCGCGTCGGCGGGCACCATCCGGCCGGCCAGATCCGGACGGCTGGCTCGCCACGCGAGGTCGTCCTCCGCCAGAGATTCGAGCAGGTCCCGGTAAGCGGTCAGCATGGCGTCGAGAAGGCCCGCTGGGAACAGCTCTTCGACCGCGTCCCAGTTGAACCGCAGCGCCCCCTCCTGCTCCCAGACCTGGTGATCCAGCCACACCTGGGGCGTCTGGGAGACGCTGTAGACCGACTCGCCGGAAGCTCCCCGCCGCTCGTCCCCGGGACGGTCAGGAGTCGCCACCGCGGGCATCGTCAAGGTGCTGGTGACCACCACGGGCATCAGAGCGCCCGGGGCGCGGCCCTCGAGCCGCGCCAGCTCGCGCAGCACCCGCACCCCGCTGAAGTATCGATGATCGAGATCCTCCCAGAGCCGTGCCTGGATCGCCCGGGCCCGCTCCTCAAACCGCGCCCCCTGCCGGAGGTCCACCTCCAGCAGCGTCAGGGACGTGAAGTCCCCCACGATCGAGTCGACCTCGGGGTGAATCGGAAGCCGGTTGAAGAGCGTCAGGTTGAGGGTGAAGCGAGGATTGCGCGACCAGGTTGCCAGGACCTCGGAGAAGGCGGCCAAGATCAGGGCCGAGGACGTCAGGCCGCAGGGCGCGGCCCGTTGCTTCAAGCGCTTCCATGCCGGAGCCGCGAGGCTCGCGGAACGGCGGAGGAACCGAGGGCGCTCCACGGACTCGGGGGCCCGGGCCAGCGGGAGCTCCGGCGCCGGGGGCAGTCCGGCGAGGCGAGCCATCCAGTAGTCGCGCGAGCGCCGGTAGAGCGCGGAGCCCTCGAGCTGACGCTCGGCGAGGACGTAATCTCTGAACGACAGATCGGGAGGCTGCAGCCGGAGGGTGGGGTCGGCCGCCAGCCGGGCGTAATCGCGGGCCAGGATGCGGAAGCTCCAGGCGTCCCAGATCAGCGCGTCGCAGCTCAGGTGGACCCGTGCGCGCCCTTGCGGCAGCAGGGAGGCCTTGACCTCGAAGAGCGGCCATCGGTCGGTGGCGAGCACTTGGTGCGACAGGGTGCTCCGCATCCGCGCGAGCTCACGCTCCCGCTCCTCGGTCCGCATCCGGCGGAGGTCGCGAACCTCGATCTCGTAGGCGGGCACGTGCTCGAGGATCCGCTGGGTGCCGTCGGCGAGGACGACCATCCGGAGCATTTCGTGGCCCGCGACCAGGCGGTTCAGAATGCTCTCCAGGCTCGCCATCTCGACTCCCTGGGCTTCGATCTCCAGGTAGCTGTGGGTCGCGACGTTGCCCAGCTCGAAAGCGGCCTGGCGGCCTATCCAGTAGGCCTGCTGGACATCGTTCAAGGGGAACGGCTCGAAGCGCCGCGCCGGATCGGGCTCGACCCGGGGCAGCGCCTCCGGCACCACGGGCTCGATCTCCAGGGCCTTCTCGCGCAGGATCTCTTCGGCGAGCCCGGCGACCGTCGAGGCCTGGAAGAAGACCCTGAGTGGCAACCTCGCGTGGAAGCGCCGCTCAACCCGGTCGAGGAGCTGCGTCGCCAGGAGAGAGTGCCCCCCGAGCATGAAGAAATCGTCGTCGACTCCCAGCTCGTCGAGCTCCAAGACCTCTCTCCAAAGGGCGGCCATCGCCTCTTCCGTGGGGTTGCGGGGCGCCACGAGGCCGGCGGCGGTCCGCGGACGCCGCTCCTCGGCCAACGGCGTCGTTGCGATCGGACGGCGTTCGGCGATCATCGAAGCCACCGGCAGCGTGTAGCCCGAAAACCGCTCGACGATCAGGGCGTGACGCTGTGCTGGACTGAGCAGCGGGAGCTCCATGATCGGCCTGTCCGGCTCCGACAGCGCGGCGACCACCAGAGCCTCGAGGTGCCCCAGCATTCGCTTCGTGGTGGTGGCGGCGAAGAGGTCGATCCGGTAACCCAGCTCCAGGGCGACGCGACCTTTTCGTTCCGCCGCCGCCAGGGTGAGATCGAATTTCTCCGTCCTCGCGGCGACGTCGAGAGGCTCGATACGCAGCCCTGGCACCTGCGCCTCGGCCTCCCGCAGCGGGCTGCTGGCGAAGAGGAACATGACCTGGAAAAGAGGAGAGTGGCTGAGGCTTCGTCGCGGCGAGAGCTCCTCCACCAGCCGTTCGAAGGGCAGGCTCTGGTGCGCGAAACCGTTCAGGGCCTCGCGGCGCACGTGATCGACCAGGGCCTCGAACGACGTGACTTCGGCGATGATGCTGCGCAATACCAGGGTGTTGACGAAGAAGCCGATGAGCCCCTCGAGCTCGATGCGGTCGCGGCCGCTGACCGGTGTACCGACACAGATGTCCTGCTGGCCCGTGTAACGAAGGAGAAGCGCCTTGAAAGCGCTCATCAGGGTCATGAATAGGGTCGCTCCCCGTATCCGGCTGAACTCCCGCAGCCTGTCGGACAGCGCCGTGGAGAGCACTCGGGTCGAGCTGGCGCCGCGATACCGCTGCACGGCGCCGCGCGGGAAGTCGGCGGTCAGCTCGAGCGTCGCCGGCGCACCTTCCAAGCGCTTCTTCCAGTACTCGAGATCGGCCGCGATCCCTTGGCCTGCCAGCCAACGCCGTTGCCAGTGGCCGAAGTCGAGGTACTGGATCGGCAGCTCCGGCAACGGAGAGGGACGGCCGGCCGACCGCGCCGCATAGAGGGTCATCGCCTCCCGCGTCAGAACCTCCATCGACCAGCCGTCGCTGACGATGTGGTGAAGGGTGAGGATCAGCGCGTGATCGTCGGGACTCAGCTCCAGCAGGAAGAGCCGCAGGAGAGGGCCTCGGGCTAGATCGAACGGCCTCAGCGACTGGATGGCCGCGATCCTCCTTGCTTCCGGCTCACGCGCCGCCGCGATCAGGCCGGACAGGTCCACGCGCGGCAGCGATACCCTGGCAACGGCGGAGATCTCCTGGATCGGGCGCCCCTCTCGCGAGGAGAAGACCGTGCGCAGAGTCTCGTGACGCCAAACGATCTCGGCCAGGCTGCCCGCGAGCGCCTCGACGTCGAGACCGCCGCGCATCCGCAGCGCGACCGGGATGTTGTAGACCGCGTTGCCCGGCTCAAGCTGATCGAGGAACCACAGCCGCTGCTGTGCGAAGGAAAGAGGCTTTTCACCTTCCCGAGGGACGACCTCCATGGCCGGCAGGTCGGAGCGCCGGCCCGCCCGGTTCCCGCGATCGATCAGGCCCGCGAGCTGCGAGACCGTCGGCGAGGTGAAGACCTCCTGGAGCGACACCTCGGCGCGAAAGGCCACGCGAATCCGCGACACCAGACGAGTCACCAACAGCGAGTGGCCTCCGAGATCGAAGAAGCTGTCGTGAATGCCGACTTTGTCGACTGCGAGCAGCTCGGCCCAGAGACCGGCCAGGATCCTCTCCGTTTCACTGGCCGGAGCCACGTGTCGGCGCCTCAGGAGCTTGCGCGCCTCCTCAAGGCTCGGCAACCGGCGGGTGTCGACCTTGCCGTTCAGAGTCAACGGCATCCGTCGCAGATGGACGAAGAGGTTGGGTATCGTGCCCTCGATCAGAAAACGCTTGAGGTGGCGGCGCAAATCCGCCTGGTCGAGCATCTGCCGGGACACGTAGTAACCGAGCATCACTTGGCGGCCCGCCCCTTCCTCGGTCACCACGACCGCGGCGTCGCGGATCTCCGGATGACGGATCAGGGCGAGACGGATCTCGTTGAGCTCCACCCGGAAGCCGTGGAACTTGACCTGGTTGTCCATCCTGCCGAGGAAATCCACGCCGCCTTCCGGAAGCAGCCGGGCGTAATCGCCGGTGCGGTACATCCGCATGCCGCCGCGCCGGTCGAACGGGTCGCAGACGAACTGCTGCGCCGTCGTCCCCGGACGCGACAGGTAACCCTGGGCCAACCCCGGCCCGGCGAGAAACAGCTCGCCGCTCATGTTCTCCGCCACCGGCTGCAGCGCGCCGTCCAGCAGGTAGATCCGGGCCCCGGCACCAGCCCGGCCGATCGGCACGAAGGCCCGGTCGTCCTCCTCGGGCTCGAAGCGGTGGATCATGCAGCCGACGGTCGCCTCCGTCGGACCGTATTCGTTGTAGATCTCGATCTGTCCGCCGAAGCCCTCGTGGACGGACCGGGCCAGGCGGCTCGTCAGAGCCTCGCCGCCCACCACTAGGCGCCGGATTCCACATGCCTCCCGGCGATGCTCCGTGAGCAGCGCCAGGTGGCTCGGCGTCAGCTTCAGCACGCTGGGGCGCCGCTCGGAGAGAATGCGCGGGAAGGGGGACTGGCCGTCAATCCAGGGATGAACGAGGATCGCTCGGCCGGCCGCGAGCGGCGTCAGGACGGAGGTCACGGTGAGGTCGAAGGCGAGCGAAGAATGGAGGACGAAGTCGAGGTTCTCGCCGCTCAGGTAGACCTCCATTGCCCATTCGACATAGTTCGCCAGCGCGGCGTGCGAAACCGCCACTCCCTTGGGCTGACCGGTAGAGCCGGAGGTATGGATCACATAGGCGAGGTCGGCCCCGCCGAGCTCCGGCCATCCTCCGGTGGGCGAGGCGGCCAACTCCTGCTCCCAGCCGGCGTCCAGGCAGAGCGTCTCGACGCCGGCCAGGGTCTCGAATCCGTCGATCCCGGACCGCGACACCACCAGGGCGATGCCGGCACCGCGGACGGCCGACGACCTCCTTTCCGGCGGGTGCTCCGGATCCAGAGGCACAAAGGCGGCTCCCGCCTTCAGGATGGCTAGAATCCCCGCGACGGCTTCGGGCGATGGCTCGAGGCAAAGCCCTACGCAGTCCCCTCTTCCTACGCCACGGTCCCTCAACACGCTCGCAAGTCCCGTCACGAGGCGACCCAGCTCCCCATAGGTCATCTGGCCATGCTCTGAAAGGACGGCCTTGGCCTCGGGATTGGCCGCGACCCGCTCCTCGAAGTGCTGGCCCGCGCCGCGCGTTGGGGACCGCGAACGACCCCGCGGACAGACGAGCCACTTCGACGGCCGGGTCCGGGAGAGAAGCCGAAGGGCCGAGATCTCGAGCTCGGGCGCGCCCGCCATTCGTCCAAGCACGTCCTCGAGCTGCGCCGCGAAGGTCGCCACCGTCGAGTGCTTGAACAGGTCCCGGCGGTACTCCACCTCGGCCCCGAGCCCGCCCCGGCCGGCCGAGAAGGCGACCACGACCTCGCTGTGCGCTTCACGGTAGTGCTCCTCGTCGTTGACGGCGTCCAGAAGGACGCCGACGCGCAGAAGGCTCCGGGGGTTCGCCCAACCCCGATCCAAGATCTCGGGAATCTTCGCGAGAGGATACTTCTGGTGGGTAAAGGCTTCGGACAGGCTGTTCTTGACGGCGTTCAGGACCTGACGGACGGTGTGGGTAGGTGCCACACGGTCACGAATCGCCAGAATCCGGTTGAAGGCGGCAGCCTCCTCGAATCGCCGGTGGACCGCCGTACCGACGACGACGTCCTCGAGGCCGGTGTACTTGGCGAGGACGACCTTGACCGCCGAGATCAGGAAGGCCAGGGTCATGGAGGCATTGTCCGAGCACACCCGGCGCACCGCGCTTACGGTCGCGGGAGCTAGGCCCAGATCCAGGCGGCCGAAGGGTCCGGCACGGCGGCCGGTGGCCAGGTAGTCGCAAGGCAATCCGGCGGCGGACCAGTCTCCGGCAAGCTTCTGCGCCCAGTACTTCCTCTCCGTCTCCAGCTCTTCGTCGAGAAGACTCACGGCGACAGGCTGTGTAGCGACAGGCTGTGTAGCGACAGACCGTGTATCGACCCCCAAGTCGTCTCCTTCATGCCTGGGCCTCCGGATACACCGACAACGTCGCCGGCCGTCCTCGTGGCCGCCGACGGACCCACGCTGACCATCAGTGGCCCCTATCCTACCCGGCCGTCTTTCCGGGCGCAAGAGCGCCCCCGGCCTCCGCGCTGAATCGGCGCCGTCGGGCGGACTCGCGCTTCGCCTTCGACGCGATCCCTGGTAGCCTTGGGCCTCCGAAGCGCTCGGCGGGCTGGGGACCCGCAGCCGGCCCTCGGGGCGCTCTGGGTTGGTAGCGCCGGATGCCGCCAACCGGTCCTTCGCAGGTCATGACTCTGGCGATCGTCTCCACCGTCCGCGATGCCGGCAAGGTGCTCGATTCCTTCATTCGGTACCATGTTGCCATAGGCTTCGATCGCCTGTTCATCATCTTCGACGACCCGTGCGACCCCATGGCCGAGAGTGCCCGGAGATACCCGCAGGTCACGGCTCTCACCAACGACGACGGTCTGCGGCGGCGTTGGAAGACCCGGAGGTCCTACGCGAGGGTAGGCCCCTTCATCGACGACCACGTGATGTCCAGGCAGATCTTGAACGCCGAGGTCGCCATCGAGATGGCGCTCGAGATGGGCCTGGAGTGGATTCTCCATATCGACGTGGACGAGCTCTTCCACTCCCAAGAAGCCCCCAAGAAGCATTTCGAATCGCTGGCGGAGCGTGGCATCGACTTCGTGACTTATCCCAACCACGAAGCCGTTCCGGAAGCGTTCAAAATCGACGATTACTTCAAGACGGTCACGCTCTTCAATAAGAACGCTTACACGCTTGAAGCCGGGCAAGCTCGCGGTCGGCGCCGCTTCCTCTACTACGGCAACGGCAAATCCGCGGCGCGCCTTTGCCGGAACCTGATGGCAAAGAGCGTTCACGAGTTCATGCTGTCTCGAGAGCGGAGCTGGGCCTACCGGAACTTCCTTCACCTCTTCTTGCCCTATCGGAAGATTCCGCTGGTCAAACCGCGGGTGTCGTTCGGCGGATCGTGGCGCAAGAGGGGGAGCGGGGGAAGCAGGGCTGCGTCGCAAGATGTCCACAAGCTGCCGGTGATCCTCCATTACGCCTGTTGCGGATTCCAGCACTTCTGGCAAAAATACAAGACCCTGGGATCGTTTCCCGACCGTTGGTTCGGCCGCGTCGAGCTTTCGCGACAGGTGCCCTTTCACGTGCAAGCGCGAAACGTCGTGATGACGCAAGGGCGGGAGGCCGCCAGAAAGCTGTACCAGGAAGTAGTCATGGCTGGCGGCGAGCAGGAAACGCGTGACCGCCTCGAGGCCGGCACCTTCTGCCGCATTGTCGAGCCCTCTCGCCTCTTGGCCTGAGGCGGAGCCTCGTTAGGTCTACTAGGACGTGACTTGCGCACGCTCGGTCACGTCCAGCACGGGCGAAGTGCTTCTAGAAGGCGAAATCGTCGTCGAGCTCCTCCACGTGGATCGGCGTCGCGAGGGCGGCCGTCTCCCGCCGCGAAAGCACGTCGAGCTTGCTCAGCCGCGCCTCGGGGGTCGCGACGATGCTCTCCAGCAGGCGCCCGAACCGGTCGAGAAGATTGCGAATCGTCATCGGGCTGAAGAGGTCCCGGCTGTACTCGAGCTCGCCACGAAGGCCGTCCGGGCTCGGCCACACGTTCATGAGCAGGTCGAATTTGGCGCTCCGTCTCTTGATCCTGAATCCGCTGAGCTGCAGGCCTGGAAGCTGCAAGGGCACGGAAGGCGCGTTGAGCAGTGAGAACACCACCTGGAACAGCGGGTTGTAGCTCGGATCGCGCTCTGGTTGGAGCTCTTCCACGAGCTTCTCGAAAGGCGTGTCCTGATGGCCATAGGCATCGAGCGTCGACTCGCGTATCCGCGCGAGGAACTCAGTGAAAGGCGGATCGTCGATCAGCTCCACCGGCAACAGGAGCATATTGACGAAAAAGCCGACCAGGGGCTCGACTTCGGTCCGCGTCCGGTGCGCCACGTTGGTCGCCACGACGAATCTCCGCTGTCCCGAGTGCCGCCAGAGCAGCAGGTCGAACGCCGCCAGGAGCGTCATGAAAAGCGTCGCTTGGTTCTCGCGGCTCAGGCTCTCGAGCCGCAGGGTGAGGTCTCGTGAGAGCTGAACGTTCTCGGCCGCGCCGCGAAACGACGGCACCGGCGGCCGTGGGTAGTCGGCGAGCCCGGCGAAGAGGCGCGGGATCCCCTCGAGGCGTTCACGCCAGTACTTCAGCTCACGCTCCAACACTTCTCCGCGCAGCCAGTTCCGCTGCCAGCGGGCGTAGTCGCGGTACTGGAGCGGCAGGTCAGGGAGCAGCCGAGCCGCTTCGGCGAGGCCGGCTCCTCCCTTGAAGGCAGCGTAGAGCGTCTTCAGCTCTCCCGCGATGATCGCCTGAGACCAGGCGTCCGAGACGATGTGGTGCTGAGTCAGGAGGACGACGTGAAGTCTCGCGGCGAGGCGCACCAGGGTGATGCGAACCATCGCGCCGCGGGCCAGGTCGAACGGCCTGGCGGCCTCCGACTCCGCCAGGCGGACAAGCTCGGCGTCGCGGTCCGGCTCACGGAGCGAGCTCAGGTCGGCGACGGGGAGGTAGGAAGGCCTGATGGGACCGACGACCTGCACCGGCTCGCGGCCGTCGGAGGCCTCGATGGTCGACCGGAGCACCTCGTGGCGCCGAAGGATCTCTCTCAGGCTCGCCGCGAGAGCCGTGACGTCGAGGTGCCCCTCGAGCCGCAGCGCTCCGTTCACGTTGTAGGCCGAGCTGGCGCCCCGCAACTGGCTCAGCCACCACAACCGCTGCTGGGCGAAGGAAAGCTCTGCCGAACGGGCTGTGGGATCGGCAAGGATGGCGGGCGGCGCCGGCGCGTCGCCACGCCTCATTCGGGCGATCTCGGCGCTGAGCTCCTCCACCGTCGGGTGCTCGAAGAGCTGGCGCAAGCCCACCTCCACCCCGAGGCTCCGACGAAGCCGGGAAACCACCTGCGTGGCGAGCAGGGAATGGCCGCCAAGGTCGAAGAAGTTGTCGTGGGGGCCGAAAGGCTCGATGCCGAGCACGTCAGCCCAGATTCCCGTCACCAGCTCCACGATGGGAGTCCGCGGAGTCGCCGGCGACACGGTCTGCGGCGTGACCTCCGGAGGCGGCAACGCCCCCCGGTCCACTTTGCCGTTGCGATTCAGGGGCATCCTTTCCAGGAAGACCAGCGCCGACGGGACCATCGGATCGGGGAGGCGCTCGCGCAGGAACCGGTTCAGCTCCTCTCGGCTCGGCGCCGCGGCGGGAGCCACCACGTAACCCGCCAGCCTCGGATTCCCGGCGCCGTCGCGGGTCAGCACGGCCAACGCTTCACGCACCGCTGGATAGGCGGCAAGAGCCGCTTCCACCTCGCCGAGCTCGACGCGGAATCCGCGGATCTTGACCTGCTGATCGGCTCGGCCCAGATACTCCAATCCGCCGTCGGCGAGACGACGGGCAAGGTCGCCGGAGCGGTACAGGCGAGCGCCGGCCCGCTTGCTCCAGGGATGGGGAACGAAGCGCGAAGCGGTCAAGCCCGGGCGGTTCAGATACCCCCGGCTCAAGCCTTCGCCGGCTACGACGATCTCCCCCGTGACCCCAAGGGGAAGCACGGCCAGCGCCGCGGAGACGAGATGGACCTCGAGGTCCGGAAGCGGCCCGCCGATAAGACTTCCGCCGACTCTCCTGGCGGTGTGAGCCCGCCTGATCGGCAGCACCGTGACGTGCACGGTCGTCTCGGTGATGCCGTACATGTTCACCAGCACGGGGCTCGACTCCCCGTGCCGATCGAGCCACGGGCGAAGTGAGCCAAGATCCAGGGCCTCGCCTCCGAAGATCACCCGCCGCAGAGCCAGCGCTCCGGGCTCGGCGACGTCGCGAAGGCTGCGAAAGGCCGAAGGAGTCTGATTGAGCACGCACACGCGTTCTCGCACCACGAGAGAACAAAGCTCCTCGTGGGAGCGACTCGTCCAATACGGCACCACCACCAGGCGGCCGCCGTGAAGGAGAGCCCCCCACAGCTCCCAGACCGAGAAGTCGAAAGCGTAAGAGTGAAAAAGGGTCCAAGTGTCGCCGGAATGGAAGCCGAACCAGGGCCGCGTGGTCTCGAAGAGCCGCACGACGTTGTGGTGGGTCACCACCACGCCCTTCGGTTCACCCGTGGAGCCCGAGGTGTAGATCACGTAGGCGGCCCGATGCGACTTGGGCGAGGTGTCCGGCCGGCACCTGTCAGGCTCTGCCGCGGGCCATCGGTGATCGAGATGGATCCTGCGCACACCGCTTTCCGACAGCTTCGGCGCGAGGGCGTCGGTCGTCAGCAACGCGGCGATGCCGGAGTCCTCGATCTTGCGGGCCAGACGGTGGCGGGGCTCGTCGGGATCGAGCGGCACGTAGGCGCCACCGGCATTGAGCGTGGCGAGGATCGCCACGACCATTTCCGGCGTCCGCTCCAGGAAGAGACCGACGCGGACCTCGGGAGCGATACCGAGACGGCGGAGCCGGTCGCCCAACCGCCGCGACGTCCGGGCGAGCCGGGCGTAGCTCAGGGCGGCGCCTTCGAAGCTCACCGCCACGGCATCCGGGGTGCGCCCTGCCTGGACCGCGAAGAGCCCGTCGAGCGTCTTCTCGGGGCACGGCAAAGAATCCGAGCCGCCCGAGCATTCCGTGAACGTCTGGTGGCTCTCGGCAACGCTCAGCAACGGGAGCGCATCGAGTCGCGTCTCGGCGGCGTCTTCGTCGGCCATCGCCTCCAGAAGACGCCGATAGTGTCGCGTCATCCTTTGGACGGTCGTGGGATCGAAGAGCTCGGCGCGGTACTCGATCGCTCCGCCCAGCCGCTCGGCCGTCTCGCCCACCTGGAGGGTCAGATCGAAACGCGCCACGGTGACCGGTTGGCCAAGGGCCACGAGCTCGACGTTGCGCAACCTCGGCGGCACCCGCGGCAGGTTCTGGAGGACGAAGACCACCTGGAAGATCGGCGAATGAGCAAGGTCCCGCTGGGGCCTCAGCTCTTCCACCAGCTTCTCGAACGGGAGCTCCTGGTGGGCGAACGCCGCCAAGGTCGCTCGCCGCACCCGGCCGAGCAAGGTCCGCAGCGTCGGGAACGCTCGGCCGGAATCGCCACGAACGTCGGTGCGCAAGACCAGCGTGTTGACGAAGAAGCCGATCAACGCCTCCGTTTCCACCTGCGTACGGCCAGCCACCGGGACTCCCACCACCACGTCGCGTTCGCCCGTGTAGCGCGAGAGCAGGGTCTGGAAGGCGGCGAGCAAAGTCATGAAGAGAGTCGTTCCTTCGCGGCGGCTCAGGAGCCGGACGCGGCGTCCGAGCTCGGGCGGCAGGTTCAGGGGACGTCGGCCGCCGCGCGAGCCCGGCTGCGCCGGCCGTGGGCGGTCGGCCGGAAGATTCAGAACCGGCGGCGCGCCCGCGAGGCGATCCCGCCAATAGGCCAGATCCTTCTCCAGGTTCTCTCCCGCGAGCCAGCGCCGCTGCCACACGGCATAGTCCGCGTAGGAGATCGGGAGCTCCGGAAGCGGCGATTCCCTCCCGGCCGCCGAGGCCTCATAGAGCGCCACCATCTCCCGTGCGAACAGGTGCATCGACCAGCCGTCCGCGGCGATGTGGTGGAGGGTGACGAAAAGGGAGTGGTCCTGGTCGTCGACGCGTGCCAGGCTCACCCGGAGCACGGAGCCGCGGGCGAGATCGAAAGGCCGCAGAGCTGACGCCGCGGCGAGCCTCTTGAGCTCCTCCTCGCGGACTGCGGAGGGCAGCCGGCGCAGGTCGACCGCCGGCACCGGCACCGGAGCCGGCGGCAAGACCTCCTGCCGCGGTCCGTTGTCTTGCTCGGAGTACACGGTTCGCAAGATACCGTGGCGGCGAACGATCGCGGTCAGGGCATGGACCAGAGCCGCCACGTCGAGTCGGCCCACGAGGCGAAGCGCCAGGGGGATGTTGTAGGCCGGATTGATGGGCTCCAGCCGATTCAAGAACCAGAGGCGTTCCTGGGCGAAGGAGAGCGGCAGGATCCGGCTCGAGGCCGGGAGGAGGGGCGCGAGCCGCGGCCTCGGTGGCCTCGGTGATCCGGCTTCGGAGTTCATGGTCCGTTCGACCACGCGCGCCAGAGATCCGAGCGTCGAAGCCTCGAAGACCTCCTGGAGAGCGACCTCCACGCCGAACAAAGCGCGAATGCGGGAGGAGACCCGAATCGCCATCAACGAGTTTCCGCCGAGCTCGAAAAAGTCGTCGTGGAGACCGACCTGGTCTCGGTCCAGCAGATCACACCAAATCGTAGCCAGAGTCTCTTCGAGAGGCGTGCGCGGCGAGGCCCGGCTCTCTCGGGCATCCGAGGCGCCCGGATCAGGCAGGCCACGGCGATCGATCTTACCGCTCGGAAGACGAGGAAAGTCGTCCAGGACGACGAAGACCGACGGGATCATCGAGGCCGGCAGCTTTTCGGCGAGCAAGGCGCGCCAAGGCTCCGCGTCGCTTCCCGCGGCCGCGGCGCCCGACACGTAGGCCACGAGGCGCCGATCCGGTGTCGCGCCGGCGCCACGGTCCCCGCCGGGCTGCCACGTCACGACCAGGGCCTCCCGCACCCCGGGGAGCTGCCGCAGCGCCGCCTCGATCTCGGCCGGTTCGATGCGGTGCCCGCGGACCTTGACCTGGTGATCGATGCGGCCGCGGAACTCCACGTTGCCGTCGGCCAGATGACGCGCCAGATCGCCGGTTCGGTAGAGGCGTTCGCCCGGCTGCCGTGAAAGGCCGTCGGGAACGAACACCTCCGCGGTGCGGGCGCCCTCGCGGAGGTAGCCGCGCCCGAGGGCGACACCCCCTACGTGAAGCTCTCCCAGGAGACCGACGGGAACGACGCGCTGCGCGCGGTCGAGCACGAAGGTCCGCAGGCTGCGCAGAGCCCGTCCCACCGGCGTATGGAGGACGCCCTCCGCCAGCGGCCGCGCGAGGCGGAAGTGGGTGACGTCGTCCGAGCACTCGGTCGGCCCGTAGGCGTTGAGGAGAGGGACCTCGGGGAAGCGGCCGAGCCAGCGCCGAGCCAGCGCCGGCGCCAGGGCCTCGCCGGTCGGAATCAGCCACCGCAGCCGTCCGAGAGAGGCCTGCGTGCCCTGCTCTTCGATCTCCGCGAGAAGGTATTCGAGCAGGGAGGGAACCACCTCGAGATGGGTCACTCCGCCGGCAAGCGTCGCCCCGAGAAGCCTGCGCGGGTCCGGGGCCTCTTCTTCGGGAACCACGTGGACGCGACCGCCGACCACGAGCGACGCCAGGAGTTGCCAGACCGACACGTCGAAGCACTGCGACGCGTTCTGAGCCACCACGCTCCGGGCTCCGAGACCCAGCTCGCCGATCTTGGCGGCGATGTGGTTCATCATGCCGGCGTGCTCGACCATGGCCCCCTTGGGCGTGCCGGTCGAGCCCGAGGTATAGATCACGTAGGCGAGATCCTGGGGCCGGGAGCGCCACGGGATCTCCGCTTCCGGCACCTCCGCTCCGGCGTCCTCATCCGCCAAGAGCTCTTCGAGCCAGGCCACCGCGAGCCCAGCGGGCGCCGCTTCGCGGCCTCCGCGCAGCCACAGCGACGGTCGCGTCAGCAGCAGCGACGCGCGGCTGCGCTCGAGAATCTGGATCTGGCGACGGCGGGGATGCGACGGCTCGAGCGGCAGGTAAGCCCCTCCCGCCCCGAGGACGGCGAGGACCGCCGTCAGGAGCTCGACGCCCCGCGCCTCGAGAAGGGCCACGATCACGCCGGGGCCTACCCCCAAGCGGGCCAGCCGGCGTGCGGCCCGGCGAGAGCTCCGTTCGAGGGCGCGATAGGTCACGTTGCGATGCCTGCAAACCACGGCGACGGAGTCGGTGTGGCGCTCCGCCGCCCGGCGAAACGCCGGTCCGATGAAGCCGATGTCGTCGGCCTCGGTCTCCGTGTCGTTCCACTCCAGGAGGAGCTGCTGACGTTCGGCGCCGGTGAGGAGCGTCAGGCGCTCGAGGGCGACCTCGGGGTCCGCCGCGAAACCCTTGAGGAGCTGCTCGAGATGGCGCAACAGGCGTCGGGCCGCCGTCGGCTCGAAGGACCGGCCGGAGCAGACCGCCCGCAGCTCGAACGGATCGCCCGGCCGCGCCATCAGGTAGAGCGGATAGCCCGTGTCGATGGACGGCCAGTCGCGGCGTACCCAGGAGCTTGCCCGCGATGGGAAGTTCTCGATCGCCAGGAAGCAGTCGAAGAGAGGCTGACCGGCGCCCACGGCGCTCCATCTCCGGACGTCGACCAGTGGGACGTGCTCGTGGGCCTGGACGGCGAGCCACCGGTCACGCACTTGACGAAGCCACGGGAGCAGCCGCGCGCCGGGATCGACGCGAACCCGGAAAGGCAGGTTGTTGACCAGGAGCCCGACCATCGACTCGATGCCCTCCAGGGGAGCCGACCGTCCTCCGACGACGTTGCCGAACACGACGTCGACGCGGCCGCAATAGCGGCTCAACAGGATCGCCCATGCCGCCTGGACCAGGATCCCCGGGGTCGCGGCGCATTGCCGTGCTACCTCCCGAAGAGAACCGGCCGTCTCCCCCGAGAGCCGGTGCGCGAGCTCGATCCAGGCGGCCTTCGCGGGCGGACCGAATGGCTCCACCACCAGCCGCGCCGGCCGCTCGAAACCCGCCATATGGTGTCGCCAGAATACCTCCGACGCCGCCTTGTCCAGGCTCTCCAGCCACTCGGCGTAGTCACGAAACGGCCGGGCCGGACCGAGAGCCGGAAGGCGGCCCGCCCTGAGGTCGCGATAGGCCGACTCGACTTCCGCCAGCACCACGGCGCTGGACCACCCGTCGGCAATCAGGTGGTGGTAAGTCCAGACCAGGCGATAGCCGTCGTCGGCGACTCGAAAGAGGGACAGGCGCAGCAGCGGCGGCGTGCGGAGCTCGAAACGGCGCGCGCCTGCTCCGGTGCGGACGTGCTCCTCGATGGCGAGCTCCTGTCGGCGCGGCGTCAGCTCACGCAGGTCGTGATCCTCGATGCTCAGCGGGACCTGCCGGTGGACGACTTGCCGCGGGCCGGCCGCACCCTCGAGGACGAAGCCGCTCCGCAAAGCGGGATGGCGTTCGACGACCAGCCGCCAGGCCTTACCGAGGGCGTCGACGTCCAGAGGCTCGCCGATCGCAAGGTCGACGTGCTCGAGATAGCTGGAGCCTTCCCGCGTCGAAAGAGTGTGCACGTAGAGCCCCTGCTGCATCGGAGTCAGGGCATGAGCGCTCTCGTCGGGTTGGCGCTCGATCGGTCGCTCCGGCAAAACGGCCGTGCGCTCGCAGACCTTGGCCAGTCGGGCGACGGTGGGATGCTCCAGCAGATCGCGGACCTCGAAGGCCAGACCGTACCGGCGCGCTTCCACCACGATCTGCAAGCAGAGCACCGAGTCGCCGCCGAGGTCGAAGAAGGAATCGCCGACGCCCACTCGATCGATGCCCAAGGCCCGGCTCCAGCACTGGGCCAGTCGCTCTTCCGTGGGGTCGCGCGGTGCCAGGTAAGGTTGTTCCAGATCGGGCCGGCTGCGCCCGGGCTCCGGCAGGGCACGGAGGTCGATCTTGCCGTTGGGTGTCAGCGGGAAGGCGGTCACGGGCACGAACACCGCCGGCACCATCGGCTCGGGCAGCTTCTGGCGCAGGAATCGGAAGAGCTCGCTGGGACCGGGCGCCGGCTCGCCATCGGCCACCAGGTAGGCCACCAGCCGGCGCCGGCCACCCTGGTCCTCGCGCACCGTGACGACGGTCTCGAGCACGCGCGGATGTTCCTCCAGGGCGGCCTCGATCTCGGTGAGCTCGACACGGACGCCGTGGATCTTGACCTGGTGGTCGATGCGGCCGAGGTATTCGATCTCGCCGCCGGCGAGATACCGGGCCAGGTCACCTGGACGGTAGAGACGCGCGCCCGGCCGGCCGCCGAGGGCATCCGGCACGAAACGCTCGGCGGTGAGGCCGGGTCGATCCAAGTAGCCGCGCGCCAGGACCGGGCCACCGACATAGAGCTCGCCGACGACACCGGCAGCGACCTCCCGCCATCGGGCGTCGAGGAGGTGGATGCGCGCGTGGTGGACGACTCTTCCCACGGGAGGATGGGACGGCCAGCTCCGCGTTTTCCCGGCGGGAAGGGTATACGCGGTCACCACGTGGGTCTCGGCGGGGCCGTAATGGTTGTGGAGGCGCGCTCGGGGCAACCGCTCCATGAATTCGCGCACCGGACGCGTGACCTGGAGCTGCTCGCCGGTGGTGACGAGCTCGACCAGGGCGAGCGGCAACGGGCCCCGTCCGCGGAGGTGCTCGCTGATCTGTTGGAGGACGACGACCGGCAGGATGGCCTTGTCGATACCGCGCTCCAAGAGAAAGTCGGCCAGCGCGGGAACGTCTCGGCGCAAAGGCTCCGGGACCATCTCGAGAGCGCCTCCCGAGCCCCAGGCCGCGAACATCTCGTGGATGCTGACGTCGAAATTCAAGCTTGAGAACTGCAGCGTGCGTCGGCCACGGTACAGAGCTTCGAGGTGCCAGTGGATCAGGTTGACCATCACGGCGTGAGGCAGCAGGATGCCCTTGGGCCGGCCTGTCGATCCCGAGGTGTACATGACGTAGAACGGATGCTCGGGATCGACGGCGACGGCGAGCCGTTCTGCGGCGCTCGCGACCGCGGCTTCCGCACCGATCAGGATCGTCGGACAGGGCGGCGTGGGAAACGCCTCGAGGAGCGGCCGGCGCGTGATCAGGGCCGTGAGCCGCGCGCCGTCGAGAATCGCCGCCAGCCTTTCCCGCGGATAGCCGGCGTCGAGCGGCACGTAGGCGCCGCCGGACTTGAGGGTCGCCAGGACCGCGATCATCATCTCGGGCGAGCGCTCGAGGCAGATTCCTACTCGGGCTTCCGGGCCGGCCCCGAGCTCGGCCAGGCGTCGGGCCAGGGCGTTGGCCCGACCATCGAGCTCGAGGTAGCTCAATGCCCGCTCGGCGAAGACCAGAGCAACGGTTTCTGGGATGCGATCGGCTTGGCGCTCGAGGAACCGGTGCAGAGGGCCCGAGCTTCGGGAAGCGGGGCTCGTCGTGCTCCACTCGCGGAGTTGCTGCTGCTCGGCCGGGGTCAGCAGACCGTGCCGCGAGAGAGGGGCCTCGGGCCGTGAGGCGAGAGAGGCGAGCAGGGTCTGCAAGTGCCCCGCAATGCGCCGCGCCGTCGTCGC
The DNA here is from genome assembly GCA_036397835.1 of Thermoanaerobaculia bacterium. Taxonomy (GTDB): domain Bacteria; phylum Acidobacteriota; class Thermoanaerobaculia; order Multivoradales; family J023; genus DASWIG01. The sequence goes on from DASWIG010000188.1 coordinate 61,736, forward strand.
TTCGAAGATCTCGGCGTTGTATTCGACGCTGCCGCCAATCCCCGATCCACGTTCGTAGAAATAAAAGTTCAGGTCCTCCAGGGTCTGGAGCTCGCCGCCTGGCTCGAAAGTGGTCAACGAAGGCCCGTCGGCCGATCGCGGACCGTCCACCTCGAGGCTCTCGCCATGCTCCGGCAGGTCCAGCAGCACGAGCATGGTGCGGTAGGGCCGCGGCGCGGCGGCGGAGCGCTGCGGGCTCAACGCCCGCAGGATCTCCTCGAACGGCACTTCCTGATGAGCGAAAGCTTCCGAAACGCTCTGCCGAGCGCGGGCGAGAAGCTCGGTGAAATCGGGATCGCCGCCGAGGTCGCCGCGCAGGACGACCGTGTCGGCGAAGAGACCGATCAAACCGTGGAGCTCACGCCGCCGCCGGTTGCTGACGAGCGAGCCGACCCACACGTCCGTGCGCCCCGAATAGCGGCCGAGCAGTGCCTGATAGGCCGCGAGCAACGTCATGAAGAGCGTCGCTCCCGAGTGCCGCGAGATGGCCCGTACGGTCCGCGCGATGTCGGCGGCCCAGAAGAATGCTCGCCGGCCGCTCCTGAACACTCGCCGCTCGGGCCGCGGCCGGTCCGCCGGCAGGCGCAGCGCCGGGGGCTGACCCGCCAAAGTCCGACGCCAGAAGGCCAGGTGTTGCTCGATGCTCCCTTCTCCCAGCCGGCGGCGTTGCCAGAGCGCGTAGTCGCCGTACTGCACCGTGAGCTCGCGCCAGGCCGGCGCGTGCCCGCGGCGTAGCGTCTCGTAAGCTCCCGCCAGCTCCCGCAACAGCAACCGGTTCGACCACTCGTCCGAGACGGCATGGTGGATCGAAAGCGCCAGCAGGTGGTCGCGCTCGTCCAGGTGAACCACGAACAGGCGCCATAGCGGCGCCTTCGCGAGGTCGAACGGGTAGTTGCCAAGGCGGCGGACGAGGCGGCGTCCGGCGCCGAAACGCAGCGGCTCCGGCAAGGCGGTCAGGTCGACGATGGGAAGGGCGACGCGACAGGCCGCCGGCTCGACGATCTGGACCGGTCCCTCGTCAGTCGTGCGCAAACACGTCCGCAGCGTCTCGTGGCGTTCGACGAGACGCCGCAAGGCGTCCGTCAGAAGCCCTGCCGAAAGCTCACCGGCGAATCGCAGCGTCTGGTTGAGGAGGAATGCGACGCTCGCCGGGGCCAGTTGTTGGTCCAGGAAAATGGATTCCTGGGCCATGGACAGTGGGAACCGGTCTCGACGCTCCTGTCGGGGGATGATAGGTGGTGCGGCCTCACGCCGCTTCCTGCCGCGAAGCTTTCGCAACAGCAGGGCACGCCGGTCGCCGCTCAGACCATCGAATAGACGTTCCATCCCAGCCCTTCCCGACCTTCAGGCCTCGTCTGCGAGCTGATCGCGGACTTCCTCGTCGGAGAGCTCTGCGAGCTCTTGCAGGGCCTCGGCCAGGTCTTCATCACTGGCGTCGGCCAATTGGAGCTCCTCGACGAGGAGCGCGAGCTGGGCCACCGTCCGGACCTCGAAGAGCCTGAAGGCCGGTAAGTCGACGCCGTAGCGCTCCTGGAGGCGCGACATGATCAGGATCGCGCGCATCGAATGTCCACCCAGGTCGAAGAAATCGTCGTGGAGACCCACGCGCTCGACCGCCAGCACCGCCGCCCATATCTCGGCGAGCTGTCGCTCCAGCTCCGTCGACGGGGCCACGTAGGGCCGGGCGGCCGCTTCCTCGAGCTCGGGCAATGCGAGGCGGTCCACCTTGCCGTTCGGCGTCATGGGCAGCTCGTCGAGGACGAGGAAGCGGCTCGGCACCATGTAGGGCGCCAGCCGCTCCTCCAGAAAGGCGCGCAGGCTCCGAGGCTCGGGATCACGCCCGACTCCTCGAGCCACGTAGGCGGCAAGCTCGATCTCGCCAGAGCCGGAGTCGCGGGCGCGGACCGCGCAGAGCTCGACGTCGGGATGAGCCCCGAGCGCCGCCTCGATCTCTCCGGGCTCCACCCGGTGCCCCCGGACCTGGACCTGGTGATCGAGCCGGCCCACGAATCGGAGACAGCCGCCGCCGTCGAAAAAGCCGAGATCGCCGGTGCGCAACAGGCGCGAACCGTGACGGCCGCTGTGAGGATCCGGCACGAACCGCTCGGCGGTGAGCGCCGGCCGGCGCAGATAGCCGCGGCCGGGGGCGCCTCCGGCCACGTGGATCTCGCCGGTGCAGCCGATCGGCGAAAGCCGCGAGCGCCGATCGAGCACGAAGACCGCCACGCCCCGGATCGGCCTGCCGAGGGGCATCCCGTCCGGATCTTCGAACCGCCTCGGCACCGGGTGGAGCGCTACCATTCCGGCCGTTTCGGTCTGGCCGTACATGTTGACGAACCGCGGCGGGTCCTCGAAACGGCGTTCCCATTCGCGCGGGACCTCCGCCGCCAGGACCTCACCAGTCGACAGGGCGAGGCGTGGACGGTACCCGGCCGCGGCGGGAGAGCCGAGGACTTTGAGGCACCCGCGCCACAACGAGGGCACGGTATCCATGACCGTGGCCGCGGTGTTCCTCGCAAGACCCAGGAGCCGCTTGGGATCGGACCGCTCCTCGTCGGTGGCTAGCACCAGCGCGGCGCCGCGGCTCAGCGGAACCAAGAGGTGACGCACCGAGGACGAGAAGGCGAACGAAGCGGTGTGAAGGAAGACGTCGTCTCCTCCGACTCCAAGGGCTTCAGGCAGGGAATCCAGGTAGTGAGCGAGGTTGGCGTGGCTCACCATGACCCCTTTGGGCTCGCCGGTGGAGCCCGAGGTGAACATCACGTAGGCCAGGCTTTGAGGATCGGCCTCCGGCGACGGCGCTCGCTCTTCGCGGTCCTCGTCGCGACAGTCTTCATCGAGGCGGAGCACCTGCGCGGGCGCCGGCAGCGCGTCGCGAAGGCGGCCGCGGGTCAGGATCAGGGCGGGCCGCGCCAGCTCGGCGACCCGCAGGTTCCGCTCGCGCGGATACGCGGGATCCAGAGGCACGTAGGCCCCGCCTGCCATCAGGACGCCGAAGACACCCGCCACCATGTCCGGCGAGCGGTCGAGGCAGATCCCCACGAGCGTCTCCGGCCCGACGCCGCGCCGGCGCAGCCGGCACGCGACGTCGCCGGCGACGGCGGCGAGACGGCGGTAGCTCACGTGCTGCCCGGCGCAAATCACCGCGATCCGATCGGGCCCGTGCTCGACCCGCTCGAGAAAGAGCCGCACGGCGTCCGCGGGCCGGCGGCCGGGGACTTCCGGCGAGGAGACGCTCCAGACCTCGATCACCTCTCTCTCCGCCGGCGAGACGACGTCGAGGTCCTCCGGAAAACGGTCCGGGTCAAGGACCGCCGCGGCGAGCAGGGTCGAGAGCCGCTCCGCCATGCGGCGGGCGGAGTCGGGAGTCAGGCGGCCGGCGTCGTACGCGAGCTCGGCGTCGAGCGCCCCGGAGCACGCCGGGCCTGCGGCGCGGCGGAAGACCGCGAGCCGCACCACGAAACGCTCCGTCAGCGCGCTGTGGTGGGTCAGGGAGAAGCTCGCCTCGCCTCCCCTCCAAGAGGTCTCTCCTTCCTCGAAGAGAAAGGCCCAGGGCAGGAAGACGTCGTCCTGGGGTTGGTAGAATTCCTGCCAGTCGTAGAGCTCTTCCGTCAGCTCGAAGGCCTGGCCGGCGACTTCGCGAAAGCGCCGCCGGGGCCCGCAATCGAGGCGCAGGGGGAGATAGCGCTCCAGAGGACCGATGACCCGCTCCAGGCCTTCGTACGAACGGCCGTCGTAGCAGGTCGCGACGGGCACTTCTCGGCGGCCGGTGAGGCGGCCGAGAAGCGTGGCCCAGGCGGCCAGGATGACGGCGGCCGGGCTCACCCCCGAACGCTCGGCCAGGCGGTCGGTGGCCGCCGCGACCCCTTCGCCGAGCGTCACGGAGGTGAACCGAAGCTCAGGGGGCTCGGAGCCGCCGGTGCCCTCTAGGGGCAACCTGAGCCATCTCGTGTCGCCGGGGCGCCGATTCGCCCAGAACCGCCGTCCCTGCTCGGCGTCATCACCGTGGGCGAGCTCGTTCTGCCATTCGGCGAGGTCCACATACCGCATCGGCTCCTCGCCCTGCCGGACGCCGCCGCCGTAGGCCGCGGCGACTTCCGCCGCAAGCTGGCGAAGGCCGCGGCTGTCGGCTTGGAGCGCGGTGAGCTCGAGCTCGAGGGTCCAACGCTCCGGCGCCAACCGGATGAGCCTCGCCCTGATGGCGGAGCCGACGGCGGGCTCGGGAGACTTCCTGGTCTCGGCGGCGTCAGCGACGGTAAGCTCGACGACGGCTTCGGTCACGATCTGAACCGGCAGGCGCAGCCCGGGCGGGCAGTGGAAACGGCTCCGCAGGACCTCGTGCCGCGTCACGACGTCTTGCAGGACGCTGCGCAGCCGGGACACCTCGAGTGGCCCGCGGACGTCGATCTCGAGCCGGGCAGGACAACAGGCCGGGAGAGCACCCGACTCCGGCTCGGCCCCGGCCGCCAGCGCCCACGCCCGCCTCTGTTGCGGCGACAGGCGGTATCCTCGTACAGGCTCCGGACGATCCACCGATTCCACCGGTTGCATGGGCTCTCTCCGCGATCAGGCGTTGCCGGACCACATCTCGTTCATCGCCGTCAGCAGACGCCTCTCTCCCCGGTACGGGTTGCGTCCGTGGGCGGTCAACATGTTGTCGAGGAGCAGCAGGTCGCCCTGCTGCCAGGGGAAAACGGCCGCCTCGGCCCACGACGCGCTGCGAAGGTGCCCGACGACCTCGGGCTCGATCGGCGCGCCGTCGCCGTAGAAAGTGCCGTGGGGGAGGCCCTCCTCTCCCAGTCGGGACTCGAGCGCGCCGCGCACCTCCGGATCGAGGTTCGAGGCGTGAAAGAGCACCACGTGATTGAACCAGACCTCCTCGCCCGTCTCCGGATGACGGGCCAGAGCGTCACGCACCGCGCGGGTGCGCAGGCGGTTTTCGCCACGCCATTCAAAGGTGATGCCCGAGGCCGAGCAGAAGGCTTCGACCTCGGCGCGCCGGTCGGTCTTGAACACGGTGCGCCAGTCAATCCCCAGGCCTTCGCCATAATTGCGCATGTAGAGCACCTTGCGCCGCCGGAAGCGCTCGCGGACCTGGGGGTCGATGCGCTGAAGGATTTTGCGCGTATCGGCGATGGGCGTCTCTCCGCCTTCCTCCGCCGGAATCTCGCAGAAGAAGAATAGGTTCATCGGCCAGGTCTTGGAGTAGGCGAGCTCGCTGTGGAGGAAAATGTCCTGATCGGCCGGATAGTCCGTGGAGGTGTAGACGTTGCCGCGGATAACGCTGCGCGGCGTCGTGGCATCTCGGTAGACCGCCAGGTCCTCTCGCGAGAAGGCCCGGACCACGGCTTCGAGCTCATCGACCCCCGACAGGTCGAAACCGCGAAACAGCACACCGCCGACGGCTCGCTGCCAAGAGCGAGCCACGGCTCGGTTGTCGCTAAGCCAAGCGGCGAGGTCCACGCCGTCGGCGGCCGGGCGCGCCACCACGGGCAATCGGCCGTCGGCGGAGGGTTCGAATCGCACCAGGTGCTCCGCCGCGCTCCTCGGAGCCGCGCGAGCGATCCCTGATGGGAGCTTCTTGGGAAGACGCTTCGACGTTGTTGCCGTGCTCAATTGCGCACCTCCATGTCGCATGTCTCGGGTGCCGGCTCTCGGCGAGAGCCGGCCGCCACCGCCGTGGGCACCGGTTTGCGCCGTCGCTCCCGGGAGGCGAGCTCGCGCCGGCTTTCCTGGCGCAAACGGTCGACCGCCGAGCTCGATCGGAGCTCGGGCTCCCCGGCGATCAGCTCGAGGCACCGTTCGAAGTCCCGGGCCAGAGCGGCGATCCGTGTTTCCGTGAAGAGGTCCGGGCGGTACTCGAACGCCGCGCCCCGCACTCCGTCGGCCTGCTCGAAGACGAAGACGGTGAGATCGTACTTCGAGGTACCGCGCGCCGATTCCCAGGGCTTGAGCACCAGACCCGGCAGCTCCATGGGCTCGTCGGGGTCACGCTGCACGATGAACATCACTTGAAACAGGGGCGCCCGGGTGGGATCGCGGGGCAAATCGAGCTCCGCCACCAGCCTCTCGAGAGGCAGGTCCTGGTGGGCGTAGCCGCCGAGGGCCACCTCGCGGACCCGTCTGAGCAGTTGGCCGAGCGTCGGATCGCCGTCGAGCCGCGTCCTGAGGACCATGACCGCGGCGAACAGGCCGATCAACTCCTGCGTGCCGAGGGCGTTGCGTCCGGTGATCGGAGAGCCCACGAGGAGGTCCTCCTGGCCCGTGTGGCGGTAGAGCAACAAGTAGAACCCGGCCAGAAGGGCCATGAAGAGGGTCGCCTCCTCGGCATCGGCCCGGCTCTTCAACCTATTTCCGAGGCCGTCGGCGAAAGCAACCGTATGGCGTGCGCCGCGAAAGCTCCGGAGCGCGGACCGGGGATAGTCGGCGGGGAGCTCCAAGGCCGCCGGAGCGCCGGTCAACTGGTCCTTCCAATAAGCCAGTTGTCGATCGACCCGCTCCGCCGTCATCCAGCGGTCCTGCCACACGGCATATTCCACGTAGCGAAATGTGAGCTCCGGCAGGAGCGCCGGGCGGCCCTCCAGGCGAGCTCGGTAAAGGGCGACGAGCTCGCGTACGAAGAGGATCTGGGAAAACCGATCGCAGACCAGGTGGTGGAGGGTGATGGCGAGGACGTGCTCGTCGCCTTCGAGCCGTAGGAGCAAGACCCGTACGAGCGGGCCGCGCTCCAGGTCGAACGGCCGGGCGAGCTCGGCTCGCACCTGCCGGTGCGCCTCGCGTTCGCGGCCGTCCCTCGCCAGAGCGCTCAGGTCGACCTCCCTCACCAGGCACCGGAGATCGTCCGAAATGGTCTGAGCCGGCGCGTCACCGGCCAAGTGGAAGGTCGCCCGGAGCTCGTCCTGGCGCCGCGTCAACGCGTCGAGCGCGCTCTGCAGGTCATCGATCCGAAGCCTGCCGGAAAGGCGCAGGACGGTGGGCACGTTATAGGTCGGCGTGCCGGGGCGCAGGCGTTCGAAGAGCCAGATCTGGCGCTGGTTGAAGGAGAGGGGGAAGGGCCCCGGGCCGTCCCGCCGCTCGATCTCTCCGGCGGTGTCGCCGCCGTCCTCGCTTCCGAGCTCGGTCACCGCGGCGGCAAGCTCGGCGATGGTCGGGGCTTCGAAGATCGTCCGCAGAGACGGACGGACCGCGAAGTGCTGCTCGGTGAACGCTACCAGGCGCGTGGCGAGCAGCGAATCGCCACCGAGATCGAAGAAGTTGTCATGGACTCCGACCTCGGACAACCCCAGCAGGTCGCGCCAGATCGATGCCATTCGATCCTCGAGGTCGGTGCGCGGCGCGACCATGGCGGTGGCCAGGTCGGGCCGCGGGTGATTGGCTCCGGCCTGGGATCGGAGCTGGTCGATCCGGTCGAAGTGGCGGCTCGGAGTCTGCTCGGCGAGCGCCCGCAGGCGGGTCGGAAGGTGGCGGGTCGAGATCAGCATTTGCGGCGGCAGGCGGTACAACCCGAGCAGACGGCGCAGGACCTCGGCACCTTCCCGCGGCCGGATCGCGGCCAGAAGCTCCTCTTCGCGCTCGCCTGCCCGCTCGTGAGTGTGGGCGAGAGCCGCGCCGATGTCCTGGGTGGCGCCGGCGGCGCCGATGGCGGCGGGATCGACGCGGCGCAGCGTGTACCCCTCGATCTCGACGAGCACTTCTCCTTCCAGGTCGAGGAGCGTGAGATCGGTGGTCAGGATCTCGTCGGTCAGGGCTCGCAGGCGGGCATGGCTATAGAACGACCGCGGCAACGGACGCAGCGGTCGCAGTCTCTCGTAGCCGTAGGGCAGGTAGAGCCCTTCCGCTCGGCGCTGGACGAAGCCGGTCGCGCCGTCGAGGAGCGCCGGATGGAGGCCGTAGACCCCGATCTCGGCGGCGAGCTCTTCGGCCAGGGTAATGGTGAGAAGGCCTTGGGAGTCGCCCCAGCGTAGCTGCTTGCTCGTTGTCGTCCAGTGGGGGCCGAAGAGGAAGGAACCGGACCGCCGATCGGCGCTCGCCGCGGCAGCCTCGTCGAGCTCGCTGCACTCGCGCCGGATCGCTTCCACGTCGACGGCGGGAATGGGCGAGGCGGTCCGCCGCACGGCCCGGCCCTCGACGTGGCGCACCGGCTCGCTCCCGAGCTCGGCCGAGCGGCTGTCGACGTGGAAGGCGAATCCGTCGTCGCGACGTTCCAGAGTGAGGTGCGCCCAGCGCTGCCCGGCGTCGGGCACGACCATGGGCTGGAGGAAGTAGACCTGGCGCAGCTCCCACTCGGCGTCGCCGAGCCTCTCCGCGCAGGCGGCACGGACCATCTCCAGGTATCCCGTGCCCGGCATCACCCCGCCATCGGTGAAGCGGTGCTCGTCGAGGACCCAGAAGTCCGCGGTGGTCAGCTTCGTGCGGTAGACGATCCTCTCCCCCGAGTCGTAGACGCACTCGCCCAGAAGCGGGTGATCCGGAGCGTAGAGGATCTCTTCAGGCTCGCCGATCAGCCCGAAGCTGGCCGCCGCTGCCACGGCTTGTCCGACCTCCTGCCAGGCGTCCCAGTTGACGCTCATCACGCGGGTGCCGCCGACGAGCGCCGCGGACTGGGCGAAGGCGTCGAGGAAGGAATTGGCGGCCGTGTGGTCGGTGAGACTGAAAGAGCCCGTGATCGCCGTGAGCGACGAGCACAGAAGAAGAAAGTCCGGCCGCTCGGCAGCGAAGACCCGCTCCAAGACCCGCGTGCCCTGCACCTTGGGAGCCAGGACCTCCGCCATGCGCGCGCGCGTCGTGATCTCGAGGAATCCCCCCGGGAAGACGCCGGCGGCATGGAGAATGCCGTCGACGGCGCCGAACCTCCGCCTCACCTCGGCGCGGAGCTGCTCCATCGCCTCGACGTCGGTGACGTCGGCCGCGGCAACCAGGACCTCGGCTCCGAGCTCCTGGCAGGCTCGAATCCGCCGGATTCGTCGGCTCACGGGATCGGAGGGCGGGTTTCCGGCGACGTGGCCGTCCCACGCTGAAGCTGGCGGAAACGCCGACCGGGTCACCAGCACGAGCCGCGCCTGGACGCTGCGGGCGAGCTCCTCGGCCATCACCAGGCCCAAGCCGCCGAGGCCGCCCGTGATCAGGTAGACCCCTTGCGACTTGAGCAGAGATCTCGCTTCCCCAGCCGCCCCCGGCACCGGAACGTCGACCCTTTCGAAGTCACGCCGCCAGCGCCGCGAGCCGCGATAGGCCACCGGCGAAATCCCGCCCATGTCGTCGAGCTCGCGGCGCACGGCGTCGAGCAGGTGCTCCTCAAGCCGGCTCTCCGGCGGTGGAAGAGCGAGCTCCAGGCACCGGCATTCGATGCCGGGGAACTCCTGAGGAATGACGGCGCAGGGACCGAGGATGGTCGCTTTTTCGGGATGGACTTCATCGTGTCCTGTCACCTGAAAGAGATGGCTCGATAACACCCACAGGCCCAGAGCTTGCGGCGGCCGGCCTGCTGCGAGCGCCTGCGCCAGGAAGATCAGGCTGTAGAGCCCCAGGTCCAGATCCCGCTCAGGTTCCGGCGCGGCCGGTCCCAGGGTCCAAAGGTGCACGATGCGATCGATCTCGTGGCCCTCGGCGCGCAGGTCCGTGAGGAGGTCGCTGTAGCCTCCGGGCTCACCGGGCTCGAGCGTGAAGGCGCCCGGCTCGACCTTGGCGAAGCGCTCTCCGGCCGCCACCAGCACCACCGTGTGCCCTTCGTCCTCGAGCCTCTCGGCCAGCCGCAGGCCGAAGCCCGCCTCTTCGATGAAGAGCACCCAGGTGCGCCTCGGCCCGGGCGTCGCCGGCGCCGTCAGCGCCGGAGGCTCCGGCTTCCAGGCCGGTAGGTAGAACCAGTCGTCGAGAGCGGTCTTGGCGAGCGTCGCCAGGGCCTCGTTGGGCACCGCCGTGTCCAAGCGAGACCGGGCCTCGATCCAGAACCGCTTCCGCTCGAAGGGATAGGTGGGCAGCGGCACGCGACGTCGGCGCTCCCCGGCCGCGAAGCTCGGCCAGTCGACGACCACGCCGGCGATCCACAGGCGTGCCAGCGCGTCGAGCAGGTACGCCTGGTCGGAATGCCGGTCGAAGGCGTGGCGCAAGGTGGGTACCGCCAGCCGTTCGACTCCGTCGCTCGCGGGCGCCTGCAGAGCCCAGGAGCTCAGGACCTGGCCGGGTCCGACCTCGACCAGCGCGCGAGCGGCATCCGCGCCCAACTGCGCGACCCCGGCCGCGAACCGTACGGGTCGGCACAGGTGATCGGCCCAGTAGCCCGGATCGGTCGCCTGCCCGGCCGTGATCCAGGTCCCGGTCACGTTGGAAACGAAAGGGATGCGCGGCGCCCGGAGGTTCGCTCGCGCGACGCGTTGGCGGAAGGCGGCGACGACGGGGCTCATCATGGGGGAATGGAACGCGTGCGTGGTCTCGAGGCGGCGAGCGACGTCCCCTCGCTCTTCCAGCCGCCGGGCCAGGTCGGCGACGGCGTCCGGGGCCCCGCCCACCACGGTGACTCGCGGGGCGTTGACCGCAGTGATCGACAGGTCGGGCGTCAAGAGAGCTTCGACCTCGGCTTCGGAGATCGACACGGCGAGCATCGCGCCGGCCGGCAGGCGGTCGATCATCTCGGCGCGGTCGGCGACCAGAGCGAGGCCGTCCTCGAGGTCGACCACCCCCGCCAGGCAGGCGGCTACGTACTCGCCGATGCTGAAGCCGAGCATCGCCGCCGGCCGCAGCCCCCACTCCACGAGCAGACGCGCGAGCGCGTACTCCACGGCGAAGAGCACCGGCTGCGCCAGCCGGGTCCTCAGCAGCTCGCCCGCCGCGCCGCCGTCGCCCTCGGCCGAGCGGCCGATCAAACGGGCGAAGTCGCTCTTGGGGGTGCTCCGCGCGATCTCGGGGGGATAGAGGACGGTCCGGAAATCGAGCCCCAACCGGGGCTCGAGCAGCTCGGCGCAGCGGTCGATCTGATCGCGGAAAACCGCCTCCTCGTCATAGAGCTCGCGGGCCATACCCACGTAGTGGTTGCCGAGGCCGGGGAAGAGGAACGCCACGGTGGCCCCCTCCGGCCGCGGCCGGCCGGTGAGCAGACGGCTCGGATGCTCGCCGCGCAGCAGCGCCGGCACGTCGTCGCCGCAGCGGCAGACCAGGGCGCGGCGGTGCTCGAAGGGCCGCCGGCCGAGCCGCAGAGTGTGGGCGACGTCCGCCAGCGCCTCCGGCGAGCTCGCCGGGCCGGCGGCGCCCGAAAGGTGCTCGGCCAGCCGGGCGGTCATCGTCGCGAGCGCGGAAGGCGTGCGGGCCGACCACACCAGGAGCTGGTGAGGCCGGCTGGCGCCGGAAGGCTCCGGAGGGGGCGCTTCCTCGAGCACCAGATGAGCATTGACGCCGCCCATGGCGAACGAGCTCACGCCCGCGCGGCGCGGCGCGGCCCCGGCGCCCTGCCACTCCCGCCCTTCCGACTGGACGTAGAAAGGGGTCGCGGCGAAGTCGACGTGGGGATTGGGCGTCGAGAAGTGGAGGCTTGGCGGCAAGAACCGGTGCTCGAGCGCGAGGACCACCTTGAGCAGGCCGGCGACGCCGGCGGCGATGTCGAGGTGGCCGATGTTCGTCTTGACCGAGCCGAGAGCGCAGAAGCCCGAGCGCTGCGTGGTCTCGCGGAAGACCTCGCTCAAGGCGGCGACCTCGATCTGGTCGCCCAACGGGGTGCCGGTGCCGTGGGCTTCGACGTAGGAGATGGTCTCGGCGTCGACTCCGGCCATGGCCTGCGCCATCGCCACCACCTCCGCCTGGCCGTCGACGCTGGGCGCCGTGTAGCCGGCCTTGAGAGCGCCGTCGTTGTTCATCGCCCAGCCACGGATCACCGCGTGGACGTGGTCGCCGTCTTCGAGGGCCTCGGCAAGACGCTTCAAGACGACGACGCCGACGCCGCGGCCCGAGACCGTGCCGTTGGCCTCGGCGTCGAAGGCGCGACAACGGCCGTCGGGGCTGAAGATCCCTTCGTGGGCGACGTAGCCGGATCGGCCGGGCAGGCTCAGCGCTACGCCACCGGCGAGCGCCATGTCGCACTGGTGGTTGAGCAGGCTTTGGCAGGCGAGAGCGGCGGCGACGAGCGAGGTGGAGCACGCCGTCTGAACGCTGGCGCACGGTCCCTGGAGATTCAGCTTGTAGGCGGTCAGCGAGGCGAGAAAGTCCTTGTCGTTCAGGATCCGAAGCTGGAAGGTGCTGACGGTTCGGGCCACCTCGGGATTGGCGGCGAGGTGATTGGCAAGGTAGAGGGGCGCACCCATGCCGCCGAAGACGCCGATCGAGCCGCCATAGGAGAACGGATCGTAGCCGGCGTTCTCCAGCGCCTGCCAGGCGTGCTCGAGGAAGAGGCGGTGGTGCGGATCGACGATCCGCGCCTCGGCCGGGTTGAAATCGAAGAACGCCGCGTCGAAGCTCTCGAAGCCTTCGATGACGCCGCTGGCGCGGACGTACCGGGGCTCGTTGAGCAAGAGCGGCGAGACCCCCGCCTCCTCGAGCTCCTCCCGGCGGAAGGAGGTGATCGATTCGACTCCTCCGCACAGGTTCCGCCAGTACTCGTCGAGGTCGGCGGCCCCGGGAAAGCGGGCCGACATGCCGACGATGGCGATACCTTCGATCCGCGATCCGCTCATCTCGCGATCCCCCGGCGCTGGGATCTCGCCGCGGCGAACAGCCGGCCGGCGCGGACACGGGTCCTGGACAAGGCCGGGCGGCCCACCGTTTCCGCCGGCCTGGACCGCGCGGCGTAGAGGTTCCAGATCGGCGAGCTCTCGTAGTGGACGTCCTGATCGGCGACGACCGTGAACCCACGCTCTTCGAGGACCTCGCGCAGACGCTCCACGCGCCCCGCGACGTCGTGGACCTCGACGACCACCTGGCGGATCTTGGGCCAGTCGGCCGGCTCGATGCCGGCCAGCACGTCCTCCTCGCTCTTTTGCACGTCGATCTTGAGCAGGTCGATCCGCTCCACTCCCTCGTCGCGAATGACCTGGGAGAGCGGCAGCAGCTCGACGTCGAAAGTCTTGTTGCGCAACCGCTCGGCGAGCAGGTCGTCGGCATGCTCGAGGACCTCCTCGACGCCCTCGACGCCTTGACGCCGCTGATTCTCGAAGATCGATCGCAGGGCCTCGCGCTCCTCGTCTGGATCGCCGTAGAACGACGACATGCCGGAGCTCGAGAGGTAGAAGGTGAGCGTGCCCCGGCCGCTGCGGCGCGAGACGCCGCAGTGGAACAGCCGCACGGCTTCGCCATGGCCGGCGGTGTTGTGGCGCAGGATCTCGAACAGTGCCGGCGCCGGCTCGAACGCGTAGACCCGGGCACGCGGGCTGAACCGGAGGGCGAAGAGCGTGAAGAGCCCGATGTTGGCCCCCACGTCGAAGACGCACTCCGCGTCCGAGAGATCGATACCGTGGCGCACGTAGATCCTCTTGACGAAGATGTCCTCGTAGAAGTACCTCGCCTCGCTGGTGGTCTGACAGGCGATCTCCAGACCGTTGGGCAGGCTGAGCCGACGCGGGACCGAAGCGCTGATCGGGGGTAGGGGTTCCGGCACCTGTGAGATCCTCTAGCCAAGTGAGCGGGGAGCACGCCTGCCCTCGCGGCGGCGCTGCATGAATTGCTTTTGCCGGTCGAGAGCGCCCGACGCCGCGATCGCTTCGCTCTGGCGCCGCGCCCTCTCGCGGCTCTGCTCGACGTTGTCCGCGTCCGTGTGCTTGCCTTCCAGAAGCTGCGCCAGAGAAGCGATCGTGGGGCGGCGAAAGAGGTCGACGAGAGAAACCGGGCCGGTGAAGCTGCGCTGGATCTCCTGATGGACGCGGACGAGGAGCAGCGAGGTCCCACCTGCCTCGAAGAAGTTCTCGTTGCGGCCGACGCGGTCGATCTTCAGCACCTCTTTCCACACGGCGGCGAGGCGCCGCTCGGTCTCGCCGGCGGGAGGAGCGAGCTGCGCTGCGTCGCCGCGGTGCCGGAACGTTTCCTGCCGCGGCAGGGCTCGGCGGTCGACCTTGCCGCTCACGGTCAGCGGCAGGGCCTCGAGGAAGGAGAAAAAGCTCGGCACCATGTGCTCGGGAAGGTGGCGGCGCGCCAGGGCGGCGAGCGCGGCCGGATCGGGCGGGGCGGCCGCGCCGCGCGGGACGACGAAGGCCACGAGCCGGCTCTCCGGCGCGTCGCCGTCCGGGGCCACGACCACCTGGCCCACCGCGGGGTGGCGGCGCAGAACCGACTCGATCTCTCCGGGCTCGATGCGGTAGCCGTTGAGCTTGAGCTGGTGGTCCACGCGGCCGAGGAACTCGAGGCTGCCGTCTCCGCGGCGCCGCGCCAGGTCCCCGGTGGCGTAGAGCCGGCCGCCGGGCACGACGGCGAAGGCGTCGGGCAGGAAACTGGCCGCGGTCAGCGCAGGCCGCCCGCAATAACCGCGCGCCAGGCCGGCACCGGCGATCAGGAGCTGTCCCGGCACCCGGGCCGGGGTGGGCCGAAGGTGGCGATCGAGCACGTAGATCCGCGTGTTGAGGATCTCGCGGCCGATGGCGACGGGGCCGGGGCCCGACTCGACGCGGCACGTGGCCGACCAGATCGTGGTCTCGGTCGGGCCGTACACGTTGAGGATCCGGGCCCGCGTTTTCTCCCGCAGCTCGCTCAGGAGCGCCGGCGTCAACGTCTCGCCGCCGATCAAGAGCGTTTCGAGATTCGCCAGACCGGGAGCCGCGGCGCTGTCCGCCGCCAGGATCCTGGCCATCGACGGCGTACACTGCAGGTGGGTGACCTGATGGCGCACGAGCTGCTCGGGCAGGGAGTAGCCCGTCTCCCGGACGGCCCGCGGCACGCCGTCACGGCGCAGGTCGGCGAGCGGCTCGAGGCTTTGCAGAACGAGGTCGGCGTCGACTCCGAAATCGATCAGGCAGGCCACCTCGTCGACGCCGATCGAGCCGAGCGTGTGGATCGTCCGCGCGCAGGTTTCCGGGGTCCCCATGAGGCCGCTCTGATCGAAGTAGCGCTCGAAGCCGTGCGCCAGGACCGCTTCCTGCTCTTCGGGAGAGTAGTCCTCTGCCCGGCCCTGGCGGCCCAGGCTGCGCATCAGGTTGCTGACCAGCCCGGCCGAGCTGCGCAAGTAATCGTAGAACGGCTCGCGCACCAGCTCGCGCACCTCGTCGAGCCGCTCGCCCACGAAGGTGTGGAGCATCAACGTCACGTGCCCCTTGCCCGGGCCCCGGCCGGCCTCGCGCCAGGCCTGGCGGTAGACGGCGATCTTGTCGGCCACGTCGGCCACGCTCTGGCCCAGCAGGTGGGTGAGAATCCCGGCCCCCATTTCGCCGGCGAGGCGAAACGTTTCGGGGTTGCCGCTGGCGGTGATCCACACGGGCAGCTCGGCCTGGACCGGCTGCGGACGGATCGTCACCGCGACCTCGTTGCCGCCGCCGCCCGCGAGCACTACCGCTTCGCCGTGCCAGAGGCGGCGCACCGTCTCGATCTCGCGCAGCATGAGCTGCTTGCGGTCGGCGTAGTTGGCCGGGGCGAGGACGAAGTCGTCGGCATGCCAGCCGGAAGCGAAGGAGATTCCCACTCTTCCGCCCGAGATGTTGTCGACGACCGCCCACTCTTCGGCCACCCGCACCGGGTGGTGGAGAGGCAGGACCACGCTGCCGGCCCGGATCCCGACCTTCTCGGTGACCGCGGCCACCGCCGATCCGGTGGTCGCGGGATTGGGATAGAGACCGCCGAAGTCGTGGAAGTGGCGCTCGGGTGTCCACACCGCGGCGAAACCGAGCCGATCCGCGGCTCGCGCCCCATCGAGGAGCAACCTATAAGCGCCGCCGCGGCGGCCGCCGGCGCCGGTTTGCGGCCGGGCGCTGGCGAAGTAGAAGAGACTGAGCTCCATGGCGCGCCGCGCCGCGGGCCGGGCGGCCCGGGCCGGCGTCTCCTGAGGGATCCCGCGGTGGCCTCCGAGCGAGTGTTGGAGGACGACGGTGGCGCCTCGGGTCAGCGTCCAGAAGAGCTCCAGCACCGAGATGTCGAAGGAAACGCTGGTGGCCGCGAGCCAGGTCCCCGGCTCGTCGCGCCCAAGGCGTTCATCCATGCCGGCGAAGAAGCTCACCACCTGGCGATGGGAGATCATGACCCCCTTGGGACGGCCGGTCGAGCCCGAGGTGTAGATGACGTAGGCCAGGTTGTCGGGCCCGGCCGGAAAAGGCCCGGCCGGGGCACGCCCGCGGGCGGCGGGGGTCAGGGATTCGACCCGGATTCCTTCGACGGACGCGCCCCCGTCCGGCGTGGCCGCCGAGCCCCGCACGAGGAGCAGGGCGGCGCCGGCGTCGGCCAGCATGAGCTCCCGGCGTCGTCGCGGGTAGGCCGGGTCGAGGGGCAGGTAGGCGCCGCCCGCCTTGAGCACGCCGAGCAAACCGACGACCAGCTCGGGACCACGGTCCATCTCGATCCCGACCACGATCTCCGGACCGACGCCCAGCGACTCGAGGCGGCGGGCGAGACGGCCGGCGCGGCGGTCGAGCTCCTCGTAGGTCAGCCGCTGGCCCTCGAAGTGAAGCGCCGGCGCCCCCGGCGACGCCGCGGCGCGCGTCTCGAAGAGCCCGTGAACCGTCGCCGGGGCGACGCCGCGCTCCGTGTCGGTCCACTCGCCCACGAGCTGCCACCGTTCGACTCGGCTGAGCACGTCGATCGCCGACAAGCGTAAGGCCGGATCCGAGGCCACGGCCTCGACGAGGCGCGCATAGTGGCAAGCCAGATGGCGGATCGTGGTGGCGTCGAAGAGCTCCGTCTTGTACTCGACGACGCCTGCAACGCCTTGCGCGGTTCGCCGCAGCGACAGCGTGAGGTCGAAGCGGGCGATCTCGGAGTCGAGGCTCATGGCCTGCGCCGCGACGCCTGGGAGCTCGAGGTCCTCGCCGACGGCGTGCCGGAAGTTGAACATCACCTGGAAGACCGGCGTGTAGGCGGGGCTACGCCGCGGCGCTAGATGCTCGACCACCCGCTCGAGGGGCACACCGAGGCGCGTGAAGGCCGTCAATACGGTTTCGCGGACCCGCTGCAGCAGGTTGGCGAAGCTCGGGTCGCCGGAGAGCCTGGTCCGCAAAGGCACCAGGTTGAGGAACAGCCCGATCAAGCCTTCGGTCCGCTGCTGGGGACGGTGGGAGACGGGAGAGCCCACCACGACGTCGGCTTCTCCCGTGTAGCGAAGGAGAAGGACCTTGAAGGCCGCCAGCAAGGTCATGAACAGGGTTGCGCCGTGGCGCCGGCTCATCCCGGTCAGGGCGTGCTCCGCGTCCGACGCCAGCCGCACCGCGCAACTGGCGCCCGCGAAGCCCATGACCGCCGGCCGAGGCCGGTCGGTGGGCAGCCCGAGCAGGGGCGGCGCCCCGGCCAGCGACTCCCGCCACTCGGCGAGCTCGCTCTCGGCGGCCCCGCTCTCGAGCCAGCGACGCTGCCAGGCCGCGTAGTCGGCATACTGCAAGGCCGGCTCCGGCAGGGTCGTGCCCGCGGCTCGCTCGCGACCGCTCCGGTAGAGCGCGCTCAGCTCGCCGACGAAGATCCGCAACGACTCCCCGTCGCTGACCAGGTGATGGGCGGCCACCAGCAGCACGTGGTCGCTTTCCCCTAGCCTGAGCACGGTGCAGCGCAGGGCGCCGCCGCGCTCCAGGTCGAACGGCCGCCCGATCTCCCCGCGCATCCGGCGGCGGAGCTCGTCCGGGCGCACGCCGGCGGGAAGAGCGGAGAGGTCGGCGGTCGAAAGCGGCACCGGGGCGGGAGGAGCGAAGACCTGCACCGGCCGCCCGTCTCGAATCTCTACTCGTAGCCGGAGGACTTGGTGGCGGCGAACGATCTCGTCGACGGCCTGCCCGAGCGCCGTCACCGAGAGCTCGCCGCGAAGCCGAAAGGCGCTCGCCAGGTTGTAGAGGGGACGGCCCGCGTGGAGATTCTCGAAGAACCACAGCCGCTCCTGGGCGAATGCCAGGGGCACGCCGTCCCGGTCCGCGAGAGGCTCGAGAGCCGGGACCGAGGGGCCGGCGCTCCGGCGCGCGCCGTCGATACCGGCGGCGAGCTCGGCGATCGACGGCCGCTCGAAGACCGTTCTCAACGCCATTTCGATCCCCAGGAGATCGCGAACCCGGGTCAGCATCCTCACGGCCAGGAGCGAGTGCCCTCCGAGCTCGAAAAAGCTCTGTTCTCGCCCCACGGTGCCCCGGTCCAGGAGCTCGCACCAGATCCCGGCCAGGAGCTCCTCCGTGGCGGTGCGCGGCTCGTCGCCAGGCTCCGGTTCGAGGGCCCGCGGCAGCGGCCGCTCTTCCAGAGCTCGTCGGTCCACCTTGCCGTTGGGGGTCAGAGGCAGAGAGTCGATAGCCGCGAAGTCGTGGGGCACCATGTAGGGGGGCAGCTCGCCGCGCGCGTGCCGCGCCAGCTCGGCGAGCAATCGCGGCGCATCCCGCCGGCCGGGACTTGTCTGGACGTGGGCCCGAAGCCGGACCTCGCCATCCTCGGCCCGGTGCGCGGTCACCACCGCTCGGCGCACCGCCGGATGGCGCTCGAGCGCCGCTTCGATCTCCGCCGGCTCGATCCGGTACCCCAGGACCTTCAACTGGTGGTCGACCCGGCCGAGGAACTCCACGGCTCCGTCGGCCAGGCGGCGACACCGGTCACCGGTGCAGTAGAGGCGCTCCCCGGGCTCGCCGACGCGCGGATCGGGCACGAATCGCTGCGCCGTCGCCGCCGGTCGCCCCAAGTAGCCGCGGCCGACCGTGGCGCCGCCGACCAGGAGCTCTCCCGCCACCCCCGCCGGAGCCGCCCGCAGCGCCGAATCGGCCACCAACGCCCGCGTCTGCGGCAGGGGGCGGCCCAACGGCACCCGGTCGGTTTCCAGCGGACCGGGCTTGTGGTCGAGCGCCCAGGTCAGGCAGCCGACCGTGGCCTCGGTGGGCCCATAGTGGTTGAAGATGCGGCATTCAGGCGCGACCGCGCGGACGCGGTCCACACTCTCGCGACTCGCCGCCTCGCCTCCCAGCACCAGGCGCAGCCGCGGCAGCACCTCGCCGAACCGGGAGGAGCCTGCCAACGCCGCCAGGTGCGAGGGCACGATCTTTGCGCAGTCGAGACGGTGCCTCAGGTTGTACTCGGCCAGCGCCTCGGCGTCGGCCGCAATCCTCGACGGCACCACGTGCAGACGGCCGCCGCGGCAGAGCGCGGGAAAGACCATCGTGTGACCCAGGTCGGCGGCGAACGTCGTGAGCAGGGCGTAGGCGGCGCCTTCCGGCAGGCGGAGTCGCTCGCCGACGCCCCGGACGTAGGCGGCCAACTGGCGGCGCTCGATCGCCACGCCCTTGGGTGCTCCCGAGGAGCCCGACGTGAAGATCACGTAGGCCAGGTTCTCCGGACGGACCCGAACGGACGCATCCCGCCGCTCGTCGGCCCTGGACGGCCCCGGAGATGAACCGCCGTCCAGGAACAGGACCGGCGCGGCCGCGGGCAGGTCCGCGGCGAGCGCCGGGGTGGTGACGACCCCTCGCGGCCCGGCGTCGGCGAGCAACCGCGCCAGCCGGTGCCGAGGCTGGCCGGGCTCCAGGGGCAGGTAGGCGGCGCCGGCCTCGAGGACGCCCAGGATCACCACCACCATCGCGGCCGAGCGCTCCAGGTACGTGGCGACGACGTCGTCCGCGCCGACGCCCATCTGGCGCAAGCGCGCCGCCAACAGACCGGAGCGGCGGCGCAGCTCTCCGTAGGTCAGGCGCTCGTCGCCTCGGACCACGGCCACGGCGTCCGGGGTACCGGCGGCGCGCTCGTCGATCTTGGCGTCGACGCTGGTGACCGCGTCGCCGCCGACGTCCGAGGGATCCCACTGCCAGAGCGCCTGTGATTGCTCCGCGCGGCTCAGCAGGGCCAGGTCAACCAGCCGCCGCTCCGGCGCCGCGGCGCCGCTCTCGAGGATCCTCCGGAAATGGCCGGCGAGCCGCCGGAGCGTGGTGGCGAAGAAGAGGTCCGTGCTGTATTCGAACGCTCCCCGCAATCCGGCCTGAGTCTCTTCGATCGCCAGCGTGAGGTCGTACTTTGCCGTCCCGGTGCCGACCTCGAGGGGTCGCAGCGCGAGCCCCGCCGGCCGCCACTGCTCGCTCGGAGCGTTCTGGAGCACGAGCATCGCCTGGAAGATCGGCGTGCGCCCCGGCTCTCGCTTGGGAGCGAGCTCCGCCACCAAGCGCTCGAAGGGCAGGCCCTGGTGGTCGTAGGCCTCCAGACAAGCGCCGCGGGTGGAGCTGAGAAGCTCCGCGAACCGCAGGCGGCCCGCCGGGAACCCGCGCAGCGCCAGCACGTTGACGAAGAAGCCCACGAGGCCTTCGAGCTCGCCCGCGCCCCGGTGCGCCGCCGGCGCGCCGACGGTCACGTCGTCCTGACCGGTGTGACGGTGGAGCAGGGTCTGTAAGGCCGCCAGCAGGGTCATGAAGAGCGTCACGCCGTGGCGCCGGCCGAGCGCCGCCACCTCCGTCGTGGTCTCCCGGCCCAGGGTGAAGGCCACCGCCGCCCCCCTCCCGGAACGCCGCGCGGGCCGCGGCCGGTCGGTGGGAAGCTCGAGCGGCGGCGCGCCCTCCAGCCGGCGGCGCCAGTAGCCGATCTCGTCGTCGAGCAGCGGTCCGCGGAGCCGAAGCCGTTCGCCGTGGGCGAAGTCGGCGTACTGGAGAGGCAGCTCGGGCAGCGCCGGCGGCGCGCCCCGGCGGGCGCCGTCGTAGAAAGCACCGAGCTCTCGGGTGAGGAGGGCACGCGACCAGGCGTCGGAAACGACGTGGTGGAGGGTCCAGAGCAGCCAATGGCGTCCGCGGCCGAGAGCGAGGATCAGCACACGCCACGCCGGCGTCCGGCCCAGGTCGAAAGGCTGGCGCGCGGCATCGCGGGCGAGGTGCGCCGCCTCGAGCTCGCGGGCGGAGCAGGGCAGCGCCCCAAGGTCGACCCTGGGAAGCTCCACCGCGAACGGCGGGGCGATGCGCTGCACCGGCACGCCGCCGACCTCGGGAAATGACGTCCTGAGCACCTCGTGACGCCCCACGACGTTTTCGAGGGCCCAGGCGAGCGCGCCGTGATCGAGCTCGCCTTCGAGCTCGACGAAGTAGGGAAGATTGTAGGACGGGTCGCGAGGATCGAGGCGCTGGAGGAACCAGAGCTGCTCTTGAGCGGACGACAGCGGCAGCTCGCCATTGCGCGGAACCGGGACGTAAGCGCGGGCCGGCCGGCCCCCGCGCGCCCGCTCCAGCCGCGTCGCCAGGCCGGCGACGGTGGGCGCCGCGAAGAGCTCGGCCAGCGGCAGCTCGACCTGCCACGCCTGGCGAACCCTCGAGATCAGCCGCGCGGCCAGGAGCGAATGACCGCCCGTGGCGAAGAAGTCGTCGTGGAGACCGACGTGGCGACCCAGGACCTCGGACCAGATGCCGGTCAAAAGCTCCTCGGTGGGGGTACGCGGGGCGTCGGCGAGCTCGCCGGGCGTCGCGGCCGGCGGCGCGCGCCGCGCCAGGGCGGCGCGGTCCAGCTTGCCGTTGGCGGTGAGCGGCATGATCGAGACGGCCTGCCACGCCGAAGGCACCATGATGGGCGGCAGTCTCTCGGCGGCGAAGCCCCGGAGCTCGCTCGGCGCGGGCGGGGAGCCTTGGGGGGTGAAGAAGGCGGCGAGGCGTCCTCCAGGCGTGTCGCGCAGGAGAACGACCGTCACCTGGTCGATCGCCGGGTGCTCCCGCAGCACGGACTCGATCTCACCGGGCTCGATGCGAAAGCCCCGGAGCTTGAGCTGTTGGTCGATCCTGCCGAGGAACTCCAACTGGCCGCCGTCCCGCCAGCGAGCGAGGTCTCCGGTGGAATAGAGGCGCTCGCCCGCCCCGCTCGCGGCCGGATGCGGGATGAAGCGCTCCGCCGTGCGCCTCGGCTGGCCGAGGTAACCGCGGCTCACGCCGGCGCCACCCAGGTGGAGCTCTCCGGGAACGCCAGGCGGCGTCACGGCGAGCCCGCGGCCGAAAACGTGGGCCTCCGCTCCCGCCAGCGGACGGCCGATCGGAGGCGCGGCGCGGTTCGCCGGCTCGTCGGTCAGCCGCGTCGCCACGGCTCCCACCGTGGCCTCGGTGGGACCGTAGTGGTTGAAGATCGCGCAGCGAGGAGCCAGGGCGCGGACCCTCTCGATCAGCGGCCAGCTCGCCGCCTCCCCGCCCAGCACCAGGCAGCGGCGTGGCAGCAGTCGCTCCGGCCGGGAACAGCTCAGGAGCGCGGCCAGGTGCGAGGGCACGATCTTGAGGCCGTCGACGTGGTGGCGCTCCAGGTACTCGCCAAGGGCGTCGCCGTCGGCGAGGCGGCCTTCGCTGACCAGGTGCAAGGCGCCGCCGGTCATGAGCGCGGCGAGGATCGCGGTATTGCCGAGATCGGCGGTCAGCGTCGAGACCGTCGCGAAGCTCAGCTCGCCCGACCGCAGCAAGCCGAGGATGCCCTGGGAGTAGGCGTGGAGCTGGCGGTGCTCCACGGCGACCCCCTTGGGCCGCCCGGTGGAGCCCGACGTGTAGATCACGTACGCAAGATGGTCCGGACCTGCGGCGGGCGACGGGTTGGTGTCCGGCTCGGACTGCGTGGCGGAGGGTTCCGCGAGCACCCGGCCGACGCCCTCGGGCAGGGCCGCTTCGAGGTCTCCGACGGTCACTGCCCAGGCGGCGCCGGCGTCGCGAAGCTGGCGCTCCAGCCGGCGTGGCGGCGCGCCGGGATCGAGCGGTACGTAGGCGCCTCCGGCCTTGAGCACCGCCAGCATCGCCACGATCATCTCGGGCCGGCGATCGACCAGCAGCCCCACCCGCCTCTCCGGTGCCACGCCGACCTTGCGCAGACGGTGTGCGACCCGATTGGCCCACGCGTTGAGCTCGGCGTAGTCGAGGCGCTGGCCCTCGAAGTAAAGAGCCGGCGCCGCGCCGTGCCGGGCGGCGTGCTCTTCGAAAACGGAGTGGAGGGAGCGCGGCGGCGTAGTGGCGGCCGGCCCCCGCGCCAGGCAGCGCAGCTCGGCCTCCTCGGCCGGGCTCGATAGCGGCAGCTCTGAGAGCCGGCGATCCCCGGTGGCGGCAACGGCCGCGAGCAGGCTCCGGAAGTGCCCGAGGAATCGGTCAACCGTCCGCCGGTCGAAAAGCTCGGCGCTATAGGTCAAGGCCCCGGCAAGGCCCCCCTCACCCTCGCGCAGGGTGAGGGTGAGGTCGAGCTTGGCCCAGCCGCTGTCGACCTCGACGATCTCCACGCTCAACCCCTCCGGAGCGAACCGCGGCAAGGGCGTGTTCTGGAGCGCCAGCACGTTCTGGAAGAACGGATTGCGGTCGAGCCGCCGCTCTGGCTCGAGCTCCTCGACCAGCCGCTCGAAAGGCAGGTCCTGATGGGCGTAGGCGTCCACCGCCGCCGCGCGAACCCGGCCCAGGAACTCGCGGAACGAAGGGTTCCCGCGCCCGTGGGCGCGAACCACCAGGGTGTTGACGAAGAATCCCACCAGCGGCTCGACCTCGCTCGTGTTGCGGTTCGCGATGGGCGTGCCCACCGCGAGGTCGGGACGGTTCGAGTAGCGCTGCAGCAGCACGTGGAACGACGCCAGGAGCACGTGGAAGAGCGTCGCACCGGCGGCCGCGCCGAGCCGCCGCAGGCCGCCGGCCAGCTCCGGGCCGATCGCCACGGGCAGCCACCCCCCGCGAAAGGTGCGGCGATCCGTACGCGGCCGGTCGGCGGGCAGCTCCACGGATTCCAGACCGCTCAACTGGCGGCGCCAGTACCCGAGGAGGGTCTCGAGCACCTCGCCGGTGAGCCATTCCCGCTGCCATACCGCGAACTCGGCGTACTGGATCTCGAGCGCGGGAAGCTCGGCACGGCGGCCGGTAAGGTGGGCCCGGTAGAGCTCCGCGAGCTCTCCGGCGAGCACCCCGCACGACCAGCCGTCGGTGACCACGTGGTGGAACACCAGGAGCAGGACGCGGCGCTGCTCGCTCAACGCGTAGAGCACCGCGCGCAGGAGCGGCCAACGGTCGAGCGCGAAGGGCCGCGCCATCACGGCGTCCATGCGGCGAAGCGCTTCCTCCCGGCCCCCGGCAACGCCGGTGAGGTCGACCCGGGGCAGCTCGAGCCGCACCGCCGGCAGGATCTTCTGCACCGGCCGGCCGCCTACCGCCACGAAGGTCGTTCGCAGCGACTCGTGCCGCGCGACGACGTCGCCCAGGGCGGCCTCGAGGGCCTTCACCGAGAGCGGGCCGTCGAGCGCCAGGGCCATCGGCACGTTGTAGACCGCGGTGCCCGGCCGGAGCTGCTCGAGGAACCACAGGCGCTCTTGGGCGAAAGAGAGCGGGAAGACGTTGAACTCGCCGCCGGCCTTTTCCAGGAGGCCGGCGAAGAGCTCGTCCTGATCGGGCCGCAGTCGGGGTCCGTCGAGGGTCTTCATCGTGTGCTTCCGAGAGAGCCGGGGCGGTCGTGGGAGACCGCGCCGGCGGAGACTTCCCGCACGCGGTCGAGCATCTGATCGAGATCGCTTCGGCCGCGGCCGAGCCGGCGGATCTTCGGCTTCGAAAGCGGCGCCGCGGCCGTGCCCGAGGCACGTTGCCGGTCGATGAGCTCGCTCAGGGCGCCGAGACGCGGCGCCTCGAAGAAACGCCGCAAATCCACCTCGACCGCGAGCTCGTCGCGCACCCGCGAGAGGAGGCGGGTGGCCTGGAGCGAGTGTCCGCCGAGCTCGAAGAAATCGTCCTCGGGTCCGATGCTCTCGACGCCGAGGATTTCGCTCCAGATCCTCGCGACCTCGCGCTCGCGAGGCGTGCGCGGCGCCGGCCGTCGTGAAGGCTCGCCCGGCGGCGGCAGGGCGCCGCGGTCGAGCTTGCCGTGAGCGTCCTTGGGCAGCGCGGCCATCTCGACCCAGAGGGTGGGGACCATGGGCGCGGGAAGCTGGCGGCCGAGCTCGCCGCGCAGTACGGCGACGTCGAGGCCGTCGCCGCCGGGAACCGGCGCCACGTAAGCAGCCAGCCGGCCCTCCCCCGCCGCGTCCCGGCGCAGGACCACCGCCGCTTCGCCCACCGCCGGATGGGCGAGGAGCGCTCGCTCGATCTCGCCCGGCTCGACGCGCAGACCCCGGATCTGGACCTGATGGTCCCGCCGGCCGAGGAACTCGAGCTCGCCGTCATGGCGGTGGCGCACCAAGTCCCCCGTCACGTAAAGGCGATCCCCGGCCCCCCCTCGGGGCGCCGGAACGAAGCGCTCCGCGGTCAGGCCTGGACGGCCGAGGTAGCACCGCGCCACCCCGCCGCCGCCGATCCGCAGCTCGCCCGTCACGCCGCGCGGAACGGGAGCGCCGCGCGCGTCAACCGCTTCGAGCCACACGTTGGCGATCGGCCGCCCGATCGACGGCGGCGCGCGCCGGCGGGCGGGGCTCACCGGCACCGGGCCGGCGCTCGCCACCACGGTCGCTTCGGCCGGACCGTAGTGGTTGACGAGCGCACAGGCGAGGGCCGGCGTCCGGAAGCGCCGCAACCGGTCGCCGCCGGTCAACAGGTATCGCAGGGCGCCGCCCCCGGCTGCCCGCTGATCCAGACAAGCTTCGAGCAAGGGAGTGGGCAGGAAGGCCACGGTGATCGCCCGGCCGGCGAGCCAGGCATTGAGGCGCTCGGCGTCGACGCGGGTGACCTCGTCGGCCAGGCAGAGGGCCGCTCCCGCGGCCAGAGCCGTCCACACGTCCCAGACCGAGGCGTCGAACCCGGCGCCCGCCACCTGACCCACCCGGTCGCCCGCGGTCAGGCCGTATGTCTCCAGGTGCCAGCCGATCAGGTTGTGGAGGGTGCGGTGGGTCACCGCCACCCCTTTGGGATGGCCGGTCGATCCGGACGTGTAGATGACGTAGGCGAGTTGGTCGGGGTTCTCGACGCCGGCGGCCGAGCCCTCCGCGTCCGCGAAGGGGACCGGGCCCGAAGGGTCGATCAGGACGACCGGCGCCCGCGCCGGCAGACGCCTCGCCAGGCTCTTGTCGGTGACCACCGCCGTCAGACCGGCGTCCCGGACCATGAAGACGATCCGGGCGTCCGGATAGCGCGGGTCGATAGGCATGTAGGCGCCGCCGGCGAGCCAGGTCCCCAGGAGCGCCACGACCTGGGCCGCGGAGCGCTCCAGGCAGACGCCGACGCGCCGCTCCGGCCCCACGCCGAGCGAACGCAGGCGGCGCGCCAGCTCTGCGCCACGGCGCGTGAGCTCGCCGTAGGTGAGGGTGGCCCGGGTGGAGACCACAGCCGCGGCGTCGGGCTGCCGCGCCGCCCGGCGCAGGACCAGATCGCCGACGCCCGCCGCGCCGGAGAACGAACGCGCCACGTCGTTCCACTCCACCAGCAATTGGCGGCCGGCGATGCCCCCCAGCAGCCCCAGCTCGTGGAGAGGCCGCTCCGGTGCGGCCAGGCCCGCCGCCAGAATCGCCGCGAAACCGTCCGCGAATCGCCGCACCGTCGTCGCGTCGAAGAGGTCGGTCGAGTATTCCCACCGCGCGACGTCTGAAGCCGTGTCGCGCTCTACCGTCAGGTCGAGCTCGAACTTCGCCGTGCCGTTGTCGATCGGTTCCACGCTCACCTCGAGCCCGCCCTCGGTGAAGCGCCGGACCGTGTCGAGGGTGGCGAACATCACCTGGAAGAGCGGAGCGGCGTCGAGGCCGCGCTCGGGCCGCAGCCCCTCGAGCAGGCGCTCGAACGGCAGGCGGCCACGGTCGTAGGACTCGAGAAACGACCCGCGCACGGTCCGGGCCAGGGCGCCGAGGCCGTCCCCGGGCGCGATCTCGAGCCGCAGCACGAGAGGGTTGACGAACATGCCGACGAGAGGCTCGAGATCGACGCTCTCGCGGCCGGCGGCGGGGAAGCCGATCAACAGGTCACGTTGGTGCGTCAGCCGCGAGAGGAGCGCCCCGAAAGCGGTCAGGTAGACCAGGAAAGGGCTCAGCGAGGCGCTCCGGCCCCAGCTCTCCGCGGCCCGGGCCAGCGGCGCCGCGAGCGGCCTGGAAAGGAGCCCGCCCCGCGGCGTGAGGGCGCGCGGGCGGGGACGGTCGAGGGGCAGCTCGAGCCGGCCCGGCGCGCCGGCCAGCCGGCGGCGCCACCAGGCGAGGTCCTCCGCCGCGGCGCCGCCCGGCCCGGCGGCCAGCCAGCGGGCGTAGTCGGCGTAGCGCACGCGCAGCGGCTCCCAGCGCGGCGCCTCGCCGGCGCGACAGGCGCGGTACGCCGCGAGCAGCTCGCCGGGCAGGACCCGGGTCAGCGACCAGCCGTCGGCGACTATGTGATGGATCGTGAGGATCCCCACGTGCTCGGCCGCGGCTCGGCGCAACAGGGTCAGGCGCAAGAGCGGCGCCGTGGTCAGGTCGAAAGGACGTCGGGCCTCCCGGCTTCCGAGCCTGCGCGCCTCGCCCTGCCGCCGCCCGGCCGGGAGACGGCGCAGGTCGACCGTTGCGACCGCCGGAGGCCGCCAGGGGGCGACCCGTTGCACGGGCCCGCCCTCCCCCTCGGCGAAGTGCGTGCGCAGGGCCTCTTGCCGGCTCATCACGTGACCGAGCGCGGCGGCCAGGGCGTCGGGATCGAGCTCGCCGTGGAATCCGAGGGCGCCCGCCACGTTGTAGGCCGGCGTTCCCGGGTCCAGGCGATCGAGGAACCAGAGCCGCTGCTGGGCCGGAGAAAGCGGCGCCTCGTCGCCGCCGCCCGGCTCGATCGGCGCCGTCTCCACCGGCCGACGAAGAGCGCGCAGCTCCCGCGCCAGGGCCCGCACCGTGTGCGCCTCGAAGACCTTCGAGACCGGCAGCTCGACGCCGAAGGCCCGGCGAGCCCGCGCCGCCACCTGCGTCGCCAGGAGCGAATGGCCGCCGAGCAGGAAGAAGTCGTCGTCGGCGCCCACCTCCTCGAGCCCCAGGGCCTGCGCCCAGATCGCCGCGAGGAGCTGCTCGTCCGGCGTTTCGGCCCGTCCCTTCGGCTCCAGATCGAAGTGCGGCGCCGGCAGGGCCGCGAGGTCGACCTTGCCGTGGACGGTGCGGGGAAGCGCGTCCAGGACGACCCAGGCGGCCGGCGCCATGTAGGCCGGCAGCCGTCCTCGAAGGTGCTCGGCCAGGCGCCGGGGCCAGAGACCTCGCGCGGCGCCCTTCGCGCCGCCCGGGGGCGGCTCGCCGGCCGGTGTCACGTACGCGACGAGACAGCTCTCGCCCCCGGGCCGGACGCTGGGGACGACCACGGCGGCGGCCACCTCCGGGTGGGCGGCGACGGCCGCCTCGACCTCCCCCGGCTCGACGCGAAAGCCGCGGATTTGGACCTGACGGTCGCTGCGCCCGAGGTATTGGAGCACGCCGCCGGGAAGCCAGCGGACCAGGTCGCCGGTGCAATAGAGGCGCCCTCCGGGCACCCCGGAGACGGCGTCGGGCACGAAGCTCGCGGCGGTGTGGCCGGGCAGCCCGAGATAGCCCCGCGCCAGGATCGGACCGGCGAGCCGGAGCTCTCCGGTCACCGCCGCCGGGGCGAGCTCGCCCGAGCGCTCCGCTACGTACAGGCGGCGCCCACTCGTGGGCCGGCCGATGGGTGTCGCTCCCGCCGCGGGGATGCCGCCGACCTCGACGTCCCAGACCGCCGCCGTCACCACGCCCTCGGTGGGCCCGTAGGCGTTGGCCAGGCGCACCGCCGGGTGGCGGCGACGCCAGCGCCGCACCGCCTCCGGGGCCAGCGCCTCGCCGCCGGCCATCACCAGGCGTAGCGCGAGCGCCGCCGGCTCCGGCTCCGGATCGCTCGCCAACTGTTCGAAGTAGGCCGTCGGCAAGTTGGCCACCGTCAACCGCAGAGTCGCTGCCGACCGCAGGAACTGACGGCTCTCTTCCAGCTCGTCGCCGCGCAGCACCAACGTCGCGCCGCAGGCCAGGGTCGGCAGGATCTGCTCCAGAGCCGCGTCGAAGCCGGGAGCGGCGAATTGAAGCACGCGGTCGCCGGCTTCGAGCTCCCACGAGCGACCGATCGCCCGGCAGTGCCGGGCGAGGGCGCCGTAAGACACGCAGACTCCTTTGGGCCTTCCGGTGGAGCCGGAGGTGTAGAGAACGTAGGCGAGGTGGCCGGGATCGCGAGGCGACGCGAGGCTTGCCGGCGAAGAGGCATCGTGGCGGCCGGCCTGCACCCAATCCCGGTCGACGACCACCGCGGGCCGGGCGTCCTCCCGGAGCAGCGCCAGCCGGTAGGGAGGATAGGACGGATCGAGGACCACGAAGACGGCGCCGGCCTTCTGGACCGCGAGCAGCGCCGCGATCATCGCCGGCGAACGCTCCAATTCCAGGCCCACCCGCACCTCCGGTCCTACGCCGAGGCCGGCGAGGCGACGCGCCAGACGGCTCGCCCAGACGTCGAGACCGGCGTGGCTCCACGCCGCGCCTTGCGATTCCACCGCGACCGCGTCAGGCCGCAGCCCGGCCTGGAGGGCGATCCGCTCGTGTACCGGCGAAGCGCCGGCAGGCTCGTCCGGCGCTGCCCATCCGCTCCAGTCGAGCACCTGCCGGCGCTCGCCGCCGCTCAAGAGCGCCAATTCCCCGAGGCGACGGCCGGGATCGGCGGTGACCTCGGCCAGCAGGCGCAGGAAGTGCGCCCGCAGCCGGCGAACCGTGGTGTGGTCGAAGAGGTCGCGGCGGTACTCGATCTCGCCCTCCAGGGCGGCCTCGCCGCGCGCCAGGGAGAGGGTCAGATCGAGCTGAGAGGCGCCGCGCCGCGGCTTCCACACGAGCAGGTCGAGCTCGGGCAGCTCGGGGGGCGCGGGCGGCGCCTCGTCGAGCGCCAACAGGACCTGGAAGAGGGGAGACCGGCCACGCGAACGCTGCGGCCGGAGCTCCTCGACGACCTTCGAAAAGGGGGTCTCGCCGTGCTCGTAGGCCCCCAGCGCCGTACGGCGAACGCGCGCCAGCAGCTCGGTGAATCGCCACGCCTGCGCCACCTCGACGCGCAAGGCCACCGTATTGACGAAGAGGCCGATGAGCCCTTCGAGCTCGACCCGCCCGCGACCCGCCACCGGTGAGCCCACCACGAGGTCACGCTGCCGCGACCAGCGCGCGAGCAGGGAGGCGAAGGCGGCCAGGAGCACCATGAACAAGGTCGCGCCGCTGCGCCGGCCCAGCAGCTCGAGAGCGCTCGTGAGCTCCGCCGGGCTCGAAAGCGGCAATGAGGCTCCGCGCGCGCTCGCGGCGGACACGAAGGGCCGGTCCACCGGCAGCTCCAGCGTCTCGGGAGCGCCTTCAAGCTGTCGGCGCCAGTACTCCAGCCCGAGGGCGCCGTCCTCCGCGTAGCGGCGGCGCTGCCACAGCGCGTAATCGGCGTAGCGGAGCGGCAACGGCGGCAGCGGCGAGGGCTCGCCCGCCGCCATGGCCCGATACAGAGCGCCGAGCTCGCGCCAGAACACCGCGATCGAAGCGCCGTCGACGACCGCGTGGTGGAACGTGAGGACGACGGTGTGCTCCCGCTCGCCGGAGGTGAGGATCAGCACCCGCCACAAGGGACCCGTGCTGAGGTCGAACGCCGTGGCCGCTTCGCGCCCCGCAAGCCGCTGCCGAACGCGCGCGCGGCGGCCGGCCGGCAAGCCGCCGAGGTCGACTCGCGCCGGGGTGAGCCGCGCCGGCGGCGCCACCGCCTGGACCGGGCCTTCGCCGACGACGGGCAGCGACGAGAGCAGCACCTCGTGGCGCGCGGCGATCTCGGCGAGGCAGGCCTCCAGGACGTCGAGACGCAACCGGCCCCGGCACTCGAGGGCCATGGGCACGTTGTACGCCGCCGACCGCGGATCGAGCCGGTCCAGGAACCACAAGCGTTCCTGCCCGAAGGACAGGGGAATCCGGCCGTCGGCCGGACGCGGCGCCGGGGTGATCGGCGGCGGCAAAGCGGCGCCGCGGGACGCCTCCACGAGGGCCGCCATCTCGCCCAGCCGCGGGTGCTCGAAGACCTCGCGCAGCTCCAGCCTCGCCTCCAGGGCGTCGCGCACCCGCGACACCAGCCGGGCGGCAGGCAACGACGACCCTCCGAGCTCGAAGAAGCTCTCTTCGGCGCCCGGGTCCACCCCGCCGAGCAACTCGCTCCAGATGCCGGCCAGGATCTCCTCCGTCGGCGTCCGCGGCCGGCGCGGCGCCCGCCCGCCGTCGGCGCCGGGCTCAGGCAGGGCGCGCCGATCGAGCTTGCCGTGCGCCGTCAACGGCAGCTCCGCCAGCACGGCCCAGGCCGCCGGGACCATGTATGAAGGCAGTCGCTTCTCGAGGGCCCGGCGCACCTCGACGATCCCGGCGAAGGGCTGGCGGGCCGGCACGATCCAGGCCACGAGACGCGGCGCCAGCCCGTCCGGGCCGCGGACGTCCACGACCGTCTCCGCGACCTCCGGGTGCGCGCGCAGGACCGTCTCGACCTCGCCCGCCTCGACGCGGAACCCCCGCACCTTGAGCTGGCGGTCGCCGCGCCCCAGGAACTCGATCTCGCCGTCGCCGCGCAGCCGCGCGCGGTCGCCACTGCGGTAGAGCCGACCGCCGGCGCCGCTCCAGGGATCGGGACGGAAACGGTCCGCCGTCAGCGCGGGCCCGTGCAGGTAACCCCGCGCCAGACCGCCGCCGCCGATCCTGAGCTCTCCCGGCACGCCCGGCGGCGCGAGCTCATCGTGGGCGTCGACCACGCGGATCTCGAAGTTGGCGATCGGCCGCCCGAGGGTGGGGGGCGGGCCGCCCGCGCCGTCGCGTCCCGCGGCGGGCACTTCGCCGGCGCTCGCCACCACGGTCGACTCGGTCGGGCCGTAGTGGTTGACGAGACGGCAGCGCCAAGAGGCCGGAGGCCGCACGCGCAATCGGTCGCCGCCCGTCAGCAAGAGACGCAAGGCGCCGCCAGGCTCCGGCAGGGCGAGACAGGCCTCCATGAGCGGCGTCGGCAGGAACCCGACCGTGATCCTCTCGCGCTCCATCCAGCCGGTCAGCCGCGCCGGGTCCAGCCGCGCCGCCGCGTCGCACAGGCACAGGCACGCCCCCGCCGTCAACGCCGTCCATACGTCCCATACCGTGGCGTCGAACCCCGGCGCCGCCACCTGCGCGACCCGATCCGCCCCGGCGAGGTCGTAGGCGCCGTGGTGCCAGTCGGCCAGGTTCGCCAGCGACGCGTGGGAGATCGCCACTCCCTTGGGCCGCCCCGTCGAGCCCGAGGTGTAGATCACGTAGGCCAGACGGCGGTCGGCCTTCTCCTCCCCACGGGCGGCGGGCGCCGCCCGGCCGCGGCTCGGCGTCCCGTCGTCGATCGCCACGATGCGGGCCGGCGCCAGCGCGTGTCGCCGCGCCGGAGGCGGGTCGCCGACCAGCGCGAGCGGCCGGGCGTCGGTCAACGTGAGCTTCACCCGTTCGATCGGATACTCGGGATCGATCGGCAGGTAGGCGCCTCCCGCCTCGAGAACCCCCAGGAGCGCCGCCACCATCCACGGCGAGCGCTCGAGGCAGACCGCCACCACGCCGTCGGGGCCGACCCCGAGAGCCCGGAGCCGGCTCGCCAGAGCGCTCGCCCGCGCCTCCAGCTCGCCGTAGGTCACGGCCTCGCCCGCGGCGGTGACCGCCACGGCGTCCGGCCGGCGGCGGGCTTGCCGCCGCACCCGGGCTTGAACCGGTGCCGAGACCGACGGATGCCGGGTGTCGTTCCACTCCCGCAGGAGCTGGCCGCGCTGGGCGGCGTCGAGCAGCGGCAGCTCGGCCAGGGCGAGACCGGGGTCCGCCAGCGCCGCGTCCATGAGGACGGCGAGCTGCCGGGCGCACCGCTGCGCCGAGGCGGCGTCGAAGAGCTCGGTCGAGTATTGCAGCACGGCGCGAACCTCGCCGCCCGACTCGGCCGCCAGCAGCGAGAGGTCGAACGGCACGGCGCGGGTTCCGAGGGCGAGCGACTCGAACCTCAGCGGGCCCAGGCGAAAGCCGACCCCCGGCGCCCCGAGGGCCAGAGCTCCCGCCGCCGGATCGCCCGTCCGCGGCGGCCGCTGGAGGGCGAAGACGGCCCGATAGCGTGGCGCGCCCTCGCCGGCGTCCGGTCCGCTCAACAGGGAAAGAGGGTACTCCTGATGGTCCCAGGCCGCGGCGACGCCCCGCCCCACCCGCCCCAACGCCTCGATCAGCGAGGGTCGGCCCGCCAGGTCGGTGCGCAGCGCGAGCATCCGGACCAGGTATCCCACCACCGACTCAAGCCCGGCCCGCGACCGGCCGGCGGCCGGGGAGCCGACGACCACGTCGTCCTGGCCGCCGCGGCGGTAGAGCAACGCCTTGAACAACGTGAGCAGCGTGACGAAGGTCCCCGCGCGGTGTCGCCGCGCCACCTGGAAGAGCCGTTCGCTGCGCGCCGGCCCCAGGGCCACCGGCAAGGCGGCGCCGGCGTAAGTCCGAGCCGCCGCCGGCGGCCGGTCGGCGGCGAGCTCGAGGGGCTCCGGAGCCGGCTCGAGGCGTTCGCGCCAGTAACGCTCGAGGCGGCGCCCCTCCTCGCTCGCCACCAGCCGCCGCTGATCCTCCACGAACGCGGCGTGGCTGGTCTCGGGCCCACGTCGCCGCCCGGCGGCGCCGGGCCTCGATCGGGCCGGGGCGCCGCCGGTTTCCTCCTGGTAGAGCTCGCCGAGCTCCACCGCGACCCGCGAGAGCGACCAGAGGTCGGCAACCAGGTGGTGGACCACCCAGACGATACGGTATTCCCGCTCGCCTAGCCGCAGCACCGCCACCCGCAACAGGGGGCCCGCGGCAAGGTCGAAGGGCCGATCGGCCGCCTCCCGCAGCGACTCCGTCACGCGCTCACCGCTCCAGGACGACGCGTCGCGGCAGGAGAAGTCGACCGCCGAGCGCGCCTCGAGACGCTGGCGCGGCCCCTCGCCGGTCTCGTGGAACGTGGTCCGCCAGGAGTCGTGCCGCCGGGTCAGGCGCGTCAGGGCCCGCTCCAGCGCCCCGACGTCGAGCGCCCCGTCGAGCCGCGCCGCGACCACGACGTGGTAGACCGGCGACGCCGGCGCCAGGCGCTGGGCCAGCCACAGCTCCTGCTGACCCCAACTGAGCGGCATCTCGCTTCCGGGCGCGGGTGGCGCATCCGACAGCGGCGGCCGGGCGGGCCCTTCGCGATCGAGCGCCGACGCCATCCGCCGGGCGAGCTCTCCCAGGCCGAGCTCCGCGACCTCCGTGAACGAGGGGGCGACGCCGAAGGCTTCCTCCAGGGAGGCTCGGAGCTCGACGGCGTTGAGCGAGTCCAGCCCCATGCCCGCCAGGGGGATCTCGGCGTCGAGCCGCGACGCGGAGACGCCCAGGATCGCCGCGGCCCGGCGCTTCAATCCCTCTTCGAGCACCGTGCGGCGGGCCGGGAGCGCGAGCGCGCGCAGCGCCTCGGCCGTCCACGCCGCGTCCTCGCCCGCCTCGCCCCAGGGCTCGCCGCGCGCGAGGCCGTCGATGGCGGCCAACCGGCTGCAGCCGACGACGTCCATCTGGCCGGCGCGATAGAGGTCGCGGGTCTTGCGGCGCTGGACCTTCCCGCTCGAGGTCCGGGGCAGGGCGCCGGCACGGATGAACGCGACCTCGTCGAGCGCCAACTCGTGATCGTCCATCACGGCCCGGCGCATCCCCGCGGCGGCCTCCTCGAGATCCACATTGTCCTTCTCGCCGTGCTCCAGCTCCTGGACCAGCACGAGCCGCTCGCCGTTCGGCGCCTCGATCGAGAACGCGGCTCCGCCTCCCGGCCGGGCCGCCGAATGGCCGCGCTCGGCGCTCGCTTCCAGGTCCTGCGGGTGATGGTTGCGCCCGCGCACGATCACGAGGTCCTTGAGGCGCCCGGCGACGAAGAGCTCGCCGTCCTTGATGAAGCCCAGGTCTCCGGTCCTCAGGAACGGCTCCGTGCGGGCGTCGTCCACCAGCCGGGCGCCGAAATCGCTCGCGGTCTCGGCGGGCCGGCTCCAGTAGCCCCGGGCCGTGCTCGGACCGCGGATCCAAATCTCGCCGACCCGGTCCGGGCCGCACGGCGCGCAGGTTCGCGGATCCACGATGACCGCCTCCTGGCCGGCCGGCAGCCGGCCGCAGCCCACCAGCCGGCGACGGTGCCCCTCGGCGGCCTCGCACACCCGGTCCTCTTCCAGCGCCCTGGCGTCGAAGGCCGCCAGGGCCGGCCTTGCCGCGCCGCCGCCGCTGACCAGCAGGGTCGATTCAGCCAGCCCGTAGCAGGGGAGAAACGCCTCGCGCCGGAAGCCGCAGGGAGCGAAGGTCTCGGCGAACCGTTCCAAGGTGTCGGCGCGGACCGGCTCGGCGCCGTTGAACGCCACGTCCCAGGAGGAGAGATCGAGCCGCTCGAGCTCGGCGGGCCGCGCCTTGCGGCACAGGAGGTCGTAGGCGAAATTGGGGCCGCCGCTGGTCGTGCCCCGAAAGCGGGAGATGGCTTCGAGCCACCGGATTGGCCGCTGCAGGAAGGCCGCGGGAGACATGAGAACGCAAGGCACGCCGAGGTAGAGCGGCTGGAGCACGCAGCCGATGAGCCCCATGTCGTGGAAGAGGGGAAGCCAACTGACTACGCGCGTGTGCTCCGAATGGCCGAACGCCTCCCGGATCATGCGCTGGTTCTCGATCAGGTTCCGATGGCTCACCATCACGCCCTTGGGAGCTGCCGTGGACGCCGAGGTGTACTGGAGGAACGCCAAGTTCTCCCCCTTCACCCCCGGATCGCGCCAGGCGGCGGCGTCGCCGGCCTCGACTGCGCCCGTGTCGATCCACGTGGCCTGGGCCAGCTCAGGGATCCAGCGAAGGAGCGCCTCCCGGCGGCCCAGGATAGCGGCGTTGGTCAGCACGAGCCGGGGTGAGCAATCGCGCACGATCGAGATCAGGCGCGTCGGCTCGCGCCGTGGAGCGGGAGGGTACGACGGCACGGCGACCGCCCGCGCGTAGGTGCAACCCAGGAAGGCCGCGATGAACTCCAGCCCGGACGGATAGAGGAGCAGGGCGCGCTCGCCCGCGCCGCGGGCGTCCCGCAAACGGACGGCGATCGACCGCGCGAGCTGGTCCAATCGGCCATAGCTCAGCCTCGCGGACTCCGTCTCGCCGTCGGCCAGAAATACGTAGGCGAGCGCCTCCTCACGGTCCTTCGTCCGGGATCGTAGAAGGTCGACTGTCGTCGCGAGGCCGCCCATAGACTCCCCTCTTTGGCCTCGAAGCCACCCTTCGGGTGCCTCGACCGCCGCCATCGTCCGACTGCTGAGGAGGCAAGGTAGCACGTCGGCGACGGATTGTCGAGAGACCCCCGAGCGCCTGCGCCTTGCCTCGCCAGACTTCCAACGGCGTGGCGCAAGCGGGAGTCGCGCCCACGACGTCCCGCCATAAGCACCTATCCGCGATTCCACACCCTCCTCGCGCTCCTCCTGGCCGGCTCGCTGGCGGCCGGCTGTGCCACCGTCGACCGCGCCACGATCGACGATAAACCCGCCGTCCGCGACGAGCCCGCCGAGACGGGCGAGCCCACGGAGACGAAAGTCAGCGCCGTCGCGCCCGACGCCGCTCCGGACTCCTCCTACCTCGACGAAGCGCCGCTCGACGCGTCCCTGCCCCTGGCGCCGGACCTCGTCAAGGGCGAGCTCGACAACGGGTTGACCTACTACGTGCGCACCAACCGCCGTCCCGAGAAGCGGGCCGAGCTGCGCCTCTTCGTGCGCGCCGGCTCGCTCCAGGAGGACGACGACCAGCAGGGCCTCGCCCACTTCGTGGAGCACATGGCCTTCAACGGCACCGCGCGCTTCGAGAAGCAGGAGATCGTCGACTACCTCGAATCGATCGGCATGCGTTTCGGTCCCGACATCAACGCCTACACCAGCTTCGACGAGACCGTGTACATGCTTACGGTGCCCACCGACGACGACGAGATCCTCGGCCGCGCCTTCGACATCCTCAAGGACTGGGCCCACGGCATCGCCTTCGAGGACGAGGAGATCGACAAGGAGCGCGGCGTGGTCGTGGAGGAATGGCGTCTCGGCCGCGGCGCCGCCGCGCGCATCCGCGACCAACTGTTCCCCATCCTCTTCAAGGGCTCGCGCTACGCCGAGCGGCTGCCGATCGGCGAGAAGGAGATCCTCGAGAACGCGCCGTACGACGCGTTCAAGCGCTTCTACCGCGACTGGTACCGCCCCGACCTGATGGCGGTCGTGGCCGTGGGCGACTTCGACCCCGGACGCGTGGAAGAGCTGATCCACGAGCACTTCAGCGGCCTCGAAGGGCCGCCGGAGCCGCGCCCGCGCGAGATCTACCCGGTGCCCGGCCACGAAGAGACCCTGTGGAGCTTCACCACCGATCCCGAGATCCCAACACCACGGTCTCGGTGTTCTACAAGCTGCCGCTGCCCGGCGAGGGCCGGCGCAGCAGGCTTTTGTGGGACGAACCCCCAGCTAGTAACCAAAAGGCGTGGCTCCGCCACGACGATTTTTCATAAGGGGCGGCTGCGCCGCCCGGCGGCGGCACGCCGCCGCGAGGTAACCAGATCGGGAGCCTGGCGGAGAAAGGCAAAGAGGCCTCGCGCCGCCCGCTCGCCCGAGCTGCGAGCGAGGGCGTGTGGGCGGCGCGAGGGTGATCGAAGAGCCGGAGCATGGCGCCGCGAGCTCCGGCACGGTGGAGCGCGCCGGCGCCGCGGCGGTGATCGGAGGATCGGAACGCGGGGATGAAGCAGGAGAAAGATCTGTGATGAGACCTTGAGCGTAGCGAGAGGCCCGGACAGTCTTCGCGATTCTGTCGAGGGGCCGAAGGCCCCTTCTTACTTCCGGAGAACCGGGAGGAGGCAGTCGCGAGGTGAGTCGCCGAACCAACGCTTGCCGTCCTTCGGGAAGTCCCAGGGTGAGCCGAACTGCCTGCGGTGAGGCAGCAGCTCCCAGGCGCCCGTCCGCAGGGTCCGATGGATTGCGGTCCGCAGCGGCGGGAAGCGAGCCGCTTGCCGGGCTTGTCGGAGGGGGCCTTGGTGAGGCCGGCGATCGGATGACGACGGAATGAACGTGCCATGGGGTTGTCCTCCTGATTGAGTTGGGAAGGATCGAGGTAACCGTTCCTGATGCGGACGAGAAGGATCGGGACGCTCGACCCGCGCAAGGTGTCGCGCGGCGACTGGAGGCACGTCCGGAAACTTGGCGGGGCGAGCGTCTTGAGCCAGAGTCCAAGCAGTCGAGGGACGGTTCCCCGATCCGAGCAATGCAAGCGGGAGGACAACTGCAAGGCACGGTCCGGTGAGAGACAGGGGCCGCCGGCCTCACCAAGGGCCCCCTCCGGCAGGCCCGGTCTCAAGGGCACCGGGAGGGGTGCTCACGGACCCAGGCGGCCACTGCGGGTGCATCGGTCGGGCGTTGAGAGGGCGCCTCGGCTCGTGCAGGGGCGCGCAAGTCGCTCTCGTTCGGCGGCGGTGCAGGGTACGGCTCGCGCACCGGGCGCCTGCACGGCGTCCGTCCGCGCCTGCGGATGCAGGTTCAGGCCGTTGCAGTGGCGCAGCCTGCATCCTGCACTCCGGCCGCAAGGTCCGTCGATGTCGCGCGGACGCTTGGCCGGGAGGTTGAGCTCGCCCTGCTCGAGGCCGTGGGCACGACCATGACCGTTGCTCGACGCGTGCGCATCGGCTTGCACGGCTGAGGCTCGGGAGGTGCAGCGGGCGTCTGAGCTCGAGGTCCTTGCAGGTAAGTCCAGGCGCTCAGCCGGACCTGCACCGTTGCGGTTCAGCGCGGTGCGTGCAGGGCCGCCTCTCCGGTGGGTGCAGGTGCAGCGCGTTGCACTGCACCTGCTCCTGCACTCAGGAGCACCACGACGCAGCGCAGCGCAGTCGTGGAGCGATACGTCGCGCGCAGCGCGTCCGCATCTGGGCATGGCGCGGCGGGCATAGGGTGTGGCGAGGGAGTCCGCGACCGGGGGCCCGCCAAGCGCCGCGAAGCGGCGCCGCGCCATGCCCTTTTTCTCCTTCTTCTTCGGTCTTCGAAGGTCGGCGCGATCACCATGGGCGCGGTGGCCGTTCACTTCAAAGGGGACACCAGTAGATGCTCGAAGGTAGGTGGCAAGCTCGGACTGACGGCGCACGTCGTTGGGCACGCTCGCTCCTCGGCACGGCCTGGTGCGTCCTCGACACCGAGACGACAGGGCTGGGCGCCGGCGCCGAGGTCGTGCA
>DASWIG010000189.1:0-3543 GCA_036397835.1 Thermoanaerobaculia bacterium
ATTGACCGGTTGACCAGTTCATAGCGACCCGAACTGGCAGCAAGAGGGACGGCACCATGAGAGACCGAAACCGCAACCTGCTGATAGGCGCCGCGGCCGCGATCGGCGCCATCTACCTCGCCGCCGACACCAAGCCGGTGATGCCGGAGGTCGAGCGCGGCGTCAAGCGCGTGCGCGTGGCCGCGGTGGAAGCCGCGGCCGAGCGCCGCGAGCTGCGCTTCTCGGGCGTGACGCGCGCCGCGCGTCACGCCCGTCTCGCCTTCTCGATCGGCGGGCGCATGGTGGCCCGGAGCGTCGACGTCGGCGATCGCGTCGAGCCCGGCGAGGTGCTCGCCCGGCTCGACGCCCGCGAGCTCGACAACGCCATCGCCACCGCCCGCGGCGCCCTGGCCGAGGTCGCGGCGCGCCGCGCCCAGGCTGAGCGCGACCTCGAGCGCGCCCGCGGCCTGGCCGAGGCCAAGGCGGCGACGGAGGAGGAGCTGGAGCAGGTCCGCGCCGGCCTCGACGCCGCGCGTGCCGCCGAGGACGCGGCCCGGGCGCGCCTCGCGGAGGCCGAGCGGATGCTCGGCGAGGCCGCCCTCGAGGCGCCCTACGCCGGCACCGTGACCGAGGTGACGCTCGAGCCCGGCGAGTACGCGGGGCCCGGCCGTACGGTCGTCGTTTTCTCGGGCCACGGGGAGCTCGAGCTCGAAGTCGAGGTGCCGGAGTCGGTGGTGCCGCACGTCGAGCGGGGCGTGGAGGCGCAGGTCGCGGTGCCGTTCATGGGCCGCACGGTCACCGGCCGCGTGAGCTCGGTGGGCCAGGCCGCCGCCGGCCCCGGACGCCTCTTTCCCGTGGTGGTGACGATCCCCGAGGCGAGCGGCGTGGTGGTGGGCGCCACCGCCGAGCTGGTGCTCGCCCTCGCCGCCGACGGCGCCCTCGCGGTGCCGGTGGAGGCGGTGGTCAACCCCGGCGGACGCCGGCCCGCGGTGTTCCGGCTGGTCGACGGCGACGAGCCGCGGGTGCGCAAGGTCGGCGTCGAGGTGGGGACGCTGCTCGGCGACCGGGTCGTCGTGAGGGCCGCGGCGGACGAGCTGGCGGCCGGCGACCTGGTGGTCGTCGGCGGCCAGCGCGGGCTGCTCGACGGCGAGGTGGTCGACGTGGAGAAGACGTCGGAGGAACCGCAATGAAGCTCCTCGACCCGCTCCTGAGGCGCCGGCGCCTGGTGCTCGCCACCACCGTCCTGCTCGCCGCGACCGGCGTCGTCTCCTGGACCACCATGCCGCGCGAGGAGGACCCGCGGTTTCCGCGCCGCGACGGCACGGTCGTCACCGTCTTCCCCGGCGCCGACGCCGAGACCGTGGAGCGGCTGGTGATCGAGCCCATCGAGGAGCGCCTCGCCGAGGTCGAGGCGGTCGCCGAGGTGGTCTCCACGGCGCGCGCCGGCGTGGCCGTGCAGCACGTCGAATTCTACGAGACGGTCTACGACACCGAGAAGGGCTGGGACGAGGTGGAGGAGGCGCTCGAGAAGGCGCGCAAGGACTTTCCCGCCGGCGTGCTCGAGCCCGAGCTCGACGACGACCTGGTGTCGCAGGACTCCGTGGTCTACGCCGTGGTCGGCTCGGCCGATCCGCTGGTGCTGACGGCGGCGGCCGAGCGCGTCAAGCGCGAGCTGTTGGCGCTCGATCCGGTCAAGGAAGTGAGCCTGATCGCCGATCCCGGCGAGCAGATCGTGGTCGAGTACGACGACGCGACGGCGCGCCGCCTCGGTCTCGATCCGCGCTCGCTGGGCCGCCAGCTCGCCGAGCGCAGCCGCATCGTCCCCGGCGGCGTGATCCACCTCGGCTCGAAGACGGCCAACCTGCGTCCGGCCACCGAGTTCCGCTCCCTCGACGAGATCCGGGCGACGCCCGTCCTGCTGCCCTCGGGAGCCGCGGTGCCGCTCGCCGAGCTGGCGCGGGTGCGCCGCGGCCCGGCCGAGCCGCCGCAGGAGCTTATGCGCTGGAACGGCGAGCCGGCGGTGGGCCTCGGCGTGGTGCCGCAGGACGGCATCGACCGCGTGCGCTTCGGCGAGCTGGTGCGCGCGCGGGCGGCGGCGGTGGCGCCGCGCCTCGAGCCGGCGCGGCTCGAGGAGGTCTTCTTCCAGCCCGACGAGGTGAAGAGCCGCCTCGACGAGCTCACCGCGTCGCTGCGGCTCGGCATCGTGATCGTGGCGGCGGTGCTGTTCTTCTTCATGGGCCTTCGCCTCGGCGTGGTGGTGGCCCTGGTGGTGCCCCTGGTCACCTTCGCATCGATCGCCCTCTTCGCGGCCGGCGGCGGCATCCTCCACCAGATCTCGATCGCGGCCCTGGTGATCGCCCTCGGCATGCTGGTGGACAACGCCATCGTGGTGGCCGAGAACGTCCAGTACCGGATCGACCGGGGGCAGAGCGCCCACGAGGCCGCGGTGCAATCCGTGCGCGAGCTGGCGCTGCCGCTCGGCACCGCCACCGGCACCACGCTTGCCGCGTTCGTGCCGATGCTGATCTCGAAAGGCAATACGGCCGACTTCACCCGCTCGATCCCGGTGATGATCATGCTCACGCTCACGGTGAGCTACCTCTTCGCCGTGCTGGTGACGCCGGTGCTCTCGGAGCTGTTCCTGAAGCCGTCCGCCAAGGAGTCCGGAGCGGGCCGCGGCCACGCTCTGGCGCGGCGCGTGGCCTCGCTGGCGGCGCGGCGCCCGCTCCGGGTGCTCGCGGGCGCCGCCGCGCTGTTGGCGCTGGCGGCGTTCTCGGCCCGCTTCGTGGAGATGAAGTTCTTTCCCTCGGCCGACCGCAACACCGTGATCGTCGAGCTCGAGCTGCCCGAGGGCACCCACCTGGAAGCGACCGACGCGGCGGCGCGGCGGCTCGAGGCGGCGCTCCTCGCCCGCGGCGACGTCGAGAGCGTGGCGACCTTCGTGGGCCGCAACGGCCCGAAGTTCTATTACAACCTGCTCTCGCGGCTCAACAGCCCGCACCGCGCCATGCTCATCGCCGAAACCCGCGCAATGGACGACGTCGAGGTGGTCATCGCCTGGGCGCGCGGCTACGTGGGGCGGGAGCTGCCCGAGGCGGCGGTGGTGGCGCGGCGCCTCGAGCAGGGGCCGCCGGTGGAGGCGCCGGTCGAGGTGAGGGTGCTCGGCCACGACCTCGAGGACATGGAGCAGGTCGCGGACCGCCTGCTCGGCGAGCTGCGCGCCATCGAGGGCACCCGCGACGCGCGCCACGACCTCGGCCTCGGCGCGCCCCAGGTCGCCTTCGAGATCGACGACGCCGCGGCCGGCCGCCGCGGCGTGACGCGCACCGACGTGGCCCTGGCCCTGCTCGGCCGCACCCTCGGCACCGAGATCGGCCAGTTCCGGGGGGGCGAGGACCCGGTGCCGATCGTAGTGCGCTCGTCCGCCGGCGAGAAGCTCCCGGCCTCCCGGCTGGCCACGGTCGACGTGGCGGCGGCGGGTCCCTCGGCCGACGGCGGCGTGCCGCTGTCGCAGGTGGCGACGCTCGAGGTCCGGTGGCGGCCTGCCGCGATCCAGCACAAGGA
>DASWIG010000190.1:0-19193 GCA_036397835.1 Thermoanaerobaculia bacterium
ATTGACCGGTTGACCAGTTCATAGCGACCCGAACTGGCAGCAAGAGGGACGGCACCATGAGAGACCGAAACCGCAACCTGCTGATAGGCGCCGCGGCCGCGATCGGCGCCATCTACCTCGCCGCCGACACCAAGCCGGTGACGCCGGAGGTCGAGCGCGGCCTCAAGCGGGTGCGCGTGGCCGCGGTGGAAGCCGCGGCCGAGCGCCGCGAGCTGCGCTTCTCGGGCGTGACGCGCGCCGCGCGTCACGCCCGTCTCGCGTTCTCGATCAGGCCGCCGGCTGGATTCGGCCGGCGGCCGGCGTAGGGATAAGGCAAGCCGCGTGCCAGGCGCCCAGGGCGCGCCCCGGCCTTGCCGGGACCGCGTCCGAGCGGTGCGGC
The DNA here is from genome assembly GCA_036397835.1 of Thermoanaerobaculia bacterium. GTDB lineage: Bacteria > Acidobacteriota > Thermoanaerobaculia > Multivoradales > J023 > DASWIG01. The sequence goes on from DASWIG010000190.1 coordinate 380, forward strand.
GGGCCCGTGACCGGCGGCTCGGAGCCGGTGTCGATCGTCGGGCAGGTGTCGATTTCCGTGCAGGTTGCTGTTTTCTCCGCAGCTCATACCCCATAGACGAACGGCCGGCCGCCGAATCGACACCCCGGCCTCGGAGGGGGCTCCCGCGCACATTGTTCGTGGGCCTCCCCCGACTTCGGGGGCGCCTGCTCACATTGTGAGTGGCCGTCCTGAGACTTCCGGGAGATCTCCACACACTGTGTGTGGCCGTCCCGACGCTTCCGGGAAGTCCGCACACGACTGTTGCAGGTTTCCGGAGACTTCCCGGAGATCCGCACACGGCGTCTCGAGACGTCCGGACGCTTCCCGGAAACCTCCAAGCTTTGCAGTACACGATCCGGGATCGAGCGGATCCCGGATAGCACTGCTATGCGGGCCTCCGGCCGCGCCGGGGAGCCCAAACACATTGCAGGTACGGGACTCCGGCGTTCCGCTCCATCGTCCAGCACTGTTTGCAGACTAGCGGACGGCGTCCGGACGCCTGCTCACACTGTAAGAACACGATCCCGGGGCCGTTTTCGGGTCCTGGCGCCCGAATCATGGAATACAGGATGCCCTACTGCTCCTCGAAGCCGAAATCGCACCGCGTAAAACCCAGCGCGCGTCACAGAGGATCCGATCTCTGCTAGGCTCGGGACGGAGGCCGACGATGCCCCAGCCAGTACCTGACGAGACAGCACCCGAAGCGGACCGCGACGCCCCTCTCCTGACGGTCGACGACGATCCCGACAGCGCCATCGACAAGGTCATGCTGCTCCTCGACGAGGATCGTTTCCTGACTGCACGACAGATGGCTGCCGAGGCTCTGGCGCGGTTTCCCGACAACCGCCGGGTGCGCGGTGCCTGGAGCATCTTCGACAACAGGAACAAGGCGAAGGTGAGCCCCATGGGCCCGCGACCCTCGCGTCGCGAAGAGTTCGCCTGGCTCAGGAATCCTCCCGCATGGGCCTATGGGAAGTGGGTTGCGCTCCTGGGCTCCGAGACCGTCGCGGTGGCCGATACCCTGGCCGAAGTCCTCGAGATCCTGAAGTCGAAGACGTTGTCCAGACAGCCTTTGGTCCACCGTATTGCGGACGGCTGGTGATTCCTTGTTCAGCACCGAGCCCTCGTTCGTTGGCTTGTCCGAGTACGCCGACAATCTCGCCAACCAGCCGGTCACGGAATCGTATTCCCGTATCTACGTCGAATTCGAGGTCAAAGGGGGCGAAAGACCATTCCTGGGCCTCTTGGACTGCGGCGCCCAGTATTGCGTATTGGCTCGGGAGGTCGTCGACGAGATCAAGGACCGACTGACGGAACCCCTGGGCTGGCGGACTTTCCAGACCGCCTTCGGACGAGCTCGGGGACAACTCTTTCCCTATGAAATCACGTTGATCGCTACGGAGGGTGAAGCCCTCAACGTTGAGGTCATCGCCTTCATTTGCCCCGACTGGCCAGGTCCGACCTACCTGGGATACACCGGCGTATTGGACCGTATTCAGTGGGCTGTCCATCCCGGTGTCAACGGTTTCTTCTTCGGCCCTCTCGTTTCTTGATGAGGACTCGGACCAGGAGATCGGGCAGATCTGGGAGGCCGTGCCCGACGGTACGCCCATCGAGATCCTCGGAGGCGACTCTCAGCGGTAGGCTGACGCTGGGTGGCAAGGTCAAGTCCGAGCGAGATGAAGACTACACTGACCGTGGGTGGCGTGTCTCGACGATTCCAGCGAAGACGCACTTGGCCTTGCGCGCGGAGCAGACGCGTTGGATCGTCCTCGGCGGCCACGCGTGTTACCGCCTGCCTGGGAGACAGGCTTCCCGCCTGCGCTCCCGATGCAGGCGCGTCGCGGCGCGCAGGACACGTCGGCTTCTCATCGAGTAGAATCGGCACAGCCCTGGGGCCCCAAAGCCCTCTCGGCCCATCTCGGAAGAATCGCCGTGCCCCGCAGAGACCTCTACCACGACGCTGTCGTCCGCGCTCTCGAAAAGGCCGGCTGGACCATCACCGCCGATCCACTAAGGCTGGTGGCTACCGAGGAGATCGTGCAATGGCTTCCGTGAGAGAAAAGTACGCGCGGATCGTCCGCGACGTGGTCCTCGACCACGCCCGTTTCAAGCCGTACCATGGGGAAATCGACGTCGAAGCGATCATTGACGACGAGAAAGGCCATTACCAGATCCTTCACGTCGGCTGGCAAGGCAAACGCCGCGTCCACGGGACGCCGCTGCACATCGACCTGATCGGCGACAAGGTCTGGATCCAGTACGACGGTACCTCGTCGGGTGTCGCCAGCGAGCTGGTCGAGGCCGGGATCCCGCGGGAGTCGATCGTCCTGGGCTTCAAGCCGGTTTCCGTACGTCCGCACACCGGCTATGCCGTCAACTGAGCCGAGCCCTCTGGGAAACTCATCCAAATAGCTCACGTTGACGTCCAACAACGGCCACCACGGCGAGGCTGTTGGCTCACGCCCTCCCCAGGTTGCTGGAAGCGAGCTTGCAGTGCTGGATCAGATCCCTATTTGCACTTCATTGGCTTACATTTCGTCCTACATTTAGTGCGATTACCAGCCGCGGCGCCATACTCTTCCGTGAAGTGTCGACGATAGAGCATCCTGGTTTCTTCGAATGCCGTGCAGAGGTCACTGTAGTCGTCAGGTCCATTCATCCCAAAGTAGGGATAGTGATGAAGAAAGGAGCCGAAGATCTTTTCGCAGTCTTCAGCATACTTGACGGTGTCAAGAATGTGCTGATGCCAGAAGAGATCTACATCTCTATTCGGCACAATTTCCCTATGCGGATAGGTCCGTTTTAACGCAAGGAACTTCCTGTATTCTATCTCGACGGCCTCGCATCTTTCAGGGGGCCAACCTTGGCCCTCTTCGAGATCCTGGAGCTTGAGTTTGATCATGGTGAAGTCGAGACTTTGAATGTCCTCGAAGTTCAGTCCTTGAGTACCATTGGATATCGAGACTGTAGCCTCACTGTCACTTGGATTCAGATTCATCACTGACTCCTTTGGTGGGTGCTGTTTTGCCCATTCGCGAATGGCCGAATAGGCCATAGTCTTCGAGACATGTTGACTGGTCATGGAAACGTGAAGCTAATTGGTTCCTCGTTGGCAGTTCCTCCCTTCGGCGCATCGACGATCAAGAACGCACCTAGTCGTGACTGTAGCAGAAGCCGAAGCGCGAGTCAAGCATAGGGTACGAGTCCTTGCGGAGAGTGCAGGGTCAGCCCCCGAAGTCCTGCCTCAACGCCTCCCCGCCGACGCCCGCTGCGCCGCCAACGCCGCCAGCCGCGGCCACGCGCCCACGACCGTTGTACGAGCGCGCCTCCCCGGCCTGCTGCGTCGTCCGCTCGCAGAGCTTGCTGGTAGGGACACGGTAGGCGAGTTCGCGCGCCGGCGACGACGACATCCCCAGGCGACGCAGCAGTTCGGCGGCGCCGGCTTCGCCGCCGGTCTCGAGCGTCTTGATCAGGTGCTGGCACGCTGCCGAGACCGTGAAGCGCGCGTCGGCGGTCTGGCGATCACGCCATTCCGCCAAACACACCCCGGAGAGCCACACGCTCAACTCCCGGCTGTGGTACCATCGCACCGACATGGGACCGACGATCGCTAGCAAACCGCTCCTAGTAAGCATAGGTGGCCGGTACCGTACTATCGATGACCGGAGCTGTGGGCGCATACTGCTTCACCAAGCCGATGCTGTGCTGGCAACTCTGTTTGGTGGTGTAACCCTCACCCGAAACAGCGATGATTTGGTTGTTCGGTGCCCAAAAGCGCCACCGGTACTCACCGCGGTTGTCCTTGTAGATCTCGAATCGGTACTGCATGGTCTAATCCCTTTCTGGCTGAGCCATAGCCGTGTTCTCGACCAGCTAGAAGTGCTGATCCACTACATATACGAACGTCAGACACCGTTTTTGCCGCCGGTATGTGGATTTGGACCCCGAACGCCGCCGCGGCAAAACCACATGCCCGCATCCGTATCTCCCTATGGAGGGCCTCCCAATGGCCAGAACATCCAAGAGATCCGTCTCGTTCAAGGAAGTAGACTGGGGTGCCGTCTCCAGTAAGCTCCTGGGAGTGGCGCGTAGCCTTCTCCGGTGCGACAACCTCTCGGGTCTCGGCGTGGGCGCGCAAGACCTCGCGGCAGAGGTTCTCCTTCGGTTCCTTGATCCGCAGGAGAAACGTCCAAAATGGGATCCTGTTGAATACGGAGAGCCTACTACGGACGGAGTGACTGCCTTCCTTTCGAAGGTCCTTCGTTACCACTTTCTCGACGTGCGCAGGCAGCCTGCACACCGGCGCTCTGCCACTGTGGCGCCGGACGAGACCTCAGATCTGGGGAGACTCAGTCAGGCTGCACAGCTCAAGGCCCATCTTGAGCATCGAGCCGAACAGTTGAAGAGCCGCGCCAAGGCCCAAGGAGACGCTGAAGCCGAGCTCTATCTCGAGCTTCAGTTGGAGTGTGTCCGCAATGGCAGCGCGCCACTGAAGAATCAGGAGGCCGCTGAAGCTCTGGGCATCACACCCCCAGACATCGTCAACGTCACAAAGCGCATCCAACGAATGGCGCAATGAGAGGATTCATGATGTCTACACGCAAGAAAGATGAGACAATCGGATTCCTCGAGAACCTGCTATTGCCCGATGTCAGCGAGATGACGCGAGAAGAGGTTGACCGCGCTCTGAGGGAGGAAGGCATTGATGTCGAAGAGTACCAGAAGCGAATTGCTTCTGGTGTCCGGGAAATCGCCAAGAGAGAGCGTCGAGAGGGGCGCTCTGCGCCAGCATACTTGCGAGACGTTATCGAGCAACTCGATCCCTTCAGCGGCCTGCCGGTCGGAATTCGAAGTGCGACGCAGAAGGCCAAGAGTTGGATCGATCAGATAAGTGGAAGGCTTTCTCCCCCGGCAGATCCAATTCTCTTGGCTTCCTATCGGAAGAGTGATAAGGAGCTCACGGAAGGTGACCGCGATTTGTTGGATAAGGAAAAGGAAGCCCTGCTTGAACGGATGAAGAATGATGATCAGACCAAGTGATACTCAAGTATTCGCGCGAGCGTTCGTAGACAGATACGGCGAGGACTGCATCGACCGTATTGGCACCTTCGCTCCAGCCTTGGGCTTGGTGATAAAAGAGGTCGATGCCGAAGAATTTGAAGGTGCGCTACTTCGTATGAAGGACTGTTTCCAAGGAACACTCCTTCTTGGGCGCGGCATCGTGGATGAGGGGCGACGGCGTTTTACACTCGCACATGAACTCGGGCACTATGTATTGCCCGGCCATGGTAAGGACGAGGGATACTGCCGCGGGAAGAAGCTCGACAGTTGGGGGAAGACCTTATCCCGCTTTGAGCGCGAGGCAAATGAGTTCGCGGGCGAGGTATTGATGCCCATGCCGCGTATTCAAGATCTGCTCGGGGAGGAGCCTTCATACGAGATAGCTTCGGATATCAGTCGCCGTTGCGCTTCATCGCTCTCGGCCAGTGCATATCGCCTTGCCGAGCTTACGACTCACCGTTTTTGCGTTGTCTGGTCGGAAGGAAGTATAGTCCGTTGGAGCAAGAACTCGGCAGAGTTTGACTTTCGCGTACGGTATGACGACTGCGATACCGAGACCTTTGCCTGTCGCTGCTTTGACAAGCAGCCTGTGCCCGACAATTATGATATAGTTCCAGCTTCGGCCTGGCTTTACGGCGACAATCTCAAAGAAGGAGCTACTATCTTGGAGCATTCCCGTTATCTACCATCCTATGACGCCGTCATTACTTTTCTGCTTGTTCCGGACATCATCGAAGTGCAATCTAAGTTCGGTGACCTCTGGGAATGAGTCGTATCGACATTTGTGGCCCAGGGAATCGGCTCCGAGACGTCTGGCTCTTTGCTCATGCCAGTCGATCGCCTCGAGCAGCTCACGCTCAGCCAGAGGATGGAAGATCGGCGCCGTATCACCGGAGCCTGGCCCTGGCAGCGGCGAGCACGTCGTTCCAGGACCGGCCCTTGACGCTACCGGAGGCGAGCTCCTCGTCCCGTCGCACCGACTCATCGAGCACCAAGCGCTCATCCCGAGGCGAGCCTGGCTCAGGTCCGCGCAGGCTGTCCAACAGGATCTCCGCGAGCTGAGCGCGGTTGTCCTCGGGGAGCTTCAAGACCTCGCTGGTCAGCTCGTGTAGGGTCTGGGGCACTTGGTCATCTCCGCATCGGAGGGCAGTCTAGCATCCATTGTGGCCCTCTGGCATCCATTGACGGATCGGTTGAGCCGGGCGCACGGCCGGAACGGCGCCGGCGCGTTCAGCGACGTCGGTCGGACGTACGGGCCGGCGTTGCTGATATGCTGAGCCCGGACGCTGGCAAGGCCGATCCCACATGGAGGCTTCCGATGCCTGACATGGTCAACGAACTGAGTGTCGACGAGCTCCGGACGGTCATCCGGGACACCGTAGAGCAGACCCTCGAGGACAGGTTGGAGGACCTCCAAGCCCTGGCTTCCAGGTCATTCCGACGCTCGATTGAAGAGGCACGGGAGGACTTCCGCGCCGGACGGGTCACCGCTCTCGACGACCTGCTCGATGGCTGAGGTTACCTTCACCCGCCGGGCGACGCGCGACCTCGATCGCTGGATCCTGCCGTACGCCGGCGCATCCTCATGAAGATCCGCGAGCTTGCGGGGGATCCGCTCGCCGGTGCGAAGAAGCTAACGGATCCAAGGATCGGGAGTTTTCGCTGGCGGATCGGCGACTACCGAGCGATCTTCGATGTCGAGCGGGAGACGGTCGTCGTCCTGCGAGTCGGGGATCGGAAGGACATCTACTCGTAGCTGCCCCTACGGCGCTGTCGACCGGCTCAGCAGCAGGTAGCGGGCTCGCCGGTCTCGTCGCGCAGCCAGGCGGCGAGGCGCCGGCGAGCAGGGGGAGATCGTCGTCGTCCACCGGGGCGACGCCCGAATCATGGAATACAAGACGCCCTCGGCCACGCCGAATCCGAGCGTCCGGAGACGGCGCGCGAAGCGGCGGCGGGACGGCTCCTTCAGGCGGCGAGTGGGAGGAGACCGAGAGGCCCAGACGTCAAAGGGCTTCGGCCAGCTTCTCGCGCAAGAGCACGTTGACGAGCGCCTCGGAAGACACGTGCTTCGTGCGCGCCACCTTGGCTATCTTGTCGACGAGATCGTCGTCGACGGCTACCAGGTGGGCTCGGCGCTTGACGTCGACGTCGAAGTGAACCTCCGGCATCTCGTCCCAGTAGGTGCCCATGTCGTGGGTGTCGAAGAACTCGACGAGCTCGTCGATGGATCCAGCGGGGATGCTCTCGCCTTTACTTCTGGCCATATCTCTTCCGCTCCTTGGGAGCCATGTTCCGCGCACTCAGGATCAGCGCCTGGTCGTCCGGCTTGAGGATGAACAGCACCGTGAGGTACTTGCCCGCGTTGGTTTGCCCCAGAGCCATGTAGACGTCCTCTCCCTTCCTCTGCCCCTTCTCGATCCGGCGGATCTTCGGCCGGTTGCTGAGGGCTTCTTCGACCTCGAACGTCTCGACGTTGTGCTTGTAACCGAGCTTGTCGACGACCGCTCTGAGCCAGATGATGCCCTCGATCCTCATGACGGCCACTCGCTAGCTTGGCTAGCACACCACCGAGCCTAGCACTAAACCGGCCCATCGAGATCCTCGGAGGCGACACTCAGCCGTAGGCTGACGCAGGGTGGCAAGGTCAAGTCCGAGCGAGGTGAAGACTACACTGACCGTGGGTGGCGTGTCTCGACGATTCCAGCGAAGCCGCACTTGGCCTTGCGCGCGGAGCAGACGCGTTGGATCGTCCTCGGCGGCCACGCGTTGCACCGCCTGCCTGGGAGACAGGCGTCCCGCCTGCTCTCCGGGCGCAGGCGCGGCGCGGCGCGGCAGGACACGTCGGCTTCTCATCGAGTAGAATCGGCACGGCCCTGGGCCGAAAGGCCCCTCGGCCCATCTCGGAAGGATCGCCGTGCCCCGCAGAGACCTCTACCACGACGCTGTCGTCCACGCTCTCGAGAAGGCCGGCTGGACCATCACCGCCGATCCGCTCAAGCTGGTGGCTACGGAGGAGATCGTGCAATGGCTTCCGTGAGAGAAAAGTACGCGCGGATCGTCCGTGACGTAGTCCTCGACCACGCCCGCTTCAAGCCGTACCACGGGGTCCGGTCCGACGTACGGGCCGGCGTTGCTGATATGCTGAGCCCGGACGCTGGCAAGGCCGATCCCACATGGAGGCTTCCGATGTCTGACATGGTCAACGAACTGAGTGTCGACGAGCTCCGGACGGTCATCCGGGACACCGTAGAGCAGACCCTCGAGGACAGGTTGGAGGACCTCCAAGCCCTGGCTTCCAGGTCATTCCGACGCTCGATCGAAGAGGCACGGGAGGACTTCCGCGCCGGACGGGTCACCGCTCTCGACGACCTGCTCGATGGCTGAGAGGGGCGACGGTCGTCGTCCTGCGAGTCGGGATCGGAAGGACATCTACTCGTAGCTGCCCCGACGGCGCTGTCGACCGGCTCAGCAGCAGGTAGCGGGCTCGCCCGGTCTCGTCTCGCAGCCAGGCGGCGAGGCGCCGGCGAGCAGGGGGGATCTTCGTCGTCCACCGGGGCATCGGACGTCGAGGCTGGTCACGGGTCCGTCCGCCACGATGCCGGCGACTCGCGCGTCTCGTGAGAGCTCTTCGAGCCTCATCTCGGGTCCAAGTGCAAGATTCCGAGGCCCTGTGGTGTCTTTATTAGTAGAGGGTCGTCAAGAGTGGCTCTGTGGCGCCGATCCTACGGCGCCGCCGCGCTCTACGTCCATCTCGGAGGCGGAAGCGGCCTCCACGACGAGATGGGCCGACCGTCCATGAGTTGACCGACCGGCCAGTAGGTCTTCGGAAATCCCGTTTCCTCGAACGGCCTCGGGAAGGCTTCCCTATTGTCGAGTCGAAGCCGCCGGAGCGCGTTGCTCCGGCACAACTGAACCCGCCCGGCTCGGCCGGGCAACCAGAAAGGAGGTAGCCGTATGGCTGCCAAGACCTCTACGGAGGTAACCGACCTGGGGGTCTCTTGCGACTTTCTCCTCACGGCTCTGGTGCGGCAGGGCCAGGAGGTGGCTGAGACCCTCACCCAACTCGTATCTCCGCACCACCAGGAAGGAGACGGGGAGCCCGCGTTCCTCGCCTCCACCGTCGCCCGCGGCCGCAGGCTGGGGGCATCCTTCAACCAGTTGGCCCAAGCCGACCTCCAGGTCTATGCCGTGAACTCCACGTTGACGGTGCTGCGGAATCTCCGCGACGATCTGACGCCGGCGCTGGCCAACGAGATCGTCCGCCTGCGGCGCAAGATCCAGGGCCACTACGTGGCTCCCAACATGGACGGGCTGGGCCTCCAAAGCCCGAGGCTGCGGGTGACGAAGGTGATGGCCCGCCAGGGCGACACGATCGGCGAAAGGTTCCGGCGTGACGACCTGGAGACGATGCTGGGGACCAAGGCCGACGAGGACGACCCGTTCGATCCTCGCCAGGCCGCGGCTCCAGTGATCGCGATCACCGCCGAGCTGAACCGGACGGTCAAGCTGATCCGCGCGGGGCAGCGCGACCTCGACCGGGCGAGAATCGAGAGGGACCGGGTCAAGGCCGAACACGGAGAGCTCTTCGTGTACACGGCGCGGTCCTTCGAGGCCGATTGTCGCCTGGCCGGGATGCGCGAGCTGGCGGCGAAGGTGCGGCCGTCGGAGCGGCAGCCGGGCCGCCGGGCCGAGGAGGAGGAGGAAGCGCCTCCTCCGACCCCGGAAGAAGGCGCCGAGACGATCCCCGAGAAGGAGGTGGACGCGACCGGATAGTGCCGAACGGACAGCTACAGGATAGACAGCGTACAGGATAGACAGCCGGAGGGCCGCTCTTGCAGTCGGCGTCGAGCCGGGCGGCCCTCCGGCTCCTCTTTTGGCGCAGCGCTACCGAGACATCCATGCGGCGGCCGCTATTCCACCTTGATGCCTTTCGCCGATTGGCCCCGAAGAAGAAACGTCTTGGGATACTTCCCCTCGCCGCACAGCTTGAAGGTGCCGAAATCCTTGTACCAGAGACCGTCGGGCGCCTCCGGCTCGGATTCTCGCCATTCCTTCAGACGGTAGAGGTCCTCCGCCGAGATCTTCCGCTCGCGGAGGCGTTCGAAGAGATGGTCGCGGAGGGCAGGAGGGAGCTGGGTCCATTGAATCTTCGGCATCACTCACCGAAGGTCATACGGGCCAGCTCTTCTTTGAGGAGGCGCTGTTCCTCCGGGTCGCGGCTTTGCGTCAGACGGTCCGTCAGCTCGAAGAACCGCCTTCGCTCCCGCTCCCGCGCCTCGAGCCCGGACTCGATCAGCTCGACGAGGATTCGACTGGCGCTCGTCCGCCTCGCTTCGGCGAGCGATCTGACGCGGTGGGCGAGACGTGGGGACAGGCTCACGCTCTGGCGAACAGTTTTCTCGGCAATCCTCATAGGTCCAGTCTACACCAAGTCGCACCAGCCTGCAGCGCGACGCGACCGGCGTCCGGAGCTCGCCGAAATCGAAGGTCGTGGTCTCGCCCTTGGCGACGCTCACCTCGCCGAGGGCCGGGCTCGTGGGATGACGAGTCCGGCACGGAAGAGCTTCACGATCGTGACCTCCTTCGGCGCCGACGCCGCTTGTCGCGGCGCGGGCTCGACCGCGTGGACCCGCGGACTGACCGCTGATAGCATCGGCGCCGGCGCCTCGACCCTTGGAGATCAGGACATGCGCAATCGATGCCGCAGGCTTTGTCGGATGAAGTTGTCGCTGGCGGCGGGAGCCGCCGCCGTCCTCGTCGCAGCCGGACCGGCGACGTCTCAATCCGACGCCGGTCGCGACCAACCGCACCGAAGAGGGCCGAGCCAGAAATCGACGCGTCGAGATCGTGGAGCTTCCTGGGGCGAGCTGAGCGGTCGCGAGCCGGCGCAGGTCCGCCGAGCTCAGCACCCGATCAGGGCCTCGAGGGCGCCGCAAAGGTCGGGCGTCGCGGATCTTCCAGGGGCATCGGACGCGGGCTCCTGAGACCGTGGCCGCCGGCGCCCGGCGCCGTCCCGGCGCTGGTCGTCGAATAACCTGGAGAACGGTGACGATCTCGCGACCGAGACCGCGTCAATGGAAAGGTCGGAAGACGTCTTCTACCGCGACGGTGATCCCCGTCGCGGCGTCGGTGACGTCGCCGCCGGTATAGAACTTGGGCTTCTCGCCCGGCAGAAGGACGGTGACGCCCTCGATGGCGGGCTGGACGATCCAGCACGATTTGACGCCCGCCTTGAGGTAGGAAGCCGCCTTCTTGACCACGTCGTCAAAAGGCTGGGAGGGAGAGAGGATCTCGATGACGAGGAGCGGCGGGTCCGTCGTGGTGACCGTGTCCTGGAGCGGGTCCAGCGAGTCCCGTGGATAGACGCTGACGTCGGGAACGTAGGGCGTGCCGTCGAGCTCCAGAGACAGCTCGGGGAAGACCGAGTACTTCTCGTCGTAGCGGGACAAAGCGACGATCACGCAGCCCTGGACGGCGGCGTGGTTCTTGCTTGGCATGGGCTTGCCACGTTCCAGCTCGTACTCTGAAAGTGTCTGTACAGCTTCCACCACGCCATCCTCCGATCTCCGAGGATCTCCCGGCAAGCCTAGGGCCTGTCCTGGGGGGTGTCAAGCTCTGAGCGTCGGACCTGCTCGCCCAGGACCTCGAGCGCGGCGCGGCCTGATTCGGAAGCCCAGGTCGGAGCTCATCCCCGCGAGGATCCCTCGCCCGCGCGAGGTTTCCGCTTGCCGCGGGCGATCTCGGTGCCGAGGGCTTCCAGCTTGTGCTCCCAGAAGCGCCGGAACCGATCGAGCCACGCGTCGACCTCGCGCAGCGGCGCGGGCTCGACCGCATAGACCCGCCGCGGTCCCTCGGGACGGACCGAGGCGAAGCCGCTCTCGCGCAGGACCCGCAGGTGCTGGGACACCGCGGGCTGGGAGATCTCGAACTCCTCGCGGATCACCTCGACGATGGCGCCCGAGGCTAGCTCCCCCTCGGCGAGGAGCTCGAGGATGCGCCTGCGGACCGGATCGCCGAGGACGTCGAAGGCGTGCATCGCCCTCGGCCTACTCGCCGCCCTCGCCGGTGTAGAACGCGATGGTGCGCTCGGCGGCGGCCTGGGCCGCCTCCTCCGGCGTGCCCGAGGCGATCGCCGCGTCGCGCCAACGCTCGCTGCTGCGGCGCATGAAGCTCATGCCCTCCTCCGAGCCCGCCCAGGCCTCCGCCTCCGCGCGATCGAAGCTCGCGCCGGCGGCGAGGTACTGACCCAGCCCCAACAGGCCGAGGTCCCACCCCACGCCCGCGGCGCCCGGGCCGAACTGCTCCCAGTGCACGTCCTCGTGCGCGACGTGTTGAAGCTCGAGGCGCGTTTGCCCCCGGCCGCCCTCCTCGAGCCGGACCTCGACCCAGCTCACCTCGCCGCCGAGCTCCCAGGTCAGCGCCAGGTGGCGCGGCGGCTCGCAGCGGGTGACCTCGCCGCCCGCGTTGCCCTCGAGCTGGTAGCGCCCGCCGAGGCGCAGATCGCCGCTGATCGGCAGGAACCAGCGCGGTAGGCGCTCGGGGCTGGTGATCGCGTCCCACACATCGTCGACGTCGGTGGCGTAGGTGCGGCTGGCGACGACCACGCGCGCCGGGCGCCCGTCGCGGTCGCACGTCCGGACCTCACGGGCCATCGCACCGATCTGAGCTGCGATGTCGGTCTTCATGTCGTTCTCCTCGTTGTGGTGCGGAGCCGCTCCCGGAGGAGCGGCCCGTCGGGCCAACGGTATCAGCCTCCACTTATATAAGTCAAGTGTGAAGTCTCTCGGGACCACCGGGTCCGGCACCGACGGAGCGGCGGGAGTGGCCGTGGCTACTCCACGCGCGGGATCTCCCGCGCTCCTCGATCAAGCGAAGCGAGCGGCTAGCTCGCGGCCGAAGACCGCCGCTGCTCGCTGGCGCGGAGGGCCTCGGTCATGTCCTCGACGGGGCGGATCTCGAAAGGCCCGATCTTCACGCCGGGATGCTCCGAAATCAACCGGATGGCGTGGTTCAAGTCCTTGGCCTCGAGCAGGATGAACCCGCCCAACTGCTCCTTGGTCTCGGCGAACGGTCCGTCGGTGACGGACACCTTGCCGTTCTTCCATCTCAGGGTGGTGGTGTTGCGGGGGCTCTGGAGCCCTTCCCCGCCGGCGACGTGCCCGCCTTCGCGCAACACGTCGTCATAGGCGAAGGCCTCGTCCATCAAGGCATTCTGCTCGCTTTCGGGCCTCTTTTCCCACTGCTCTTCGTCGAAGTATCCGAGGCAGACGTATTTCATGGCGGTCTCCTTGGGTATGAGTCGGGCGGTTTGGTTCTCGCTGCTCACCCGATAGTCGCTCGGTGAGCCTCGGAATCGACAAGCCGCGGGTTATTTCTTCAGCTCTTCGAGCCGCCGCCGCAGGAACCGCTGCTGGGTCTCCTGCTCGGTGAGGGCGAGAGCGCGCTCGTAGGCGGCGCGGGCCTCACCCGTCCTGCCCAGCCGCCGGCACAGGTCCGCGCGGGCGGCGTGGGCCGGCTGGTAATCCCCCAGGTCGCCACGCTCGAGGATCGCGTCGATGAGCTCGAGGCCCGCCCGCGGGCCGTCGCGCATCGCCACCGCGGCCGCGCGGTTGAGCTCCACCACGGGCGACGGCTCCAGACGCGTCAGCACGTCGTAGAGCGCGACGATGCGGCCCCACTCCGTGGCGCCGGCCTCGGACGCCTGGGCGTGCACCGCCGCGATCGCCGCCTGCAGCGTGTACGCGCCGATCCGCCGCGACGCCATGGCCCGCTCCACCAGCGCCGACCCCTCCGCGATCAGCTCCCGGTTCCACAGCGAGCGGTCCTGCTCGTCGAGCAGCACCAGCTCGCCCGCGGGCGACGTGCGCGCGGAGCGCCGCGACTCGTGGAGCAGCATCAGGGCGAGGAGGCCCACGGCCTCGGGGTCCGGCAGCAGCTTGACGAGGAGCCGGCCGAGGCGGATCGCCTCCCCCGAGAGGTCGGCCCGCGTGAGCGAGGCTCCCGACGTCGCCGCATAACCCTCGTTGAACACCAGGTAGATCACGTGCAGCACCGTGTCCAGGCGCTCGGGCAGGTCGGCCAGGGGCGGCACCTCGTAGGGGATGCCCGCGTCGCGGATCTTGGCCTTGGCGCGCACGATGCGCTGGGCCAGCGTGGGAGGCGCGGTGAGGAAAGCGCGGGCGATCTCCTCGGTGGTCAGGCCGCAGACCTCGCGCAGCGTCAGCGCCATCCGGGCGTCCGGCGCCAGGGCGGGATGGCAGCAGGTGAAGATCAGGCGGAGACGGTCGTCCTCGACCTCCGGGTCCTCCCGCGCCTCGGTTTCCCGCGCCTCGGCTTCGAGCCGCTCGGCGAGGGCCGTCACGGAGGCGTCGAAGCGGGACCGCCGACGCATGGCGTCGATGGCCTTGAAGCGGCCGGCCGAGACCAGCCAGGCGCGCGGATTGGCGGGCAGCCCATCCCGCGGCCAGCGCTCCACGGCGGCCGTGAAGGCGTCGTGCAGAGCCTCCTCGGCGAGGTCGAAGTCGCCGAGCAGGCGGATCAGCGTGGCGAGGACGCGACGCGACTCGGCGCGGTAGACGGCGTCCACCTGGTCATGGGCGTCGTCTTGGCTCATCTTTGTCGGTCGGGCGTGCTGCGGAGGCGCAAGCTCGTCGTCCCGAGCCTATCAGAGCTATCATGGCCGGATGCGCCGTCTCTTCGTCCTGGCCATCGGGCTCGCCGCCTTGAGCGGCTGCGCCGCTCCACCCGCGCCCGACACGGCCGACGCCGCCGGCGCGTCGGCCTGGCCGCGCGTCGCGCCGTCCGCCGAGCTGCCGCGCGACCGTGCGCTGCGGGTCGGCTTCCTGGTCATCGACGGCGTCTACAACACCGAGCTCACCGCGCCCTACGACGTCTTCCAGCACACCGTCTTCCACGCCGAGCCGGGCATGGAGGTCTTCACCGTCTCGCCCGACGGCGGCACCGTGACCACCTTCGAGGGCCTCGTGCTCGACGCCCACTTCGGCTTCGCCGACGCCCCGCCCATCGACGTGCTGGTGGTGCCGAGCGCCGAGCACAACATGGACAGCGACCTCGAGAACGAGGAGCTCATCGCCTGGGTGCGGGAGGCGGGCGAGCGCGCGCTCTACGTGACGTCGCTCTGCGACGGCGCCTTCGTGCTCGCCCGCGCCGGGCTCCTCGACGGCCGCGCCGTCACCACGTTCCCGAGCGACCAGGACCGCTTCGCCGAGATGTTCCCCGATCTCGATCTGAGGCGCGGCGTGAGCTTCGTCCACGACGGCAAGGCCCTGACCTCGGGGGGCGGCGCCAGGAGCTTCGACGTCGCCATGTACCTCGCCGACCTGCTCTACGGCGAGAAGGCCGCCCAGGGCATCGGACGCGGGCTCCTGATACCGTGGCCGCCGGCGCCCGGCGCCATCCCGGCGCTGGTCGTCGAATGACCCGGACGCCCGATTTCAGAGGGAGTACACCCCCCGTCACAATTTAAATTGTGACGGGGGGACATTTTAGGCGTCCCCCTTGATTTGCCAGGGAACAATTTAGTGCGACGGCTGCGCTCGGATCTGCTCGCCCAGGACCTCGAGCGCGTCGTCGACGGTGCGCAGATGCGTGCGGAACGGCAGCACCGCGAGCCGCAGGACGAAGCGGCCGTCGAGCGTCGTCGACGAGAGGAAGACGCGGCCGTCGCGCCGCACGCCGTCGAGGATCGCCCGGTTCATCGCGTCGACGGCCGCCGCGCCGGCCCCCGGCGGCGCCCAGCGGAAAGTGACGATCGAGAGCTCCGGCGGCGGTCCGACCTCGAAGCCCAGGGCGCGGCAGCGCGCGTGGAAGTAGCGCGCCAGCAGCAGCTTCTCGGCGAGCGCCGCCGCGAAGGGCCGCTCCGCCTCGTCCGGATCGAGGGAGCGGGAGGCGAGCTCGAGCTCGCGGATCCGGTCCAGCAGCGCGGAGGACGTCGTGGGGATCGCCATGGTCGGGTCGATCGCCATGGTCGGGTCGGTCGCGGTCATCGTCATCGTCGGCTCCTTTCGCCGTTCACGCTAGCGGCGATCGGATCGATGAAAAAGGTCCGTTTTGCGCGTTACTCTTGGACCAATTCCATGGCGAAGGAGACGTCGTCACTGCCGCTGATGCTGCCGCCGCGCCCGCCGCGGACGCCCCGCGTCCGCTGGCTCTACGACGCGCTGCGTGAAGCGATCCTCGACGGCCGCCTCGGCCCGGGCACGCGCCTTCCCGCCACCCGCGACCTCGCGGCGCAGCACGGCGTCTCGCGCGGCGTGGTCGTCCAGGCCTTCGACGAGCTGCGCTCGGAGGGCTACGTCGAGTCGCGGGTGGGAGCGGGCACCTTCGTCTCCCGCCTGCTCCCGGACCGGCTGCTCGCCGCCGGTCGCCCTCGACGACGAGGGTCCCGTCGTCGACGAGCGGATCCTCCGGGGCGTGCGGCTGCTCTACGCGACGCCGGCCCACCAGTTCCCGCTCGGCGTCGCCACCAGCCTGGGCCGGCGACTCGAGCTGCTGCGCCACGCCGGCGCCGCGGGCACCCTGATCCTCGAGGACGACTACGACAGCGAGTTCCGCTACTCGGGGCGTCCGATCCCGGCGCTCCAGGGGCTCGACCGCGATGGTCGGGTGCTCTTCGCGGGCAGCTTCAGCAAGGTGCTCTTCCCGTCGCTGCGCTTGGGCTACCTGGTCGTTCCCGAGGACCTCGTGGACCGCTTCTCCGCCCTGCCGTCGATCACCGACCGCCATGCTCCGCTGATCGAGCAGGCGATCCTCACCGACTTCATCGCCGCCGGACATTTCGGCCGTCACCTGCGGCGCATGCGTCAGGCCTACTCGGAGCGCCTCACGGTCCTCGTCGAGAGCGCCGAGGAGCGCCTCGGTCCGTGGCTCGAGGTCCCGCGGGTCGACGCGGGTCTCCAGATCGCGGGCTGGCTGGCGCACGGCCTCGTCGGCGCGGACGTGGCGGCCGCGGCCCGCGAGCGCGCCGTCGAGGTCCTCGAGCTGAGCCGCTACGCGCGGCGGCCGCTGGCTCGGGAGGGGCTGCTGCTCGGATTCGCGGCGGTTGGGCCGCGCGAGCTGCGGCGCGGCGTCGACGAGCTGGCCAAGGTGCTGGCGAGCGCCGTCAGCCCGGCCGCAAGGAACGGCCCACCGAAACCAGCCGACGCCGGACCCACGGCCACTCCTCAGGCGTCGACCGCTCGACGACGCCGGGATGCGCCCACACGCGGCGCCACGCCGTGAGCCAGCAGCCAGCGCTCGGCGGGCGTCAGCCCGAGGGTCTCGCCGCCGAGGCTGCTCCGCCGAGGAACGCGAGGACTTGGCGCAGGAGACGTTCCTGCGCGCGTTCCGGGCGTTCGAGAGCTTTCGACTCGACGCCAAGCCGTCTCAGGAAAGCGTCCGCTCTTCACCGCCAGGGTGAGCCGGCTCCAGGGCGAGCCGCGAGCGGCCGCGGACGCCTTGGCCGAGGCCCTGGAGCTTTCGGGCCTCTTTCCGCAGACTCGCTCCTCCCTGTACCTGGAACGGGCAAGGCTCGCCCTCGACGACGGCCGCTTCGACGAAGCGGAGAGGGCCCTCGACACTGCCGTGCGAGCCGGTGGTGGTGTGGAGATTCACCATGTCCTTGAAGGTTATCCCGAACTGGCGCGCCCGTGCCTTGAGAAGGCTGGCCAAGTCGTCATCGAGAGTCAGGGTCGTCCTCATGTAAGCATCATAGGTGCTCGTCCATCTGATGTCGAGACATCAGCATACCGCGAGTGGATCCGGGTTCCACGACGCTTGACGACCGCGACGCCTCACGCTACGCTATTGGCCGGTCGGCCAATTAACAGCCCGACGGTCGACCTGGAGAGCCCATGCCCATCTACCTCGGCGAGGTCCGGCCCCGGCGGCAGGAACAGGACGAGCAGCAGGACCCGCGGCGCAAGCGCGATCCCGACGCGACGCGCAAGGCCATCCTCGACGCCGCCGAGGACCTCTTCGTCTGCCACGGGCAGTCGGCCACCAGCCTGAGCCAGATCGCCAAGGCCGCCGAGGTCACCAAGAGCCTCATCCACCACCACTTCGGCTCCAAGGAGGAGCTCTGGCAGGCCGTCCAGGAGCGTCACTTCGAGGAGTACTTCAAGATCCAGAAGCGCATGATCTCCGAGTCGGCGTCGACCGCGGAGCTTCTGGGCGAGTCCGTGGTGGCCTACTTCCGCTTCCTCCAGCAGCACCCGCGCTGCGTGCGCTGGTGGTCGTGGGCGACGCTCGAGGAGGAGAACTGGGCCACCGCCGGCGAGAAGGAGCTCTTCGAGCTCGGCATCGGGAAGATCCGCGAGGCCCAGGACGCCGGCGAGATCCGCGCCGACCTCGAGCCCTTCTTCATCATCAAGACCCTGATCGCCCTCCCCATGGCCTGGTTCCAGACCCGGGCCGAGACCCTGTCGCTCATCGACTCCGACGTCGAGCCCGAGGCGCTCGACGACATGTACCTGCGCGACATGGTCAGCCTCTTCCTCGACGGCGTGCGCTGCCGCAACGGCGGCGCCTGATCCCCTTCGTCTCCATGAAACCCGCGGCGAAAGGACCCCGTATACACCCTTCGACGACGAATTGACCGGTTGACCAGTTCATAGCGACCCGAACTGGCAGCAAGAGGGACGGCACCATGAGAGACCGAAACCGCAACCTGCTGATAGGCGCCGCGGCCGCGATCGGCGCCATCTACCTCGCCGCCGACACCAAGCCGGTG
>DASWIG010000191.1:0-10257 GCA_036397835.1 Thermoanaerobaculia bacterium
GCCCGATCGGCTTCGCGGACACGCCGCACCTCCTCCGCGCTGGCGCCTATTTCCCCGAGTCCGCGGAGATAGGCCCGGTCATTTGCCGCCACCAGCTCGAGCCAACGGTTCCATTGCCCCTGAGCAAGACCGAGGAGCGCGAAGACCTGCTCGAGCGCGGTCGCCGCCGCCGCCCCCGCCTCCTCGCCGTGGTGATCGACCTTGATCACCCGATCGCGGTCGAGGCCCAGGTCGTCCTCGAGCTCGATGACGACCGGCGTCTGCCCGCGCTCGAGGCAGGCCTCGATCTCCGCTCGGTAAGCCGACGTCTTGGCTCCCCAGCGCAGTCCGCGGTCGTGGAAGCGGCCAGGGGCGTGACGCTCCAGCAGCTCCCGCACCGTCGCCATCTCGAGGTCGTGGCCGCCGAGAAAGAAGACGAGATCTCGCTTCTCGACGCCGCTCATCGATTCTCCCGGCGCGGCAGCCGCGGCAGCCGTGGCCAGCCGCTTTGCCGGATCGGTCGAAGCGTCTTGCGGTCTCCCTCCGCGAGCTGCGCGTTGCTCACGAACCACTCGAACCCACGCGCCGCGGGAAGAGCTGCCGTAAGCGCCCGAATCACCTCGCCGACCGCCGACGGCGGTTGATCCCTTTCCCACTCGTTTCTCGCGTTTTAAGATCGAGGGGCCTCGCTTCTGGCGCCTGCTGTACGCCCCATGCACGGAGGAAGACCCACCGAGATGGCAAACGGAAGACCAGGCTGGCTTTACCGCTATGAAGCCCGCGGCATCCAGCGTTACGTGACGGCCACGGAGCGACTCGAAGAAGTAGCAGGGGCCAGCGCTCTCGTAGAGGCGCTCAAAGACCAGGCGAGCAAGCTGGCCCACTGGGCCGGCGGCTCGATCATCGCAGACGCTGCCGGATCCGCCACCATCGAGTTCTCCGGCGCCGGCGTTCAGCGCTTTGCCGAGTGGTGGCCGATGATCGCGGCGCGCGTCGCGCCGGGCCTTCCAATGGTCCAGGCTGCCGTGGACCTGGCCGCACACGACCACCCTCTGCCGGCGCTACGAGCGCTGCTCGACGCGGCGTATCAGCGCCACTACACGGATCTTCCTGAAGGCGGACCCCTCGTGCACCGGTCGGGTCGCTCCGGACGGCCAGCGGTTGCACGTGGGACGCGCAGGGGCAAAAGAGACGTGCGGGACGTGGCGACGGATCGCAAGGTCTCCGCGCTCAAGAGCTTGCAGGAATCAGGGCAGGTTGGCCTGGCCGACGATGCCCTCGGCAGCAGGTTCCTGGAAGGACTCGACACCGGCGGCCGACCGCTCGTCTCGCGTCACGAGGACTTCGGGGACTCCTACGTGGCCGTGATTCACATCGACGGCAACGACATGGGAATGCGCGTCCTGTCACTCCCTTTCGCCGGGTATGGCGGTTTTGCGGAGGCCCTTGCCAGGGCCGTCGAAGACGCAGCCCAGAAGGCCACGGCGCTCGTGCATCAAGAGGACGAGCGGCGCCGCGAGGCTCGGCGGCTCCGGAACCTGCCAGTGCGGGTTGACGCTCCGATCCCGATGCGACCGATCGTGCTCGGCGGGGACGATTGCACGATCATCACCTTGGCCGAAGACGCCATCCCCTTCGCGACCCGGTTCCTGGAGGTCCTCGAAGAGCGAGGCCGTCAGGCCGTCTTCGGAGGCCGGGTTCTCCACGCGACCGCCGGCATTGCGTTCATCAAGCCGCGTGCGCCCTTCTCACTGGGCCTTGCCCTCGCGGACGAGCTCTGCCGCTTTGCGAAGCAGTGCCTTCGTGGGCTGGGGGGGAACGGCGAAACGCCTTCGTCCGTACTCTTCCACCGGGTGACGACGTCCGGGTTCGCCGCCTGGGCGGACATCAGCGGCCAGGAGCTGGCGGCCGTGCCGCCAGGAGACGTCAAACTGCGGCCGGGTGGGCTGGTCTACGGCCCCTATCGGCTGCGTGGGGAACGCTCGGTCGGAAGGCTCGGCTGCCTCGCTGCCACCGCAAAGGCCCTGCCTTCCGGGCCACTCCGGGAGTGGTTGCGCGTTGCTCGGTCGGACCCCGGTCGCTCCGGCCTACGCTGGCAGCGATTGAAGGAGGTCACGTGCGGGCGCGACTCTTGCCGTTGGGACGCCTTCCAGAAGGCTCTCCGGGAGTTGGAGGCCGACCCCGAGAGCGGTTGGGGCAAAGGACAGTCGATGGACGCCCACCCGGCGACGCCAATCCACGATGCCATCACCTGGGGAATGGTCGGTACTCCTCTGACGTTCCGCGCAGGACCGGATCAGGTGACCGATGAGTGACCGCATTTCTCGTACGCTTGCCATCCACGTCCACACCTACTGGCACGCCGGAACCGGGCGCGGGGAAGGTCCCGGAAGCGATGCCCGAGTGGCCCGCACGCCGAACGGCCTCCCCTTCCTCCCAGGTCGAACCGTCAAAGGCCTGGTCCGCGCGGCCGTCGAGCAGGCCCTGGCCCTCGAGTGGTTGGAGAGGGATATCGATCGGCAGGCCATCGTCCGTTGGTTCGGGAAGCCCCTTCCGAGGCTCAGCGAAGGGGACGCGGAGGAGCGCGTCCGGGAGATGGAGAGAGCAGAGTACCGCTTCCAGGAGGGCGAAGGCCAGCTTCGCTTCACGAGCGCTCGCATCGGACAAGGTGACTTCGTTCGCCGATGGGAGGAGTGGGCCGAAGTCTCGGCCGACAAGGACCTGCTCTTTCGCTCGTTGGCAAGTACGCGGGTCGACAGGCACGGTGTCGCCACGGATCAATCCCTCCGAGAAGTCGAGGTCGCCCTGCCGATGGTACTGAACGCTCTCATAGAAGGCCCAGCCGACGAGCGCTGGCCGAGGGCGCTCGCAGCGGCTCTACCCTTGATTCGGGCGCTGGGCTCCGGCCGCAACCGCGGCCTCGGTCGCGCGAGCTTCAAGTTGGAGTCTGAATGAAATCGCTCTGCGTTCGAATCGAGCTGCTTGCCGACGCGGCCTTTCCGGAGACCGGCGCTACGCTGGGCTCGCCGCGCTCATTGGACTTCATCCCCGGCAGCGCCCTTCTTGGGGCGCTTGCGGCGAACGGGGGCTACTCCCGAGCCGAGGCGTCCCACCTCGCCTGGGACCTCTTCCACTCGGGCCGGGTGCGTTTCGGCAACGGGCTCCCGCTCGACGAAGCGGGTCGGCCCGCCGCGCCGGTCCCCTTGTCTCTTCACGTCGCGAAGGGCGAAGAGGTCTTCGAGAAGGAAGGCGGCGGAGTCTTCCTGTCCGGCGCGGTTCGCAACCACGCCCGCGGCGGCCGCGATCCTGGCGTCGCCTACGCGCAAGTCCGCGAGGGCTTCGTCGGTACCGGTCTCCAGATCGTACGGCCTCCCCACCTCGCTTCCATGCGCACCGCGATCGGAGAAGGCGGGCGGGCACGCAAAGGCCTGCTGTTCCACTTCGACGCCTTGGCCGAGGGAACGACCTTCGAATCCCGCATAAACCTGGACGATGGACTGGGTTTGGCCGCCGACTTCATCGAGCGAGCTTTCGGAGACGCTGTGATCCGCCTCGGACGGTCCCGCTCCGCCGAGCTCGGAAGTGCCCGTGTACGTATCGTCGACGGCGAGAGCAATGCGAACGACCTCCTGGTCCACGGAACGCCCAGCAGCGAGACGGTGGTGCTGCTCGCCCAGAGCGACGTCGCTCTCAGGTCACCGGAGACCCTGGCGCCGACGCAAATACCGACCCCGTTCGCCCTGGGCCTGCCCCTCAGCTACCGGTGGCTCCCGGAGCGGAGCTTTCTGCGTGTCCGGACGTGGTCGCCGTACAACGGCAAGCGCCGGCGCTTCGACCTGGAGCGCCAGGTCATCGCCGCTGGCAGCGTCCTCACGTTCGCCTGGGACGGACCGCCCGGCGAGGCCGATGTGGACCGGCTGCGCCAGATCCTCGACCAGGGCGTTGGCGACTATCGTCAGGACGGTCTCGGCCGGCTCGTGCTCGACCCGCCGCTGCTCGCCGCTGAGAGCTTGCCGGACGTCGGCGCTGAGCGATGCTACTCCTCGCCCCCCAGACGCTCAGAGGTACCCGACGACGAGCTGGGGCAGTGGCTGGCCGCCGCAAAGAACCAGCGTGTCGCCCGCGAGCGCGCCTTCCAGGTGGCCGACTCCTGGGCCAGGCACCTCCGAGCGTGGCCGGCCATAGCTCCCTCGCAGTGGCGAGGGCTGGCTCGTGCGGCGGCCGGCTGCACCACGAAAAAAGAGCTGTTGGACGCTCTCTTCCACAAGGAGACGGGGTTCACCCGCACCGGCGTCGGAAAAACGGAGGTCCGCTGGGGTAAAAAGCGGCGAGGTCGCAACGTGTCTTTGTCGCAGGAGCTGGAAGACCTCATCGCCAACGAAGAGCACGAAGACGCTGTCCTCGTCGATGCCGTGCGCCAGCTCGCCGATCGCCAGGCACGATCTGGCCGGGAGTCCACCCGATGAGCACGGCGCCCCTCCTTCCCTCGGTCTTCGAGCTCGCCCGGGTGACGATCGAGTTCACCAGCCCCGTCACCGTGGGCACCGGGGGAGGAGACGACCTGGTCGACAGCGTTTGCGTCACCGACGCCAACGGACTGCCGGCGATTCCGGGAACTTCCATTGCCGGCGTGCTGCGCCATGCACTCGCGCAGGGCGACCCGGACCACGACGGCGGGATCCGCCGGGTCTTCGGCTACCAGGATCGCGACCCTCAGACGGGTGAGCCGCGGGGACAATCGGCGCGGCTGTGGACGAGCTGGGCGCAGATACACGACCAGCACGACCGGCCCGTTGCGTTCCGCGCCGGGCGTGAGCGCGCAGCGGAGCTGAGCTCCGATCCGGTGATCGCGGCGCTCCGCGCCGGCGTCCTCCGCGACCACGTTCGCATCGGTGCGAAAGGCGTCGTGGCCGGGCGCGGCAAGTTCGACGAGCTGCTTGTGCCGGCCGGAGCACGGTTCACTTTCGAGCTGGTCGTAGATGCCCTGGCGGCTGATCTCGCCGAGCGCTTCTCCCTCGACAAGGTGCTCGGGTGCCTCTCTCGTCCCCTCTTGCGTCTTGGTGGGCGTACGCGCCGGGGACTGGGCGATTTCAAGCTGGTGCGGGTGCTTCGCCGCCGATTCGACCTCGCGCGAGATCGTGAGCCGTGGGCCGCGTTGCCGTGCGACATCGCGGCCGGCGACCCAGCGGGAGTCCTCGAGCGCATGGAACAGAAGGACGTCGACAAGCTCTACGATGCGGCCGCCGCCGCCCGAATCGTCCTGGAGCCCGAAGACTTCTTTCTCGTGGGCGGAGGGGACGTGGCCGCCTGGGGCGAGGCCGCCGGCGTGGCGCGAGGCGACCTGGAGCACGTGGACGTGGCTCCCTACACTGAACGGGCCATCACGTGGACCGACCAAGGAGGACAAGTGCTCGAACGCCCGCAGGTCGTTCTGACCGCAACCGGCATCAAGGGCGCTCTCCGGCACCGAGTGGCTTTCCATGCCCGCGCGATCGAGAAGCAGTGGATCGGGGACCGGAAGTCTGAAGAGGTCGACCTGGACAACCCAGGCCCTGCTTCCGACGCCGGGAGACGCGCGGTAGAGGCGCTGTTCGGCACCGCCAAGGACGACGGAGAAGGCACCCCCGGCCGCGTGTACCTCCCGGACGTGCGGCTGGCCCCTCCCCGAGCGGCCGTGCTCCAACACGTCAGCCTGGACCGTTTCACGGGCGGCCCGATGGACGGCATGCTCTTCGGCGAAGGGGTCGCGTGGCGGGAAGAAACCGGCGGGCGCGTGGCGACGGTCGAATTCGACCTCTGGGTGGACCGCCCCGACGATCTCGACGCTACCGCGCGTCAAGCTCTCCGGCGGGCCGTGGACGACCTGGCCCAAGGTCGGCTGGCCCTGGGTGCCGCCGCCAGTCGGGGCCACGGCTACTTCCGTGGCGAGGTGAGGTGGAACCGTGAGTGGGGAGGTGCGCAATGACGGTGCCGGACGTGGTGAAGGAGCTGTTGACCGGTCATGATACGCCTGAGCCGGCGCGGGTGCGCGTCCTTTCGCGGTCCGTGTCGGCGCTCGATGAAATCGAACGCCTGCTGGACGACGACCGGGCAGAAGGCTGGGTATGTTACCCAGACGGCGTCTACGACGTGCGGGGCCACAGTAGGGCACCCGAAAGAGAAGAACGGCAACGTCCTCTGTCCGCTGAGCTGTTCGTTGACGGCGAGTCCATCGTCGTTCGCCTCGGCGAGGACGGTTGGAGGCTGGCGCGGATCCGCGAAGAAACGGAAGACGACGCCGTGGACACTCTCTATTTCGATCAGAACTATTTGAGCACGGAGCCTGGCCGGAGCCTCCGTTACCGGATCTACTGGCGTCGCTCGGACGACGAGTTGGGCCGGCCATGGCGTCCGTGGGTGGCTGCCTTTCGCGGATGGACCGAGGAGGGCGGGCCATGAACGACCGCCGGGGGAGCGGGCCCGGGCCGCAACGGCCGAAACTGGACAAGGTCCGCGCACCGTACAACTTCGTCCCGCTTTCGGACCAGGTGGTGCAGGTGCCGTGGGCCGAGCAGGTGCAGCAGGACTGCCCGTTCGAGGACGGAGTATGCGGCCGCCTCGAGCTGCGGCTGCTGTCACAGGGCCCCCTGTTCGTGCGCGGGCCGGACGGCGAGTTCTTCCGGACGCCGGACGGCAAGCCGGCGATCCCCGGATCGTCCATCCGGGGGATGCTCCGCGCGGTGGTGGAGATCGCCACCTTCTCGCGGATGGAACGGGTCAACGACCACACCTACGGCGTGCGCGATCTGCAAAACCCCGAACTGTACGGGCGCCACATGGCGGACATCGCCACGGCCCCGAACGGGAGCAAGCAGCCCATGCCTCTGGTCAGCGCGGGCTGGCTGCGCTGTAGCGATAGTCGGGATCAGACCGAGTTTCCCGCTTACATCACGCCGTGCTCTTTTGCCAAGATTCACTACAAGCTCCTGTTGGAGCTCGCGCGGGATCGGGGCGTGCCGACCGCCCAAGGCCCTGACAACGAGTCGGGCTATCACCCGGGACGCCCCAAGCAGTCGTCGCCCAAAAAGTACGAAGCCTGGGGCGAAGCCAGCCGCGAAGTCCAGGTTCATGTGGAAACACTGCTCTTGAGCAACCCGCCGCGCCGGGCACCCCGCCTGGGCAGCTTCGGCAGGGTCATCGGCATGGGCGGGAGCACAACGGGGACACTGGTGTTCACTGGCCAGCCCAACAAGTGGCCTGCAGACAACAAGCGGCCGGGCGGCGGCAACCCCAAACAGCACGACTTCGTTTTCCATTCACCGATTCCGGATCGCCGTCTGCCTGTGCCCCCCGAGGTCTTCCGCGCCTTCGAGTTCGTCCACTCCCGGGCCGGAGAACAGCACCGCATCGCGGTCGCTCCCAACGAGGAATGGGGCTACTGGAAGAAGAACGCTTTCGACCAGGGTGGCGAGGTACCCGTGTTCTTCCTCCTCGACGATCGGGGAGGCGTGCACGCGTTCGGCCTGGCAATGATGTTCCGCCTCGCCTACGAGCATTCCACGCTGGATGCCGTGCGGGAGGTTCAGGGGGAGCCTGTCGATGGCGAGCTGGACATGGCCAAGGCCATCTTCGGACATGTACCGCTGGAGGGGGTCCCGAGACGCGGCCTGCACGGCGGTCTCAAAGGCCGAGTGAGCATTGGGCTTGGCCGCCTGGAGGGGGGCTCGGCGGAGGTCCTGGACGACGTGCAGTGCGTGCTCGGCACGCCCAAGGCCAGCTACTATCCAAGCTATGTCGAACAGGGGGATGAACCGGGCGCACCGCCAGCGACAGACCCTAAGGGCCGGCCGCGCTACCGCACCTACATGGACCCGGGCGTCCGTCCTCGGGGCTGGAAGCGCTATGTGCAACGTTCCGGGATCTCTAGCCCCGAACCGCCCACCCGTGCCGACGGCAGCCGCAGCGAGAACGAGAAGGTTTCTACCCCGTTCAAGCCTCTCGCGTTGGCTGAAAGGGCTTACTTCAAGATGCCTGTCCGGGTGCACAACCTGCGACGGGAAGAGCTGGGCGCTCTGCTGTGGGCGCTCGACTTCGGTGGGAATCAGGCCGCCCGGCATGGCTTCGGCATGGCGAAGTCACTGGGGTATGGCAGCGTAACGTTGCAAATCGACCGCCACGATCTGGTCGCCGTCGATGGCAAGCCGCTGACAGACGATGACCTTGATGCCGCGCGCAAGGCATTCACTTCTTTCATGGAGGAGCAGCTTGCAGCTCGACCTGGAGGATGGGCTGGGTCTCGCCAGCTTCACGAGCTTCTTGCCATGGCCTGCCCGGCAGAAGACGACACCGACCTCCGCCACATGCGCATCCATGACCCCGAGAAGCGGAACGAGTTTACCCTGGCCAAGAAGGATGGCCTCGCTCTCCGACCGCGCGGGGCAGGCACCTGGCGTGGCGCCCGTCGCGTCGGCAAGGTCGCGGTTCTCGGGCCAGAGAGGCCCGAGGGCTGGGTGCGCGCACCGGTGAGCTACTTGCCCGGTTCAGGCGAGCTGTCCACTACGGTGGGAGGGGCATCGGCCACGGCGACCCGGGACGAGGCCCGGATCCTGATCGGATCTCTCGCGCCCGACGAGGTGCAACGCCTCAAGAAGAAAAAAGTCCGTACCTACGAGGTGCGGTTGGACACGATCGGTCGGCGGCGGCGGATCGCGGCCATGCGCATTCCGGCTTGAGGGGGCGAAGATGCGATACGCTTCCGTGTTCCTCTCTCATGCCCATGAGGACAAGCCCTTTGTCAGGAAGGTCGCCGATCGGTTGGTCCGGAAGGGCATAGTGGTCTGGGAGGACGTCGACCAGCTCCGTGCGGGTCAGGTCCTCCGGACCACCATCAAAAAGGCGATCGAGAATCAGACCGCGATCGCGGTATTCTTTTCGAAAGAATCGCTAAATTCTAATTGGTGCGACAACGAGTTGACCCAGGCATTGCAGGCTGAGAGTGGCCAGTCCGACGACGAAAAGTGGATCATTCCGGTTTTCTTGGGAGATCCTCTGACTCTGGTACTCTCGAGCCGCTTGCTTAAGCTGGACTGGCTTGACTTGGACGGCGACGGTGTGCAGAGATTCTATATCTCCGCGAACGCCGAGTCCGACCCTGACGACATCGCCAACATAGCCAGCAGGATCGCCGAGAGAGTTTACGAGCTGCTCGGCTTCTCGCGGGCCCCCGAGGTCGGCGTCGTGGTGGACCAGCGTGGAGTAGGTCGACGCGTGGGCGATCCGCCGGTTCCTGGCAACCTTTCCAGCGCGGACATCCCAGCCCTGGTATTCCGACCAGATCAGCTCGACCGTGATGACAAACAGGTGCTGAGAGGTGAGGAGTGGGAAGGGTTCAGCCAAGACGTGCGGGGTTCGCTCCATACTGCGCTCGGCAACCTGCGGAGCGGTCGGATGGTACGGATAGCCGGCGACGGGCAGACCGGGTTGTTCTACCTGCTGGGCCGCATATTCGATCGCAATACGGGCGTCAAGCTCTCCTGCCACCACAGCCATTCCGATAATGTCGCTCCCATCCTGAACAACAGTCACAACTGGCTGGAAGCCGCCCTCCTCGGCGATGGGAACCCGAAACCGTCCAGCCTTGCTGTGCTCAAGAATGCCCCACGCGAGTTGCAGCCAGGGGAAGACGCGCCCGTGGTCGCCCTGCTCCTGTTCCGGGCCTCGGCGCCGCACTACCTGAGAGAGGCTGTTCAGCACGTGCAGGCCGAGGGAGCCGAGGCGCCGCCCTGTGTCTGGCTGCAACCTCCAAGCACCCTCCAAGCGGCCGACGCACGGCAGTTGGTGGCGGATGTGCTAAAGTTGGTACGTCGCTTGCGGAATGAACACGGCACGGAAGAAGTTCGCATCTACAGCGATCTCCCGGTCAACCTCATGCCCTTGCTTGCGGCACAGCTCACGCACAAGGATATCATCGAAGTCGTTTTCATGGAGTACGACTACGAGAAGGCGAGAGGGCGACGGTCACCAAAGGAGCTCTACGCCGCCCTCAACATGGCTCCTGAGAAACGGCCGGTTCCCGAGGTCGAGCGAGCGCCGGAACTGCCGGAACCTCCGTAGGCCCGCCCGGCCCCCGCCCCGAGGCGGGCCTGCCGACGGCGGGCAATACCACGATCCACGGCTCGGCCCCCGATCCGGCCGCGACCTCACCGAGCCCGAAGGACACCTCCAGGCACGACGCGCACAGCCGGTATACGCGGACGTTGCCGCCCGGACCGCGCTCGAGCTCGCGGGTCAACCCCCGGG
>DASWIG010000192.1:0-17805 GCA_036397835.1 Thermoanaerobaculia bacterium
TAAGATCGGATCGATGCGTCATCGCTGGAAACGACGGCTGCGCCGGCTGCCCGCCAAGAAGTGGCTGGCCGCGGGCTTCGTCCTGACGATCCCCGTCCTCGCCCTCGCCGCTTCCTGCGGGGGCCCGCCGAAGAACCCCCACGACCTCTGCGCCGTCTTCGACGAGAAGCGCTCCTGGTACCGCGCCACGCGCCGTTCGTTCAAGGATTGGGGCGTGCCCGAGGCCATCCAGATGGCGGTCATCTACCAGGAGTCCGGCTTTCGCCGGAAGGTGCGGCCGCCGCGCCGGAAGATCCTGTGGATCTTCCCCGGCCCGCGGCCGTCCTCGGCCTACGGCTACGCTCAGGTGGTGGAGCCCACGTGGCGCGACTTCCAGGAGAGCACCGGCCGCCGACGCGCCGAGCGCGACGACTTCGCCGACGTGGCCCACTTCCTGGGCTGGTACGGCGATCACATCCACCGCGCCACGGGCGTCGCCAAGCACGACGCCTTCCGCCTCTATCTCGCCTACCACGAAGGACCGCGCGGCTACGCGCGCGGCGACTACCGCGGCGAGCCCTCGCTGCTCGCCGGCGCCCGCAGCGTGGCGACGCGGGCCTCGCTCTATCAGCGCCAGTACATGGGCTGCCGCAAGCGTCTCGCCAACTGGTGGGCCCTCTGGTGAGACGGCCCGCGTAAGATGAGCCGCACGGATGGTCTTCAGCTCCCACCTCTTCTGCTTCTACTTCCTGCCGCTGGCCCTCGCGGTCTACTTCGCCCTGCCCCGGCGGGCCAGGAACCTCGGCCTGACGCTCCTCTCCTACGTCTTCTACGGCTGGGCCCACCCAGCCTTCGTCTTCCTGATGCTCTACTCCACCGCGATCGACTACGTCTGCGGCCTCGCCATCGCCCGTCACGACACCGCGGGCGAGACGCGGACGCGCGGCCAGAGGACGGCGCTCGTCGCCTCGATCGTGACCAACCTGTCGCTCTTGGGCTTCTTCAAGTACTTCAACTTCGGCGTCGACAGCTACGACGCCCTCGTCGACTGGCTCGGCTGGCAGAGCCTGGCGCTCGACACGGCGATCCGCGTCACCTTGCCGCTGGGGATCAGCTTCTACACCTTCCAGTCGATGAGCTATACGATCGACGTCTACCGCGGACGCACGGCGGCGCTGCGCAACCCGATCGACTTCGCCTGCTACGTGGCGATGTTCCCCCAGCTCGTGGCGGGACCGATCATCCGTTTCAACGAGGTCGCCGATCAGCTCGTCGAGCGCCGCCACACCTGGGAGAAGGCGGCGCGCGGCGTCGCCTTCTTCGCCATGGGCATGGGCAAGAAGATCCTGCTCGCCAACCCCTGCGGCAAGATCGCCGACTGGTGCTTCGACGCCGGCTCCGTCCACGCCCTCGACGCCTGGTACGGCGTCGCCGCCTACGCCTTCCAGATCTACTTCGACTTCAGCGGCTACTCGGACATGGCGATCGGCCTCGCCCTGGTCCTCGGCTTCGCCCTGCCCAAGAACTTCGACTCGCCGTATACCGCGCAGTCGATCAGCGAGTTCTGGCGCCGCTGGCACATGTCGCTGTCGCGCTGGCTGCGCGATTACCTTTACGTCCCGCTCGGCGGCAACCGGAAAGGCAGGACGCGCACCTACGTCAACCTGATGACGGTGATGCTGCTCGGCGGCTTGTGGCACGGCGCGGCGTGGAACTTCCTCGTCTGGGGCGGCTTCCACGGCGTGATCCTCGCCCTCGAACGCTCGCGCGGCAAGGAGGACGCCTATGCCGGCTTCCCGAAACCGGTGCGGATCGCGTGGACGTTCCTGCTCGTCCTCGTCTCCTGGGTCTTCTTCCGGGCCGCGGACCTGTCGGACGCGGTGCGCTACCTCGGCCACATGGTGGGCGTGGGCGCCGGGCCGGCGGCGGGGCTGGTGGGCGAGCTCCTCTACCGTCCCTACTACCTGGGGACGTTCGTGGCCGCCGCGGCGGTGACGTGGACGATGCCGCAGACCTGGGACTGGACTCGGCGGCTGACCTGGACGAAGGCCCTCGTCTGCCTCGGCGTCCTGGCGCTGGCGCTGGTGATGATGGAGACTCAGGGCTTCAATCCGTTCATCTATTTCATCTTCTGACGTAGGATCGCCGTCAGCGCATGTTCCACCGCGACGGTTGGAGCACGAAGAGCAGCCAGCAGCTCGCCTTGCACGCCACGCCGAGTCCCACGATGACGGCGAACGCGTGCGCGCCGCCGGCCTCGCGCAGCAGCGACTCGTACCAGGTGCCGCCCAGCCACTCGCCGAGCGAGCTCGCCAGGTTGGAGAGCGCCATGAGCACCGCGAAGACGGTGGCCGCGGCGTGCGGCGGGCAGACGCGGGCCGCCAGGTCGAGCTGCACCATGCTCGCGGTCATCCACGTGAAGCCCACCACCAGGTGGACGGCGACGGCGTCGCCGCGGTCGTCCATCGTCCAGTAAGCGGCCTGGCTCATCACGCCGAGCAGCACGGCGCCGTGGGCGAGCACCGGCACCGACACGTGACGGCAATAAATGCCGTAGCTCACGCTGCCGACGATGCAGCCGAGACCGAGCAGCGACAGCGTGGTGCCGTAGAACTGCTCGCTCCAGCCCATCTGCTCGGTGATGTGGAGGTAGACGACGGTGTTCGACAGCGGATCGAGGTTCCACACGAAGAGGAAGGCGGCGACGCCCAGGAGCGTCGGCGAGCGCGCCGCCTGTCCCAGCGCCGCCAGCGTCTGGCGGAAGCTCTCGCCGGCCGGTCGCGGCTCCTCCTTGACCCACAGCCAGGCGAGGGCGAACGTCACCACCGCGAGGCCGCCGCAGAGCAGGAACCCGTAGGCCTCGTGGCCCTGCTGGCTGAGGTAGCCGCCGACCACGCCGGTCAACAGCGTCGCCACGTAAGAGGCCGTCCACTGCACGGACTGGAAGAACCCGGTGGCGCCGCGGGGCTGACCCTTCTCGACCATCAGCGCGTCGACGAGCACGTCGCCGCAGGCGATGGCCACGGTGGGCGCGACCAGCAGGACGAGGAAGAAGGCGTAGTTGCCGGGCGCGGGCCGGAAGGCGTAGAGCGTGAAGAAGCCGCCGATGGCCAGCAGGCTCGTCAGCAGCAGGTAGCTGCGCCGCCGCGAGCCCCACAGGGGGATGAAGTCCGAGATGAGACCGTAGAGCGGCTTGAGCGTCCAGGGGATCGACATCAGGGCGGCGAAGGTGGCGATCGACGCCGGGCTCTCGCCCCACGACTTGAGGATGGAGCGCACCGGCTGGGCGATGAGGCCGGCCGTCGGCTCGCCCACTCCCTGGACGAAATAGAGGACGGCGAAGAGCACGGCGAGGCGCGTGACCTCGCCGTCGGCGTTGGCGGTCGGGCTCGACGGGATCATCAGGCGGCGACGGCGCAGGCCTCGGGCCGGGCGTCGAGGACCTCCGCGGGGACGCGTCGCAGCGCCTCGCGCAGGACCTCGACGCCCGCGCCGCGGCGGTGGGCGTTCTCGCTGAGCTGAC
Source organism: Thermoanaerobaculia bacterium (assembly GCA_036397835.1). Taxonomy (GTDB): domain Bacteria; phylum Acidobacteriota; class Thermoanaerobaculia; order Multivoradales; family J023; genus DASWIG01. The sequence continues at coordinate 3,503 of DASWIG010000192.1, forward strand.
GCTTCCAGGCGCGCGTGCCGCGCTGCCCGGCGAAGAGGCCCAGCAGCGGCTGGGTGAGCCGCTGCAGCGCCGCGCCCTCGGCGAGCCGGCGCGACGCGTAGCCGATCATCCCCTCGACCACCTCGCGCCGCGACCGCGGCACCTCGTCGTCGTCGAAGAAGAGGGCGTCGGCGGCGGCGAAGAGGTAGGGATCCTCGTAGGCGGCGCGGCCGATCATGACGCCGTCGACGCGCTCGAGATGGCGCCGGGCGTCGTCGAGGCCGCGGACGCCGCCGTTGACCTCGACGCGCAGGTGAGGGAATTCGCGCTTCAGGCGGTAGACGTCGTCGTAGCGCAGGGGAGGAACTTCCCGGTTCTCCTTGGGCGAAAGCCCCCGGAGCCAGGCCTTGCGCGCGTGGACGCAGAAGCGGTCGCAGCCCGCCGCGGCGACGACGGCGACGAAGGCCGCCATGTCCTCGTAGCGGCCATGGTCGTCGACGCCGATGCGGTGCTTGACGGTGACCGGCAGGGCCACGGCGGCGCGCATGGCGTCGACGGCGGCGGCCACCCGCTCGGGCACGGCCATCAGGCAGGCGCCGAAGCGTCCCAGTTGGACGCGGTCGCTGGGGCAGCCGACGTTCAGGTTGACCTCGTCGTAGCCCAGGTCCTCGGCGATGCGGGCACAGGCCGCGAGCTGCGCGGAATCGTCGCCGCCGAGCTGCAACGCCAGCGGCTTTTCGGCGTCGTCGAAGGCGAGGAGGTCGCGTCGCCCGCCGGCGAGGATCGCGCCCGTCGTCACCATCTCGGTGTAGAGGAGGGTGCGGCGGGTGATCTGGCGCAGGAAGTAGCGGAAATGGCGGTCGGTCCGGTCCATCATCGGCGCCGCGCTCAGGGGACGCTGGATGCCGCGCGGGCGGGTCGCTGGGGCGGCGGGGGTCATGGCGTCGTCATCATACTGAAAGGCGCGGTGTAGGGGCGTTTTGGCCTTTGCGCCCGTCTGGCGAGGCCGGCTGCTGGCGTCGGACCTGTCTGACAGGTCGGACCTGTCTGACAGGTCGGACCTGTCGGACGTGGATCTCCCGTCTACAAGATCCCCGCGTAGTCCGCCGCCACCCGGTCGAGGCTGAGCCGGTTGAGGAAGTTCGAGTAGCACATCCACGCCGCCAGCGCGTTCAAGTCGCGCAGTTGCGGCGGCAGGAACGCCGGCTTCGTCACCAGGCCCTCCTCGACGAGCTGCGCCAGCACCCGCAGGTCCTCCAGCGTGGTCTTGCCGCAGAAGAGCAGCGGGATGCGGTCGAGCTTGCCCTGGCGCACCGCCAGGCGGATGTAGTTGTAGATCAAGAGGAAGCCCTTGCTGTACGAGAGGTCCTTGGTGAAGGCGCCGCCGGTGGGCGTCGAGCCGCGGAAGACGCGGCTGGCGTCGGCGAAGCTGACCCGCTCGTTGAAGCCCTGGCCGCGGAAGAAGCCGTAGACGTCGAGGAAGCTGGCGCCCTCCTCCGCCATGTGGACGGCGCGGATGCGGTTGGTCACCCGCCGCACTCGCCCCGGGTGCGAGGTGAAGGTGATGATCTCGAGGAAGATCGCCAGGCCCTCCTGCGTCACCGTGGCCGACGGCGGACCCTTGGAGAGGAAGGTGCAATAGGGCTGGCTGGCGCCGTTCAAGGTGGTGCCGAGGTGAACCCAGCCCTCGTGGACCTCGAGCAGGCGCAGGTCGCGGTCGTTGAAGCGCGCCTCCTTGCGCACCTTGATGGTGTCGGCGCCGGCGGCGGCGTCGGCGACGATGCCGTCGGAGAGCACCACGCGCACGCCGGCGTCGACGTCGGCGAAGGCCTCGGCCACCCGGCGTCCGAGGACCGCGACGGCCTCCTCGCCGGTGAGGTTCTTCTCCTCGGCCGCGAAGTAGTGGCCGCGGTCGATGTTGGCGAGGGCCTCGGCCATCATCACGCCGAGGTCCGCCAGGTTGGGGTCGCCGGCGTGGAGCGCGTCGGTCGACGAGCCGTAGAGCTCCTGCGACAGGCGGCAGAACTCCGGCGTGCCGCGCCCCTCAAGCATGCGCACCACGCTCGCGTACTCGCGGCAGATCCGGCGCATGATCTGTCCCACCGGGTTGTACTGGCCGAGCCGATGGGCGACCTCGCGCTCGAGCTCCTCGAGCTCCTGCCGCTTGGCCGCGGGATCGAAGCCCAGAGGCTGCCTGGCGTAGTACTCGCGGTCGACCCGGGGCTGCTCCCTGGCGCCGGCGGCGAAGAAAGCCTCCTCGACGGCTGCGGACCATTTGATGGCGTCGAGAACGCGGATCGGACGCTGGGCCGTTACGAGGCGGTCGGAGAGCTCGCGCACGGTCTGGCGGTAGTCCGGGGTCGGCGTAATACACTCGGGGGTCGGCATGGAACGTCCTCGTCATCCGGAGTCTGACGCGCAACGCTAGCGATGACGGCGAGCCGGAGGCAAGAGCTCTGCTAGAATGGAGGCCGAGGGACGACATGACGACCGACGTCTACAAGCCTGAGAACCACGTCCGCATCGTGACCGCGACGTCGCTCTTCGACGGCCACGACGCGTCGATCAACATCATGCGCCGCCTGATGCAGGCGGCGGGCGCCGAGGTCATCCACCTCGGCCACAACCGCAGCGTCGACGAGGTGGTCGAGGCGGCGGTCCAGGAGGACGCCCAGGGCGTCGCCGTGACCAGCTACCAGGGCGGCCACCTCGAGTTCTTCAAGTACCTGCGCCGGCGTCTCGACGAGCGCGGCCACCGGCACGTGAAGGTCTACGGCGGCGGCGGCGGCACCATCGTGCCGCGCGAGATCGACGAGCTCCACGACGCCGGCATCGACCGCATCTTCTCGCCCGACGACGGCCGCCAGCTCGGCCTCATGGGCATGATCGACGTCGTGGTGCGCGGCTGCGACTTCGACGTCGCGGCCCTCGAGGTGGCGGAGGACGGCGTCTACGGGCCCCTGGCGCGGGTGATCTCGCGCGTCGAGCTCGGCGGCCTCGAGGCGGTGCGCGGCAACGGCTGGCGGCCCGAGCCGCGGCCCGGCAAGCGCGGGCCGACGCCGGTGGTCGGCATCACCGGCCCCGGCGGCGCCGGCAAGTCGAGTCTCACCGACGAGCTGGTGCGCCGCTTCCTCGCCGACTCCTCCGACCGGCGCGTGGCCGTGATCTGCGTCGACCCGACCCGCCGCAAGACCGGCGGCGCGCTCCTGGGCGACCGCATCCGCTTCAACTCGCTCAAGAGCCCGCGGGTCTACATGCGCTCGCTCGCCCTCCGCGGCGCCAAGGGCGAGCTGGCCTCGTCGATCGCGGACGTGCTGAGCGTCGTCCGCGACGGCTTCGACCTCGTCTTCCTCGAGACCGCCGGCAGCGGCCAGGGCGACAGCGCGGTGGCCGAGATCTGCGACCTCTCGCTCTACGTGATGACCAGCGAGTACGGCGCCCCGAGCCAGCTCGAGAAGATCGACATGCTCGACTACGCCGACCTGGTGGCGATCAACAAGTTCACCCGCCGCGGCAGCGAGGACGCCCTGCGCGACGTGCGCAAGCAGCTCCAGCGCAACCGCCAGCTCTTCAGCGAGCCGCTCGCCAAGCTGCCGGTCTTCGGCACCAGCGCCGCCCACTTCAACGACGGCGGCGTCAACGCCCTCTTCGGCCAGCTTGTCGCCCGCGTCAACGAGCGCTTCGACCTCGGCTGGGAGAGCCGCTACCCGGCGGACGACGCGCGCGTGACCACGAGCGCCCGCGCCATCATCCCGCCCGACCGCGAGCGCTACCTGAGCGAGGCCGCCGGCGCCGGCCGCGACTACCGGCGCTGGGCCCTGGAGCAGGCCGAGACGGCGGGCGAGGTCGAGGCCCTGCGCGGCGCCCGGCGCATCCTCGACGCCGGGGGCTCCGGCGCCGAGGCGAGGCAGGCGCTCGCCGCGGAGCACGACCGCTTCCTCGAGCGCCTCGACCCGCGCTGCCGCGAGATCCTCGAGACCTGGGACGACTGGGGGGCGCGCTACCAGGCCGACCGCTTCACCTACCGGGTGCGCGGCCAGGACGTCAGCGTGGACAACTACCGCGAGACGCTCTCGGGCACTCACGTGCACAAGGTCGCCCGGCCGCGCTACCGCGGCGCCGTGGACCGGCTGCGCTGGCGCCTGCTCGAGAACGTGCCCGGCGAGTTCCCGTTCACGGCGGGCGTCTTCCCCTTCAAGCGCCAGCTCGAGGACCCCACCCGCATGTTCGCGGGCGAGGGCTCCTCGGAGCGCACCAACAGGCGCTTCCACTACCTCGCCGACGGCCAGAGCGCGAAGCGCCTGTCGACCGCCTTCGACTCCCTGACCCTCTACGGCGAGGACCCCGGCCGCCGCCCCGACGTCTACGGCAAGATCGGCGAGAGCGGGGTGTCGATTTTCACCGTCGAGGAGGCCGAGCAGCTCTACGCCGGCTTCGACCTCTGCGACCCGCGGACCTCGGTGTCGATGACCATCAACGGCCCGGCGCCGACGATCCTGGCGTTCTTCTTCAACGCCGCGGTGCGCCAGCGCTGCCGCCGCTTCCTGCGCGCCGAAGGGCGCCTCGAGATCGGCGAGGAGATGGAGCTCCAGCCCGACCGCGTGCGCGGCGCGACCTGGGAGCAAGTGCGCGCGCTCCTGACCGACGAGGAATACGAGCGCCTCAAGGCCGACGCCCTCACCCGCGTGCGCGGCACCGTGCAGGCCGACATCTTGAAGGAAGACCAGGGGCAGAACACCTGCATCTTCTCGACCGAGTTCGCGCTGCGCATGATGGGCGACGTGCAGCAATATTTCATCGACCACGCCGTGCGCAACTTCTACAGCGTGTCGATCTCCGGCTACCACATCGCCGAGGCCGGGGCCAACCCCATCCATCAGCTCGCCTTCACCCTGGCCAACGGCCTGACCTACGTGGAGTACTACCTCTCCCGCGGCATGGCGGTCGACGACTTCGCGCCCAACCTCAGCTTTTTCTTTTCCAACGGCATGGACTCGGAGTACGGCGTGATCGGCCGCGTGGCGCGCCGCGTCTGGTCGGTGGCGCTGCGCGACCTCTACGGCGCCTCGGCGCGCAGCCAGATGCTCAAATATCACATCCAGACGAGCGGCCGCAGCCTGCACGCCCAGGAGATCCAGTTCAACGACATCCGCACCACGCTGCAGGCGCTGCTGGCGACCTTCGACAACGCCCAGAGCCTCCACACCAACGCCTACGACGAGGCGATCACCACGCCCACCGAGGAGTCGGTGCGCCGGGCGATGGCGATCCAATTGATCATCAACAAGGAGTTCGGCCTGGCCTTCTGCGAGAACGCCACCCAGGGCAGCTTCATCGTCGAGGAGCTGACCGACCTGGTGGAGGAGGCGGTGTGGCGCGAGTTCGACCGCCTGACCGAGCGCGGCGGCGTGCTCGGGGCGATGGAGCTGCAATACCAGCGCGGCGAGATCCAGGCCGACTCGCTCAAGTACGAGCAGCTCAAGCACTCGGGCGAGCTGCCGCTCGTCGGCGTCAACACCTTCCTGCCGGATGACCCGGAAGCGGCGCGGGTGCCGCGCGAGGTGGCGCTCACCCGGGCGACCCCCGAGGAGAAAGAGGCCGCGCTCGAGCGCCTCGCGGCCTTCCAGGAACGTCACCGCGACCGGGCCGCGCCGGCGCTCGACGCCCTGCGCCGCGCGGCCTTGGGCGGCGGCAACCTCTTCGCCGCGCTGATGGACGCCGTGGCGTGCTGCTCGCTGGGTCAGATCACCGCCGCGCTCTACGAAGTGGGCGGCGAGTACCGCCGCAACCTCTGAGGGGACTCTCGCGATGCAAGACCAGACCGTCGTCGTCACCGGAGCGAATCGGGGACTGGGTCTCGAGCTCTGCCGCCAGCTCGCGGCGGGCGGCGCGCGCGTGATCGGCACGGCGCGGCGGCCGCACGAGGCCGAGGAGCTGCGCGCGCTCGACGTCCGCGTCGAAGAGCTCGACGTCGCCGACGCCGCCAGCGTCCGCGGCTTTGCCGAGCGCCTCGGCGAGGCCGCCGTCGACGTGCTCGTCAACAACGCCGGCCGCGGCGGCGCCGGCTCGGGCATCGCCGAGCTCGACCTGGAAGCGTCGTTGCGCTTCTTCGACGTCAACAGCCTGGGGCCGCTGCGGGTCACCCAGGCGCTCCTGCCGCACCTTCGGCGCGGCAGGGCGAAGAAAGTCGTCCACGTCACCAGCCAGATGGGGAGCCTGGCCAACAACGCCGCGGGCGGCTACTATGCCTACCGGGCCAGCAAGGCGGCGCTCAACATGCTCCACCTCACCCTGGCGCGCGAGCTGGCCGGGCAGGGCTTCACCTGTGTGGCGATCCATCCCGGCTGGGTGCGCACGGCCATGGGCGGCGAGAACGCTCCCCTGCCGCCCGAAGAGAGCGTGCGCGGAATGCTGCGAGTCCTCGCCGGGCTGTCGCGCCAGGACCACGGGAGCTTCCTCGACCACACCGGGGCGAAGCTCCCCTGGTAAGGCCCACCCGGCGATCTCGCGTTCCCCTCCGGGACCTCGTACCCGGAGCGGTGGGCGGCGCCCACCTGCGGTTCCCCTACAGGTCATCGTGAGAGCAACGACACGACCGCGCCCTTGCGCCGCGCCGCCGCCACGGCCTCGGCGAGCTCGCGCTCGTTGCCGGTCTCGCGGGCGGCGATCGCCAGCAGCAGGTAGCTCTCCGCCGAGGGGCTTTCCGCCGCGTCGAGACGCCGGCGCCGGAGCACGTCCTTGCGCAGGCGCCGGAAGGCCCGGGCATAGTCGCCGCGGCGGATCTCCAGGCGCGCCTCGAGCAGGTCGAGGTCGCCGGCGATCCACGGCTGCTCCGAACGCTCGAGGGCCTGGCGCGCCTCCTCGAGGCTCGCCCGGGCCTCCTCGTCGCGGTCGCCCGACATGCGCACGCGGGCCAGCTCGAGGTGGATCTGGGCGTTGAGCAGCCGGTCGGCGACCGCCTGCAGCTTCTCGAGCGCCGGCGAGACGCCCCGCAGCACCGGCGGCGGCATCATCAGGGCCTGGCGGAAATAGGCCTCGGCCTCGGCGTTCTCGCCCGACGCCGCCAGGTCGAAGCCCTGGTAGAGCAACGTGCGCTTGGGGTGGCGGCGCTCGTTGAAGAAGCGGCCGTAGACCTCGCGGCGGGTGTCGAGCCACACGTCGTCGGGGCGGTGCTCGACCTCGAACGTCAGCTCGCTGCGCTCGCCCGTCAGCGAGATCTGGCCCTGGACGCCGAGGGCGCCGCCGGTGAAGACGACCTGGAAGGGCACGGCGAGCGGCGCGCCGCCGAGCTCGGCCGCCTCGAACCGCCGCCGGGCCACGTCGAGAGCGCCGCCGGCGCGCTCCACCACCTCGTAGCGGAAGCGCTGCGGCGGCTCCTGCCGCGCGGCGATCCGCACCCGCCAGCGCCCGTCGTCGAGCGGCGTGAATTCGTAGGTGTAGAAGATCTCCGGCAGCCCCACGCCGTAGACGAACTGGCGGGCGAAGAGCTCGAGGTCGGTGGCCGAGAGCTCTTCAAGCTGGCCGAGGAACTCCCCGGTCGACAGCACCCGGCCGCGATTGCGCACGGCGATCGCGCGCAGCATCTCGACGAAGCGCTCCTCGCCGAACCGCCGCGCCAGCATCCCGAGCACCAGCGCGCCCTTGCGGTAGACGATGGCCTCGTAGGCGCCGTCGGCGCGGCTCGAGTCGAGGCGCCGGCCGAGCACCAGGGGGCCCACCGACTCGAGCGGCCGGCCGTCGGCCACCGGACGGGTGAGCTCCTCCTGCCAGCCCTCGGTGGGTCCGCCCGGGCCCACGCTCGCGAGTCGACGGCGCGTCCAGAGCTGCGACGCGTAGTTGGCCATCGCCTCGCTGATCCACTGGTCGCGGTAGCCACGCCAGCCGACCTGGTGGCCCCACCACTGGTGGGCGATCTCGTGCGCCACGACGGCGCGGCGGTCGGTGACCCCGAGCACCGCTCCGAGAGCGCCCCAATCGACCATCATCGCGTTCGAGAGGGTGACGAAGCCGAGCATCGCCTGCGACTGCTCGCGCGGCACGGTGACCACGGTGAGCTCCGGCAGCGGGTAGGGGCCGAAGAGCTGCTCGTAGAAGGCCAGCGAGTCGGTGATGGCGGCGAGCACGTCGGCGAGCGAATCGCCCGCGACCGCCACCAGGTCGGGATCGAAGGCCACGGTCACCGCCACCTGGCCGGCGTGGACGCGGCGCACCACGTAGCGGCCCACCTCGAAGCTGAAGCCCAGCGCCGGCACGTCGAGCGCCCGGCGCTCCCAGCGCAGCTTCTTGTCGCCGCCGCTGGCCACCCAGCGGCCGCCGGCGAGCAGGTCGAGCCTGGGCGGGCGGCGCAGCGTCACGTCGTAGGTGGCGCGGTCGACTTCGCCGGCGTGCGGATACCAGGCGAGGGCGTCGCGCAGGGTCCAGTTGCGGTCGCGGCGGTCCAGGTACTGGCCGGCGTAGTCCACCGCCACGGTCACCGCGGCGCCGGCGGCCGGCGCCGCGGGGAGCACCAGGTGGATCTCGGAGCCCTCGCGCAGGTGGGGGACCTCAACCTCCGCGACGGCGACGCGGGTGACGGCGAGGTCGCGGTGGAGGCTCAGCCGGGCCAGCCGCCGCCCGCCGGAAGCGGCCACCAGCTCGACCTCGGCGCGGCCCGTCAGCTCGCCGTGGCGCGGGTCGACGGTCACGTCGAGCCGATAGTGGCGGGGCTCGAAGGCCGCAACGCCGCCGAGCTTGCGCCCGTCGACGCCGCGCGCCGCCGAGACCCAGGTGTCCCATGTCCCGAGGTCGTCGACCTCGAGCCCGATCAGGCGCCCGCGGCGCTGCTCGCGGCTCAGGACGCGCGAAAAGCGCCGCTTCTCGCGCTCGCCGACGTCGAGAGGCACGAACTGGCCGAGGCTCAGGGGCTCCTCGGCCGCCGGGTCGACGAGCAGCAGGAAGTCCCCCAGGTCGTCGCCGCGGAACCAGGCGGCGAAATACTCCTCGGCGTAGGGGTCGCCCAGGGCGTCGCCGAGGATGCCGGCGTCGACGCCGAGGAGCCGCCGCTCCGGGCTCGCCCGCCAGCTCGCGAATCGCGCCCGGGCCCGCCGCGCCACGGCCGCGTCGGCGGCCGCGGCCGGGCGTTCGAGGAGCGCCCGGGCGGCGGCGTCGCGGGCCACCACGAAGACCGCCTCCGTGAAGCGCTCGCGCAGGACGTCGGAGCCGGTGAACAGCTCGAGCTGGCCGGCTTCGACGGCGTCCGGCGCCTCGAGATGGACGATCCCGTCGCCGACGAAGACCATCTCCACCGCCCGCTCGCCCACCGGCTCCGCGGGAAAGAGGTAGCCGTCGACGAGATCGAGCACCGCGGAGCCGGTGTCGAGCCGCACGTGCTCGAGCCGCAGCGGCGGCGAGGACGCCAGCGCCGAGGAACGCAGCCGCTCGAAGAGGACCCGCGGGTCGGGCGCCGCCGGCTCCTGGGCGAGGCTCGCAGCGGCGAGCGCGGCGAGCGCGAGGACGAGCCGGCTGGAGAGTCGGCGGGGGAGCATGCTGGTATAATATGCGATTCCGGCGCGCGTGTGTCGGACCTTTCGGACCTGTCGGACCTGTCGGACCTGTCGGACCCGTCAGACTTGTCTCCCGTCCCCCGCCAACCGTGTGAACGGCTCCCTCAACACCTCCGGGATCCGGCACGGGCGTCCGCTCTCGCGGTCGACCCAGACGTGCTCCGTGGCCCCGGTGGCGATCGCCTCGCCGCCGCGGCGTACTTCGTAGGCGAAGCGCAGGCCGCGGCTGCCCATCCGGTCGAGCCAGCAGACGACCCGCACCGTGTCGCCGTAGGTGGCGCCGGCCAGGAAGCGGGTCTCGGTGCGGGTGACGACCAGGTAGTAGCCGAGCTTCTCGACGTCGGCGTAATGGTGGCCCGACTCGAGGCAGAGGCGGGTGCGCGCGAGCTCGAACCACACCAGGTAGACCGAGTGATGGACCACGCCCATCTGGTCGGTCTCGGCGTAGCGCACCTCCACGTCGAGCTCGACGCGATGGGGCGTGCTCAAGTCATGGGCCCCCGCCCTTGAGGCGCTGTCGGGCCTCGTCGCGGCGATCCTTCGCTTCCTTCAACCGCCGGTTGAGCTTGAGGGCGCGCTCGTAGTCGTCGATCGCCTCCTGGAGCTTGTCCGCCTGGAAGTAGGCGTTGCCCCGCCACAGGTGGTACGACGACTGCTCCGGATCGAGGTCGATCGCGGTGGTGTAGTCGTCGATGGCGCGCTGGAGGTCGCCGTTCTCCTGGTGGGCACGGGCACGGTTGGTGAAGACGAAGGCCCGGTTGGGCTGGATCTTCATCGCCGCCGTGAAGTCGTCGATCGCCCGGTCGAATTCGTTCAGCTCGAGATAGATCAGGCCGCGGTTGTTGTAGGCCGAGAACGACTCCGGATCGAGCTCGAGGGCGCTGGTGAACGCCGCCACGGCTTCCGGCAGCTCGCCGCGGCTCTTGTGGACGCCCGCCTCGTAGAGCAGGGTCGACGCCTGGGCGCTCCGCGCTTCCGGAGAGTCGGCCGGCGGCAGCTCGGGCGCCGGAGCGGGCGGCGGCGTCACGCGCGGGGGCGGCGGAGGCGCCGGAGCCGGTGGCGGCGGTGCCGCGGGCTCGGGGGCCGGTGCCGGCGGTGGGGGCGGCTCGGGCAGCGGCGGCGGCGGCTCGGGCAGCGGTGCCGGCGGCGGGGGCGGCTCCGGCAGCGGTGCCGGCGGTGGAGGCGGCTCGGGCAGCGGTGCCGGCGGCGGCGGCGGCTCGGGCAGCGGTGCCGGCGGCGGCGGCTCCGGCAGCAGCGGTGCCGGCGGCGGGGACGGCTCAGGCAGCGGTGCCGGCGGCGGCGGCTCGGGCAGCGGTGCCGGCGGCGGCGGCTCCGGCAGCGGTGCCGGCGGCGGGGGCGGCTCGGGCAGCGGCGGCGGTGGCGGCTCGGGAGCCGGCGGCGGTAGAGCCGGACGCGGCGGCGGCGCCGTCTCGGCGACCTCGGCGGGCGCCTCGGTCAGCCCCGGCCGCGGCTCGCCGTACGAGCGCGGCGGCGCGCTGGGCAGCGGCTCAGGAAGCTCGACGACCTGCGGCTGCGGCGGCGGTCCCTCGACGACCCTGGCCCGCACGATGGGCGCGGCTCGCGAGCAGGCCCAGGCGAAGAGCGTCGCGGCGAGGATCAAAGTCGTGAGGACGTGGCGGCGTCTCGATCTCATCTTCCGGCTCCTGTCGTTGCTGTCGAGATCATAGGGCACGGCGGCTTCGAGGACAAACCCGTCAGCTCGCGAGACCACGGCGGTGCCGAGGGCGCCGGTGCCGCCGGTCACCACCACGTGGAGACCGTCGAATTCCTGGGTCATGCCGTTCCTCCAGGCTGCTGTCCTGATCGTATCAGCTTCGAGCGCGCCGGATCAGCTCCGCAACGCCGAAGACGACGGCCGACGCTGCGATGCCCAGCAGCGTCGGGTTCCACCATCCCGCCACCCGCGCCGCCAGCAGCACGGCGACGCCCGCGGCGATCGCCGGCAGCACCTGCCGCGTGCCGGCGCGGGTGTGCAGGCCGGCGAGCACGGGCACGAAGAGGCTGACCACGAGCAGCGAGTAGAAGATCATGAGGCCGGAGAGGAGCTGCGGCATCAGCACCGCGAGGCCGACGCCGAGCGCGCCGGCGGCCACCGCGGCGCCGCGGGCGACCGCCAGCACCTGGCGGTCGCTGGCCGCGGGACGCAGGAAGCTGCGGTACAGATCCCGGGACAGCGAGGTGGCGAGCATGAAGAGGATGGCGTCGGCCGAGCTGATCTCGGCCGACAGCACCGCCGCCAGCCCCAACGTGCCCACGGCGAGCGGCAAGTGCTCGGCGAGCAGCACCGGCAGCGCCATGTCCGCGTTGGCGAGCCCGGGCGCCAGCGCGCGGGCGGCGATGCCGAGCAGCGGCGGCAGCACGGCGAACGCCATCAGCACGACGGCGGCGACGCCCACGCCCAGGCGTACGGCGCGGGCGTCGCGGGCGCCGTAGACCTTCTGGATCAGCCCCGGCGACACGAAGAACGCCGGCAGCAGCAGCGGCAGGTACTCGAGCGGCCCCGAGCCGCCGCCCTGCCAGAAGCTCCAGTAGTCGGCCGCGGGCGCGGCGGCGTGGAGCGCCGCGAAGCCGCCGGCGGCCCGCGCCGCCAGGGGCAGGGCCACGACGAAGCCGGCGAAGAGCACCACGAGCTGCACCAGGTTGACCCAGGCCGAGCTGACCAGCCCGCCGGCGACGAAGTAAGCCGTCATCACCAGGCCGGCGATCAGGCAGCCGGTCACCTTGGGCACCCCGGCCACCGCCGCCAGGATCCACGCCATGGCGAGGAGCTGCACGGCCAGCAGCGCCAGCGAGCCGACCCACAGCAGCGACGTCACCGCCGCACGCATCGCCGGACCGTAGCGCCAGTCGAGGTAGTCGCCCATGGTGGCGAGGTCGTGCTCCTTGGCGACGCGCCACATCCGCGGCCCGATCCACAGCGCCAGCACCAGCGACCCGAGCCCGGCCGAGCCCACCCACCACCAGGCGGCGGCGCCGTCGCGGTAGCCGAGGGCGGCGGCGTTCACCGTCGAGCCGGCGCCGATGTTGGCGGCGAGGACGGTGGCGAAGAGCAGCCCCGGACCCAGGCTGCGCCCGGCGACGAAGAAGGCTCCCGTCGTCGTCACCCGGCGGCCGATGACGACGCCGACGGCGATCAGCAGGGCGGCGTAGGCGAGGAGGAGGACGAGCTGGAGGTTCACGGCTCGAGGTCCCGCACGGACGGCAGCCCCGGCAATCCCTCGGCCGCGCGGACGGCCCGCAGGATCGCCTCCGCCACCGCGTCCGCCGCCAGCGCGCCGACGACGGTCACGTCCGCTTCGCCCGCGAACGAGCCGGTGGCCAGCGTGAAGATCGTGTCGCCGTCCCACGGGGTGTGCGCGGGATAGACGGCGCGGGCGACGCCGTCCTGCGCCATCTGCGCCACCTTGGTGGCCTGCGCCTGGGTGAGACGCGCGTTGGTCGCTACGACGCCGATCGTCGTGTTCTCGCCGGACCCCAGGGGCGAGGGCTCCGTGGCCGCGCCGCGCAGCAGCCGGCGCGCGTCCGCCAGACCGCGGCCGTCCGCCGTGCGGACGCCCGCGACCACCCGTCCGTCGGCGGGGTCGACGACGTCCCCCACCGCGTTGACGGCGACCAGCGCCGCCACCACCAGGCCACCGTCGAGGCGGATCGCCGCGGTGCCGACGCCCCCCTTCATCGCCCGCTCCATGCCGCGCAGCTTGCCGACGGTGGCGCCGGCGCCGGCGCCCACGCTGCCCTCCCCCACCGGAGCGTCGGACGCCGCGCGCGCCGCCTTGTAGCCGGCGTCGGCGCCGGGACGGACCTTGGGGTCGCCGACGCCGAGGTCGTAGAGGATGGCCGCGGGCACGATGGGCACGGGTCCGCCCCCGGTCGGAAAGCCGACGCCGCGCTCGTCGAGAAAGCGCATCACGCCCGAGGCCGTGTCGAGGCCGAAGGCGCTGCCGCCGGAGAGCACCACGGCGAACGCCTGCTGCACCGTGTTCACGGGATCGAGGAGCGCGGTCTCGCGCGTCCCCGGGGCGCCGCCGCGCACGTCGACGCCGGCCGTCGCCCCCGCCTCCACGAGGACGACGGTGCAGCCGGTCGGACGCTCGGCGAGCGTGAAGTGGCCGACCTTGACGCCCGGCACCGCGGTCAACCCATGGGAGACCGGCGTCTCGCCGGGCTCGGCGCCGGCGAGCACGGCCAGCGTCAACGGCCAGAGGAGAGTCGTCGGGCTCATACCATGAGCTTAGTACAGCTCTCGCGGCCGGATGACGTCAGCGTGGGCGCGTACGCTGGCGTGAATCGGCCAATTCACGTCAGTGTGAGCGCGTACGCTGGCGTGAATCGGCCAATTCACGTCAGTGTGAGCGCGTACGCTGGCGTGAATCGGCCGGATGACGTCAGTGTGAGCGCGTACGCTGGCGTGAATCGGCCGGATGACGTCAGTGTGAGCGCGTACGCTGGCGTGAATCGGCCAATTCACGTCAGTGTGGGCGCGTACGCTGGCGTGAATCGGCCAATTCACGTCAGTGTGGGCGCGTACGCTGGCGTGAATCGGCCGGCCGGCGATCTCGACGACGCCCGCCGTCATCTCGAGCGGGCGCGCGAGCTGGTGGCGTCGACGGGGTATGGACGTCGGGAGCGGGAGGTGGCGTACCTGGAGCGTCGGCTCGGCAGGTCGGGGGAGCCGAAAGCCATGGGCGGCGTCAGAGGAGAGCCACGAGCTCCTCGATAGAGAGCTCAGCTTGGCGTGCGATGGCGCGCACCGTACCCGTC
>DASWIG010000193.1:0-15391 GCA_036397835.1 Thermoanaerobaculia bacterium
GACCGTCGCACTTCCCACCTGTGGAACGAATACATCCAGCGTTACCATTATCTAGGCTATCAGCCTCTTCCCGGAGCGCAGATGCGATATCTCGCCACGGCCCAGGGACGGGTTCTGGCTCTGCTCGGCTTCGGTGCCGCAGCCTGGAAGATAGCACCCCGTGATCTCTGGATCGGCTGGAGTGCTGCTCAGCGCCGAGAGCGCTTACACCTGATCATCAACAACGCCCGCTTTCTCATCCTGCCGTGGATCACCTGCCGCAATCTCGCGTCCAAGCTCCTCGCCATGGCGGCTCGCCGCATACAGGACGATTGGGCAATTCGCTATGGCTACCGCCCCGTCCTCCTGGAGACCTTCGTCGAAAGTCAGCGATTCACCGGAACCTGCTACCGCGCCGCCAACTGGACTCACGTCGGTCAAACACAGGGTCGAGGCAAGCTCGATACAAACCACCAAACCCCACTGGCCGTCAAGGACATCTGGCTCTTCCCACTCGAAAAGCGGTTCAAGACCTCCCTGTGCTCGTGACGGCCAGGCGCTGCTGGAGCCGATGTCGACAAGGAGTGAATGCCGCGCTGACGGGTTCGCCGAATAGTTACGCCCTGAACAAGCTAAGCCTCCTGTTTCCAACAGTTGAGGCCAAAAGGACGCCGCTTGTACCCCTGCTCCGCCAATCTCTACCACAGCGGTACAAGCCTTGTACCGCTACTTCGCGAGTGTGCAAAGTAGGGGGGCAAGCGACGTACCGCTACTTCGCGAGCTTGCAAAGTAAGGGGGCAAGCCTTGTACCGACACTCCGCGGATGACGGCCTAACCGGGACAAGCTCTGAACCGGTTAAGTGCGAGCTCGCAGAGCAGGGGGGCAAGCGACGTACCGCTCTTCCCGCAGTTCGCAGAGTAGGGGGACCAGCGATGTACACCGACTCCTGCAGTTCGCAGAGTAGGGGTACAAGCGATGTACACCGACTCCTGCAAGTTCGCAGAGTAGGCGTACAAGCGACGTACACCTGCTCCAGCAGTTCGCAGAGTAGGGGTACAAGCGATGTACACCTGCTCCGGCCAGTCGCGGAGTCGACGATTCGGCGGTGCCGCTTCCTTCTGGCGCCAGCCGGACCTGTCGGATCGGGCGGGCACGGGGGGCCGGCCCTACGGCGGGTTGTGGGCGGCGGGCGGCGTCGCCTTCACGCGCACGAAGGGTGCGCTCTACATCGCTCAATCGGTGAGCTCCCTGTCCATGCTATGACTCTGGTCAAGCCCCCCTAGCCGCTCCCTGCTAGAGTCGGCCTCCGAGAGCGGTCGCCGATGCACGCAATCCACCGCGCCAGCCATCTCGCCCTCCTGATCGTCCTGATCGTGCTGACCGGCGTCGCCGCCGGCGACGATCCCGATCCGCGCGAGACCGCGCTCGCCCGCATCCGCGGCGAGATCGCGCGCCTCGAAGAGCGGCTCGGCGAGATGAAGAGCCGCGAGACCGGCCTCGAGGCCGAGGTCGCGCGCATCCGATTGGAGCTCGAGCTCCAGGAGCAGCAGCTCGCCGAGGCCACCGCCGCCTTCGAGCTCGCCGGCGCCCGCGCCGGCGCCGCCCAGGCCAAGGTCGAGGAGCTCGCGGCCGCCCTCGCCGGCGTGCGCGAGGACCTGCGCCGCCGGCTCGGCGGGCTCTACCTGCTGGGCCGCCAGGGCTATCTGCGCCTCTTTCTCGCCCTCCGGCCCGACCGCGACCTGCTGCCGGCCATCCGCCAGCTCCGCTACCTGGTGCGCCGCGACCAGATGGCCCTCGACCGCTACCGCTCGACCCGCGACGAGCTCGACCGCGAGCGCCGGCGGCTCGAGGCCCAACACCAGGAGATGGAGGCGTGGCGCCGGCGCGAGGTCGAGCGCCGCGACGCCCTCGTGCGCCTGCGCCGGCGCCACGAGCGGCTGCTCGAAGAGGTCTCGCGGCAGCGTCGCGAGCTGGCGCAAAGGGCCGGCGAGCTCGAGGACAAGGAGCGCAAGCTCTCGCGCCTGATCGCCTCGCTCGTCGGCGCCGGTGCGACGCCGCTCGCGGGCACGCCGATCCAGGAGTTCCGCGGCGTGCTCGACTGGCCGCTGGCCGGCCAGGTCGTCGGCGGCTTCGGGCCCCGCCGCGATCTCCGCTACAAGACGGAAGTGCCGCACAACGGCATCGACGTCGCCGTCGACGCGTCCGCCGCCGGTGCGCGGGTCGCCGAGGTCCGCGCCGTGTTCCCCGGCGAGGTGCTCTTCGCCTCGCAGTTCGAAGGCTATGGGCAGATGGTCGTGCTCCACCATCCCGGCCGCGTCTTCACGCTGTACTCGCGGCTCACCGAGCTCCGCGTGGCCAAGGGCGATGTGGTATCTTTGGGCGCGGTGGTCGGCGTCGCGGCCGACCTGCTCTACTTCGAAATCCGCCGCGAGAACCAGGCGGAGGATCCGCTCCGGTGGTTACGATGACCCCCAAACGGAAAGCAGCCTCCAACCCGAAAGCAGGTGCACCATGATGAGTCGAGGCCGGCTGATCTTCATCTCCCTCTCCCTCGCCACCGTTTCCCTGGTCGTCGGCAGCTCGATCCTGGCCTCGACCGCCGGCCGCCAGGGCGACGACGGCGAGGATTCGCTCTACAAGTACCTCGCCCTCTTCACCGAGGTCGTCGGCCTCGTCGACCGCGCCTACGTGGACCAGACCGAGATCGAGAAGCTGATGGCGGGGGCCTTCGAGGGCACCGTCGACGCGCTCGATCCCTTCTCGGTCTACGTGCCGCCGGACCAGGTGGACGCCTACGAGGCGGCGCGCGCCGTGGGCGGGCGGCGCAGCGGCCTCACCGTGCTCAAGGAGCGCGGCGTGGCCTTTGCCATGGCGGTGGAGAAGGGCAGCCCGGCCGAGCTCGCCGGCATCGAGCGCGGCGACCTGATCGCCAGGCTCCAGGGCCAGTCGACCCGCGAGCTGCCGCTCTTCCGCATCCACTCGCTCCTCGCCGGGCCGGTGGGCACCCGCATCGAGGTCGAGTGCATCCACACCGGCATGAAGAAGGACCTCTCCTTCGCGCTCGCGGACTTTCCGCGTCCGGGCGTGGAGCTCGAGGAGCGCCGCGGCGTGCCGGTGCTGCGCATCGGCGCCTTCGAGGCGGCCACGCCGGACGACGTGCGCTCCAGCCTCCAGGTCTTGCTCGACGACTCGACGCTGCCCCGCTTCAGCGACAAGGGCCGGCTGCTGCTCGACCTGCGCAGCCTCGCCGGCGGCAGCGAGGAGGCGGCCTACCAGGTGGCGGCGCTCTTCGCCTCCGGCGAGCTCGGCGCCCTCGCCACCCGCGAAGACGTGGTGCGGACCTTCGCCGTCGATTCCGAGCCCGTGTGGCGCGGCCGCGTGGTGGCGCTGATCGACCGCGGCACCCAGGGACCGGCCGAGGTGCTGGCCAAGGTCCTGCAGCAGACGATCGACGCCACCCTGGTGGGGACCTACAGCTTCGGCCATTCCGGCCGCCTGAGCCCGGTCCGGCTCTCCACCGGCGGCCGACTGCTGATCACCGACGCCTTCTACACCGGCCCGGATCGCGAGCCGATCCGCGACGCCATCGAGCCCGACGTCGTCGTCCGACCGGAGTTCTCGCTCTCCGAAGAGGAGAAGTCGGAGGACGAGGTCTTCGACCGCGGCGTCGACGTGCTGCTCGGCAAAGAAGAGGTCGAAGAGAAGCGGGCCGCCTAGCCAGCCTCCGCCCGGCTCAGCGTCCATGACGTCACGACGACGCCCATTCCGCCGGGCGCCTCTCGCCCGCCGCTCGAAGCTGGCCCTGGCGGTGGCCGCCGGCGTGCTTTTCGCGGCGGGCCTCTACCTGGGCGTCCATTTCGCCAAGCCGCCTCCCCCGCCCGACTTCGGCGCGCCGGCGCCGGCGCCGGCGTCGGCGGAGCTGGCCACGGTGGAGGCGCCGGCGGTGCCGGCGCCGGCGCCGTTCGAGATCCGTCGCCAGCCGCCGCCGGCCCTCGGTGGCCGGCCGAAGATCGCGCTGATCATCGACGACCTCGGCCGCAGCGTGGCGGACCTGGACGCCCTGGCACGGCTGGACGTCCCCCTGACCTACTCCGTGCTCCCCTTCGAGTCACACACGAGCGAGGTCGTCGCCGCCCTGAGCCGCCGCCGCGTGGAATACCTCCTGCACCTGCCGATGGAGGCCAAGGGCGGCGCCAACCCCGGCCCCGGCGCCCTGCTGCTCGCGATGAGCCCGGAGGAGCTGCGCGACGCGACCCGCCGCGCCCTCGGCGCGGTGCCGGGCGCGATGGGCGTCAACAACCACATGGGCTCGGGCATCTCGGCCGAGCGCGACGCGATCACCGCCGTGCTCTCCGTGGTGGCCGAAGAGAAGCTCTACTACGTGGATTCGCGCACCAGCGCCGACACCCTGGGCTATTCGGTGGCGCGCCAGCTCGGGGTGCCGGCGGCGGAGCGCCAGGTCTTCCTCGACGCCGCGATCGAGCGCGAGGCGATCCACGAGCAGTTCGACCGCCTGCTCGACGTGGCCCGCCGGCGCGGCGGCGCCATCGCCATCGCCCATCCCCACCAGGAGACCCTGGACGTCCTGGCGGCCGCGATCCGCGAAGCGCGCGACGAGGGGTTCGAGTTCGTCACCGCGAGCGCGCTGCTCGACGGCGCCTAGCGGAACCCTCACCCCGGCCCTCTCCCAGGGGGAGAGGGAGTCACGATCCCGTCTTGCTCCCCTCTCCCCCTGGGAGAGGGGCCGGGGGTGAGGGTTCCTCAGGGTTCCGGGTTGGCGCCAGGGCGCCAGACGCGGTATTCTTGCCGCTCTGAATCGGTCCGGCGGCCGTACGAGTCGAGACTCGCGGCGCCGCCGGCGGGCACCAGCAAACCAACCAGAGGAGAGGGCATACCATGGCCGAGATGGGCAAGTACTGCAAGGCATACCTCGCCAAGGACTTCCGGAAGTACTCCCAGTGGGAGGAGAACCTCGAGAGCCTGCGCAAGGAGACGGAGTACAAGAACGGCGAGGAGATCGAGATCGAGCGCAACGAGCTCCTGGACGACGACATCCTCTATCTGCAGGAGAACTACGTCGTCACTGACGGCATCATGAAGGACGAGTACGTCATCTTCGACAAGGTGACCGACGAGTGGAAGGAGTACTGCCACCAGGACCTCGAGTTCGAGATCCCGGTCTACGAGCCGATCGAGATCAAGACCGCCGACGAGGCCTCCGAGGAGGAGAAGGGCGACGCGGCGGACGGCGGCTGAGCCCGAATGCCTGGTTCTTCCGGCCTTTTCGCCACGGACTTCCCGCCCATCAGCTACGACGAGTGGCGTCGCCGGGTCGAGGATGAGCTCGGCGGCGCCCCCTTCGAGCTGCCCCGCGTCCCCTTCGAGCTGCCGCGCCGTCCCCTTTACGCCCCCCAGGACCTCGAGCGCGACGACCCGGCCGGCTTGCCCGGCCTGCCTCCCTTCGTCCGCGGCTCCCATGAGCTGAGCCGCGGCTGGATCACGGCCCAGGAGTACCGGCCGGACGAGGACCCGCGCACCCTCGAGGCGGACGTCGCCGCGGGCGTCCGCATGGTGGTGCTGCCCGCGCTCGGAGCCTGCCCGGAGCGCTTCCTTCCCTACGTCGACCTGGGACGGATCGCCGTGGTGCTCTCCTCCGGTGCCTCGGTGGCGGCGGCCGGCGCGCTCGTCGCCGAGGCGGCGCGGCAGGGGGTCGCCGCGCGCGAGCTCGAGGGCGGCTTCGGCTGCGACCCGCTGGCGGCTCTGGCGTCCGCCGGCGGATTGCCCGGCAGTCTCGACCGCGCCTGGTCCCTGGCCGCCGACCTGACCGCCTGGAGCGTCCGCGAGACGCCGCGGATGCGCGCGCTCACCGTCGACCTCTCGCCGTACCACGCGGCGGGCGCCGGCGCCGCCCAGGAGCTCGCCTTCGCGGCGGCCGGCGGCGTCGAGCACTTGCGCCGCCTCACCGCCGCCGGCCTCGCCGTCGACGCGGTGGCCGACGCCACCCTTTTCGCTTTCAGCGTCGCCGGCGACGTCTTCATGGAGATCGCCAAGCTGCGCGCCGCGCGTCTGCTGTGGGCCAAGGTGGTCGGGGCGAGCGGCGGCTCCCCGGCGGCCGGGAAGATGCGGCTCCACGCCCGCACCTCGACCCTCACCCGCACCGTGCGCGACCCCTGGGTCAACCTGCTGCGCGGCACCGTGGAGAGCTTCGCCGCCGCCGTGGGCGGCGCCGACGCGATCGCCACTGCCCCCTTCGACGAGCTGCTCGGGCCTCCCGGCCGCACCAGCCGCCGGATCGCCGTCAACACCCAGCACATCCTGCGCGAGGAGGTCTTTCTCGCCGAGGTCCTCGATCCGGCGGGCGGCAGCTACTGCGTCGAGAAGCTCACCGACGAGCTGGCGCGTGCCGCCTGGACGCTCTTCCAGGAGGTCGAGCGGCGCGGCGGCATGGCCCGCGCCCTGGCCGACGGCTGGATCGCCGAGCGCGTCGCCGCGACCGCCCGGAGACGCCGCGAGGCCGCGGCGCGCCGCACGCCGCCGATCGTCGGGGTGAGCGATTTCGTCTACTTGGGCGAGGAGCTGCCGCGTCAGCCCGCGGCCACGCCCCTGGTCGAGGCTCCCCTCCGTCCAACGCCGACGGACGCTCTCCGCGAGCTCGAACGCGTCGCCTCGACGTCGTCCCGGGACGGCTCGGTGACCGCCGCGGCCGTCGCCGCGGCGGCGGCGGGGGCGTCGGCGGACGAGCTCGCGGCGGTCCTCTGGCGTGGCTCGCAGCCGGCGCGTGCCGCGGCGCTGCCGGCCGTGCGCCTGGCCGAGCCCTACGAGGAGCTGCGCGCGCGGAGCGGACGATGGCGGGACGCGCGCCGGCGCCGGCCGCGGATCTTCCTGGCCCAGCTCGGCGAGCCCTCCCAGTACCGCGACCGCGCCGGCTTTGCCACGAGCTTGTTCGCCGCCGGCGGCATCGAGGCGGTCGACGCCGGAGGCTTCGCGGCGGACGACCCCGCGTCCGCGGCCGAGGCGTTCGCCGCTTCGGGAGCCGAGCTGGCGGCGCTGTGCTCGACCGACGAGCTCTACCCCGAGGCCGTGCCGCGGCTGGCGGCGGCCCTGAAAGAGCGCGGCGCCCGCGCGGTGATCCTGGCCGGGCGTCCCGGAGGGCGCGAGGCGTCGTACCGCGCGGCGGGCGTCGATCAGTTCATCTACCTCGGCGGCGACGCGGTCGCCGTGCTGCGCGCCGTGTGGGACGTCCTCGACACGGGGCGCTGATGGACGCCGTTGTCCTGGTCGACGTGCTCAAGAAGAAGAGCAGAACGACGCCCAAGAAGACGATCGAGAAACGTCAACGACGATTGGCGGCGTATGACAAGGCCGCAGAGGGCTGGAAAGATGGATGAAGACAAGCGAAAGAGACTCCGGGCGGCGGGCTGGAAGACGGGCTCTGCCTACGACTTCCTGGAGATGACCGACGAGGATGCTTCCTACGTGGAGCTCAAGATCCTCCTCAGTGCCGCGGTTCGCAAGCTGCGCCAGGAGCGCCATCTCACCCAGGCCCAGCTTGCGGCGCTGATGAGATCGAGTCAGAGTAGAGTGGCGAAGGCCGAAGCCGGAGACGTGTCGGTCTCCCTGGACCTGCTCATTCGTTCGCTCCTCACTCTGGGAGCTTCGAACCACGACCTCGCGAACCTGATCTCCGCGTCGGCTCACCCTTGAGTTTCCTCGACCGCACAGGTCACCGCCCGCCGACGTAACCCAGACTCTCGAGCCGCGCTCATCCCGGGATTGACGGCGACGGAATCGCGCGAAAGTCTCTCGGACCGGCGTCGAGAGTCGTTTCCACGGTCGCACGCACGTCTCCGGCGTCTGACGGGCTCTCGTCCCCGTCCCCTCGCCTTCAGAGGCCAGTCGAAGCCGGCTGGCGGCGTCAAGCCGGCTCAGGACGCGGACGACGTCGAGTCTTGCCCTCCACCTCCGCTTCCTCCGCCGCTGACGGCGGCTTCGCCACGGAAATCCCCCCTCGCGGGCGTTGGGGTACTTGGAGTGATCGGACCCTGATACGATCCGGACACCGGCGGGAGCCGTGACCGCAGAACGACTCCGCCTTCCTCATGATCCAGGAGGCTCATCCGTGGATTTCTCCCTGACGCCCGAGCAGATCGCCGTCCGCGAGGCGGCGCGCGACTTCGCCCGCGGCGAGGTCGATCCCGTCGTCGACGAGATCGACGAGTCCCAGCGCTTCCCCCGGGAGGTGATCAGGAAGGCCGGCGAGCTGGGCTTCCTCGGCGTCATCTTCCCCGAGCACTACGGCGGCGCCGGGCTCGGCTACGTCGAATACGTGCTGGTCGTCACCGAGCTCTCCAAGGTCGACCCTTCGGTGGGGATCAGCGTCGCCGCCCACAACTCCCTGTGCACCAACCACATCTTCAAGTTCGGCGACGAGGAGCAGAAGCGGCGCTGGGTGGTGCCGCTCGCCCGCGGCGAGAAGATCGGCGCCTGGAGCCTCACCGAGCCCGGCGCCGGCTCCGACGCCGCCGGCACCCGCACCCACGCCCGCAAGGTCGACGGCGGCTGGGTGCTGAACGGCGCCAAGACCTTCACCACCCACGGATCGGTGGGCGACGTGTGCGTGGTCTTCGCGGTGACCGACCCCGGCGGCCGGCGCCACCACAACATCTCGGCGTTCGTGCTCGAGCGGGGCATGGAGGGCTTCCGCCCCGGCAAGAAGGAGTCGAAGCTCGGCATCCGCGCCTCCGACACCGCCGAGGTCATCATGGAGGAATGCTTCGTGCCCGCCGGCCACCTCCTGGGCGGCGAGGGCGAGGGCTTCGCCCAGGCCCTGCAGGTCCTCGACGGCGGCCGCATCTCGATCGCCGCCCTCGGGCTCGGCACCGCCATCGGCGCCTACGAGACGGCGCTCGCCTACGCCAAGGAGCGCGAGCAGTTCGGACGCCCCATCGCCCGCTTCCAGGCCATGCAGTTCGCCCTCGCCGAGATGGCGACGCGGATCGCCGCCTCCGAGATCCTGACGCTCGCCGCCGCGCTCGAGATGGACCGCACGGGCCAGGTGACCCGGCTCGCCGCGGAGGCCAAGCTCCACGCCGGCGAGACCGCCGTCTTCTGCGCCGAGCGCGGCGTGCAGATCCACGGCGGCTACGGCTTCATCAAGGACTACCGGGCCGAGAAGTACTACCGCGACGCCAAGATCTGCACCATCGGCGAGGGCACCAGCGAGATCCAGCGCCTGGTGATCGCCCGCCAGCTCCTGGCGGGAGGCGCGCGGTGATCTCGCGCCTGGCCCACGTCGGCGTGGCGGTGCGCTCGATCGCCGAGGCGCGGCGCCTGTGGGAGGCTCTCGGGCTCGCCGTCGAGGCGGTCGAGGAGGTGCCCGAGGAAGGCGTGCGGGTGGCGCTCATCCCCTGCGGCGAGAGCTACGTCGAGCTGCTCGAGCCGCTCGACGACAGCTCGCCGATCGCCAAGTTCCTCGCCAGGCGCGGGCCGGGCATCCACCACCTCTGCCTCGCCACCGACGACGTGCGCCGCGACGACGAGCGCCTGCGCGCGGCGGGCTTCGAGCTGGTGCGCGAGGAGCCCGGCCGCGGCGCCGGCGGCTGCTGGGTGCAATTCGTCCATCCGAAGGCGGCCGGCGGCGTCCTCCTCGAGCTCTCCGAGCCGCCGTCATAGACTTGCGGGGAGGACGCCGTGGAGCCCGGTTCGATCGTCATCGTCCACCTCGCCGGTCCCACCGAGAAGTACTGGGGCGTGCTCGAGACGATCGCGGTCCATGGCGTGACCTTGCGCTGCCTGAACGTCGAGAGCTTCGACGACTGGACGCGCTCGATCGCCTACGAGACGAGCCCGTCGCTGGGACTGGCGACGATCTTCTTCCCGATGGGCCGGGTCGAGCGCATGTTCCTCGACGAGCGGGTGGGCGAGGTCGAGAGCCTGCGCGACCTCTTCGAGCGCCGCGTGGGCCGCAGCCTCGAGAGGTATCTGACCGGCGGAGACGGATCATGACGAAGAAGCGCACCCACGTAATGCTGGCGGCCTCGCTCGCCGTCCTGGCGGCGGCGGCGCTCGCCCAGGTGATCGAAGAGGAAGAGCTCAGGGAGCAGGAGCTGGCGGCGGCGCCGCGCTTCGGCGACGCCCTGGACGACGAACGGATGACCGCCCTCTTCGCCGCCGCCGAGGAGCTCTTCTTCAACGCCGACGACCCCGGCCCGGTGCTCGACGCCCTCGACCGCCTGCTGGCGACGATCGAGGAGCGGCGCTCCAGCGGCGAGCTCAGCCCCACGGTGCGCGGCCTGCTGGTGCGCGCCCTCGCCTACCGCGCCGAGCTGCGCCACGAGCTCGGCAACGCCGACGCCACCGCCGACCTCGGCCGCATGCTCGAGATCGACCCCGGCGCCGAGCTCGTGGGCGACTTCTATTCCGCCGACCTGCTGCGGCGCTTCGCGCGGATCCGCGAGGAGCGTCTGGGCCGGCTCGAGATCAAGGCCGATCCCCCCGACATGGACCTGCGCATCGACGGCCGCGAGATCGCGCTGGCGCGCCCGGCGCCGCCGCCCCAGGGGCCCGAGATGCCGCTCGGCCAAAGGCCGCCGGAGGCCGTCGAGCAGGCCGCGGCCGAGCCCCTGGAGACGGTGGTCACCCTGCTCGCCGGCATCCGCCTGATCGAGGCGTCGCGGCCCGGCTACGCGCCGCTGGCCCAGGAAGTGGAGGTGGAGGCGGGCAGGGAGAAGCCGCTGCCGGTGGTGCTCGAGCGCAACAGCGCGGTGGTGCGGCTCCACACGCGTCCTCCCGGCGCCGGCGTCACCGTCGACGGCGTGCCCTACGGCGAGACCACGGGGGTGGCCGGCGAGGGCTTCCGCTTCGGCGGCGTCTACGGCCGCGAGGAGTTCTCGAGGGAAAAGGTGGTGCCCGACGTGCAGCCGGGCCTGCGGGTGATCGAGGTGCGCAAGCCGGGCTATCGCCCCTTCCGCGCCGAGCTCATGATCGCCGGCCTCGACGACTACGCCATGCCGCCGGTGGTGCTCGATCAGGAGCGCGGCACCCTGGTGTTCCGCGAGCTGCCCGCCGGCGCCGAGCTGACGGTCGACGGCGGGCCCGTGCGTCTGGCCGCCGGCGGCCGCCTCGACCTCCCCCCCGGCGAGCACCTAGTGCAGGTGACCGAGGGCCGCTCCCGGATGTTCTCGACGCGGCTGCGCCTGGCCGACCGCCAGACCATCGAGGTGCCGGTGCGCTTGCGGCCGGGCCTCGCCTTCCTCGGCGTGCTCGGCGCCGGGGACGACGACCTCGCCCGCGCCGTGCGCCTGGGCCTGGAGGGGTCCGAGCGCTGGTCGCTCCTCGACCGTTCGCAAGAGGCGGCCGAGGTGCTCGCCAGGGCCGGGGTGACGGTGGAGAGCGCCCGCCGCGCCGCCGCCGGCGACGCCGCCGCGGTGGACTGGACGCGCGCTCAGACCGCGGTCGACGCGCAGGCGCCCGGGCTGGTCTACGTGCTGGCGGTGCTGGGGGACGACCTGCTCTCGTCGGCGGCCGACGTGTGGATCTGGGCGGCGGCGCCGGGACCGGCCCGGCCCGACCGGCTGCGGCTCGACCTCGCCCGTCCGGCGGAGATCGATCGCCTGCGGGCCGCGTTCCACGGCAGCTTGCGGCTGCGGCGGGCCTGGCTCGGCGGCCTGGTGCTCACCTCCGACGCCTCGCCCCACCCGGTGATCGCCGACGTCACGCCGGGCGGCCCGCTGGAGGCGACCGGCGTGCGTCCGGGGGACCAGATCGTCTCGATCTCGAAGGTGCCGGTCTTCACCGGCGCCGACGTGGAAACGCGGCTGCTGGCCGCCGAGACCGGCGAGACGGTGGAGGTGGGACTGCACACGCCGGGCGGCACCCAGAGCGTGCGCCTGACCCTGGGCTCCAGCCCCAACCTCTATTCGCGTCCCCTGCCCGACTTTCCCGACGCCATCGCCTTCACCGAGCTGCGCCTCGCCGCCGAGAGCCCGCGCCCGGACGAGGCCTGGGTGATCCGGCTCAATCAGGCGCTGATCCTGCTGCGCTCCGGCGACGCCGAGGGCGCGGTGCGCCTGCTGCGCGAGGTCGAGGCGCCGCGCAACCCCAACGGCGTCGGCCGCGCCACCGCGGACTACTGTCTCGGACTGGCGCTCACGCAGGCCGGCGCGAGCTACCGCGACGCGGCGATCGAGGCCTTCCGCCGCGCCGCCGCGGTGCCCGGCGCCCGCCTCGACCACCATGACGGTCCGTGGGTGGCGCCGCGGGCGCAGGCGCGTCTGCTGGCTCTGGGCGCCGGGCCGTAGCGGCAGGACGGCGTTTTCGCTCGCGGTGCTCATTGGTAGAAACTATCTCATGACCGCCGACCCCTTCGACGCCCTCGCCGCCGGCTACGACGACGCCTTCACCGCCGGCGTCCTGGGGACGCGCATGCGCGCCGCCGTCCGCCGCCGGCTCGACGCCTGCTTCACGGGCGGCCAGCACCTCGTCGAGCTCGGCTGCGGCACCGGCGAGGACGCCGTCTACCTCGCCGGTCGCGGGCTCGAGGTGACGGCCATCGACCGCTCGGCGGCCATGGTGGACGCGGCCCGCGAGAAAGTCGCACGCGCCGGGCTCGCCGACCGCGTCCATCTCCGTCACCAGTCCATCGAGGCGTGGACGGCGGACCCTGGCGGTCCCTTCGACGGCGCCCTCTCCAACTTCGGCGTCCTCAACTGCGTGGACGACCTCGCGCCCGTGGCCCGCGCCCTGGCCGCCTCGGTGCGCTCCGGCGGACGCGCCGTGCTGGTGGTCATGGGCCCGCTCGTCCCCTGGGAGTGGCTCTGGTTCCTCGCCCGCGGACGCCCGCGCGACGCCTTCCGTCGCCGGCGCCGCGGCGGCGTGGCGTGGCGCGGACAGCAGGTGCGCTATCCTTCACCGAGGACCGTCCGACGGACGTTCCGGCCCGCCTTCCGGGCGCGGCGCACGAGCGCGGTCGGCGCCCTGCTGCCGCCGACCTACGCCGAGAGCTGGGCGGCGCGTCACCCGCGGCTGATCGACGGTCTGGATCGATGGGAACGTCGCGTCGAGTGCCAGCTTGCGTGGCTGGCCGATCACTACGTCCTGGAGCTCGAACGACGATGACGCCTGCCCGACGCAAAGTCGTCCTCTACAACCCGCGGGCGGTCTTCTACACCTTCCCGCTGGCGCTGGTGGCCGTCGGCTCCCACCTCGATCCCGAGCGCTACGAGGTGGTCGTCGTCGACGGACGCCTGGAGGACGACCCGAACGCCGCCCTCGAGCCCCACCTCGCCGACGCTCTCTGCCTCGGCGTCTCGGTGCTGACCGGCGACCCGATCCGCGACGCCGTCCGGATCTCCCGCCACGCCAAGACCCTGCGGCCGGACCTGCCGGTGGTGTGGGGCGGCTGGCACCCGTCGCTCTTCGGCCGCGAGTGCCTCGAAGAGGCGAGCGTCGACGTCAGCGTCCAGGGCCAGGGCGAGGCGACCTTCGCCGAGATCGTCGAGCGGCTGGCGCGCGGCGAGGACCTCGCCGGCTGCGCCGGCTGCGCCGTCCGCGGCCCGGACGGCGAGGTCAAGCTCAATCCGCCGCGCCCCTTCGTCGACGTCAACGCCTTGCGTCCCCACGAGTTTTCCCTGATCGACGTCGAGCGTTACTTCGCGCTCAAGGGCCGGCGCCAGCTCGACTACGTCTCGTCCCAGGGCTGCCCCTTCCGCTGCGCCTTCTGCGCCGACCCCTTCGTCTACGGGCGCAAATGGGCCGGGCTCGATCCGGCGCGGATGGGCGAGGAGATCGCCGATCTCTGGCGACGCTACCGCTTCGACGACCTGTCGTTCCAGGACGAGACCTATTTCACCTATCCCAAGCGCGTCGAGGCGGTGGCCGACGAGCTGCTGCGCCGCCGCCTGCCGATCAGTTGGGCCGCCACCCTGCGCGCCGACCAGTGCTTCCGCCTGCCCGAGGAGGTCTTCGCGAAGTGCCGCGACTCCGGGCTGCGGCGGGTGCTGGTGGGCGTCGAGTCGGGCACCCAGGAGATGATGGACCGCATCCTCAAGGACATCAGGATCGAGCACGTACACTTCACCGCCGAGCGCTGCGCCCGCCACGGGGTGGCGGTGATCTTCCCGTTCATCGTCGGCTTTCCGGGCGAGAGCGGCGAGTCGATCCAGGCGTCGCTCGACCTGGCCAAGCGCCTGCGGGCCATGAGCCCCGACTTCCAGACGCCGATCTTCTACTTCAAGCCCTATCCCGGCTCGCCGATCACCGACGCCGCCGTGGCCGACGGCCACGCCCTGCCCTGCTCCCTCGACGAATGGGCCGACTTCGACTTCATCGGCTCGGCCGGACCCTGGGTCACCCCCGAGGTCCACCGCAAGGTGGAGCGCTTCAAGTTCTACCAGCAGATCGGCTTCGACCGTCCGCGGGCGGCCCTGCGGCCGTTGCAGGCGCTGGCGCGCTGGCGCTGCCGTCACGACGTGTATGGGCTGCCCCTCGAGAAGGTCGTGATCGACTGGATCCGTCCTCAGCCGGCCCTTTCTTGAAGGGGAAGCGGAGCACCTCCTTGAGGATTGCCAGGTCCTCTCGCGCCCGAACGACCAGGACGTGAACCCGAGAGCCCGGAGCGGCGATGTCTCGGTCGGCGTTGCTCGACGCGTCCGCATCCTCGGCGAGCTCGAGCCCCGCAAACCGGAGCGCGCTCGTGGCATCCCGGCGAACCCGCGCGCTGTTCTCGCCGATGCTTCCGGTGAACACGACCGCGTCCACACCTCCGAGAACGCCCGCCATCGCGCCCAGCGCTCGACGAATGGAAAGGACGAAGCGCTCATAGGCGAGCTGCGCGCGCGGCGCGCCTTCATCCGCGGCCTCGAGAACCTCCCTCAGATCCCCGGAGACGCCGGACACCCCGCGAAGCCCGGAATGCTTCGTCAGCGTATTGCGTAGCTCGCCAACGCCCACTTCGCAATGCTGCTGGAGGTAGAGCAGCACCCCCGGATCGACCGAGCCCGAGCGCGTGGCCATCATCAAACCCTCGAGGGGAGAAAACCCCATGGTGGTGTCGACCGACCGGCCGCCTTCGACCGCCGTGACCGAGCAGCCGCCGCCAAGATGACAGACAATGAGGCGCCACGGTGGGGCGCCGAGAAGGTCGGTCGTTCGCTCGACCGCGTACGCCACGCTGAGCCCGTGGAAGCCAAAGCGACGAAGGCCCCACCGCTCCGTCCATTCGAACGGCAGGCCGTAGCCGGCTGCTGCCTCCGGTAGGGTCGCGTGAAACGCGGTGTCGAACGCCGCAACTTGTGGAAGCGTTGGGAAGGCGGCACTGACGGCGTCGATGCCTGCGAGCGAGGCATGCATGTGCTCGGGGTCGAGATCGGAAAGCCCGGCGAGCTCTTCACGAACGCTCTCGTCGATGACGAC
>DASWIG010000194.1:0-5978 GCA_036397835.1 Thermoanaerobaculia bacterium
TCTTCTTACCATAGAATCGGTTCGGGAATAGGGGGCTCACGGGACCTCGCCCCCCACCCCCGAGTAGGGAACCAGCACCGGCATGCCGTTGCGGGTCAGGTCGAGCCACCAGATCGAACGGTCCCGGTAGTACTCGAGCAGGCGACGGTCCGAGGCCTCGTCGACCGGACGCGCCCAGACGACGGGCGCGGCGTCGACGTCGGCGGCGGAGGAGGGCCAGTCGCCGGGGGGATCGACGATGACCAGGTGCTTTCCCGGCAGGGCCCGGAGCTCCTCTTCGAGGCGTTGGCGCACGACGTTCCAGGCGTCGGCGTCCGAGCGGTGGGCCGGGAGCTCGACGGCAAATAGCGTCAGGAAAATGGCGGCGACGGCCCACGGCGCCGCCCGCCAGGGCCGACGTCCGCCGCGGCGCCAGGCGGCGAGGAGCCGCAGGCCGAGGAGCGCCAGCACCAGGAGCGGCACGGTGAGCGGTGCCGAGTAGTGCGGAAACCACGCCCGGGTCACCATGTCGCCGGCGGCGACCAGTGCGCAGGAGACGGCGAGCAGCACGTGTCTCGGCCGTCCTCTGTAGCGGGCGAACAAGGGGGCGAAGGCCAGCGCGCAACCGAGGACGAAATAGAGCATTCGTCCCAGCCGGTGGATGCCCTGTCGCAGGCTCCGGGCGAGCCAGGAGGGACGCTCTCCGGCCGGCCGCGACGCCGCCGAGCTGCGCGGCGGCAGTTTCTGATACGCGTGCTTGGGAGGCGAGTAAGGGACGAAGACGAGCTCCGGCTCGTGGTTGTAGGCGTTGGCGTAGGCGCGGTGCGGCAGCAGCAGCGGATCGCCGGTGACGCGCTTGTTGTAGAACGCCATGGCGCCGCCGGCGAGCGCGAGGACGAGCGCTCCGGGAAGGAGAGCGCGGCGGGTCCGGGCCTCGCGCAAACCGCGCACGGCGAGCACGGCAAGGGTCGGCAGGGAGACGAGCAGCCCCTCGTAGGGACGGCTGTTGGCGAGGACGACGACGCCCGCGGCCATGACCAGGCCCATGCCGGGTCGCGGCCGGTCCAGGAAGCGCGGCAACGCTCCGAAGAGCAAGGCGCCGCCCACGGCCGCCACCGTGCCGCCCCAGTAGCTCTGGTTCCAGTAGCTTCCGACCCCGAGGCGGACCAGGACCAGAAAGCCCCCGAGGACGGCCCACTTCGGTCGCAACCAGCCGAACAGCGCCCATCCGACCGCGGCGGCCAGCAGCGGCGCACCCAGGCACACGGCGACGGCCGGCGAACCGGTCAGGACCTGGCCCAGAGCCAGGTAGAGCCCTTGGGCCGGCGGATACTTCGAGGCGCACACCGGCCACCAGAGGGGATGGGGATGAAAATGCCGCCACTTGGGATGGTACGGATTGGTCAGGCGCCCCGCGGCGAAGGTGTCGGCGGCGAGGAGGTAGGAGAGCTCGTCGGTCGCGGCGGGCACCGGCGCTCCCTGGAGGAGGAAGACGGCGCCGTTGGCCACCGTCCCCAGGACGGCGAGGATCGCCAGCGCTCTGCCGGGCCTCCTGCCGAGCCGCCTCGGGACGCGCCACGCCGCCGCCGCCAGGCGCGCCGACCACCGCGGAGCGGCCGCCATCAGGAGCGCCGCGGCGAGGACGAGCGCCAGGTCGATGAGCGGCACCAGGTGGCTGGGATAAGAGTAGGAGGCGTGGGCCATCGCGCTTTCCAGGTCCTCGTGGAAGCCGGACCTCGCGATGCCTAGTTTGCCATCATCTGCATCTTGGAGCGCAGCGTGATAGATTCGTCTATCGAGGAGTCGACCCCGTGACGGCCGTTCCATCAAAGCACCTCTTCACCGCCGCGGAGTTCGCTCAGATGGGCGAGGCAGGCATCTTCCGCGAGGACGCTCGCCTCGAGCTGATCGAGGGGGAGATCATCGAGATGAGCCCGATAGGACTCAGGCACGCAGCCCTCGTCCGCGGCCTGATCAATCGCCTGACGCGGCTGATCGGCGAGGACGAAGCCCTGATCGACGCCCAGAATCCCGTCCACCTCAGCGACCTCTCGCAGCCGCAGCCCGACGTCACGGTCCTCAAACCGAGCCCTGACTACTATGCCCACCGCCATCCGCAACCCGAGGACGTCCTGCTCCTGATCGAGGTCGCGGACACTTCCCTGGCCTACGACCGGGGCGTCAAGGTCCCGGTCTATGCCCGCTGTGGGATCCCCGAGGTCTGGATCGCGGACGTAGGGGGAGCCGCGGTCGAGGTCTACCGCCGGCCCTCCGCGTCAGGCTATGCCGAGGTCGAACGGCTGACGGACCCGGACGCCGTGCTGACGCCCGCGCTGCTGCCGCAGCTCAGCTTGACCGTCAAGAGCGTGCTGGGCTGAATCATGGTCGACAAGAAAGAGCTGAAGCGTCGGTACAAGGAAACCCGGCGTCCGATGGGAGTCTTCCGGATCCTCAACAAGGAGAACGGGAAGTCGCTCGTGTCGTCGAGCGTCAATCTCCCCGCGGTGTTCAACAAGATCCGGATGCAGCTCAAGACCGCGACGTACTTGCAGAATTCGCGACTGCAACGCGACTGGAACGAACTTGGCGCCGACGCCTTCGAGCTCGAGGTCCTGGAAGAGCTCGAGCCGCCGCCCGACTCGCCGAGTTGGGATCCCGGGGAGGACCTCCAGGCGCTCGAAGAGCTCTGGCTCGAGAAGCTCGAGCCCTACGACGAGCGCGGATACAATCGGCGGCCGAAGACGTTGTCCTGAGCCGCTGCTCGGCCTTGACTCCCTTAAGCAGGTCGTCCGGCCGAGGACTTGCCAGGCGACCTCAATGAGGCGGCGTTCCTTTTCCAGGTTGAGCGCGGAGCTGGCCGAAGGATTGGACGTCACCACCAGGATCCTCAGCGGCGGCGCGAAGCGCCCGGAACAGTTGAATCGGGGCGACGTGATGCCGGGCGGTCAGCCCACCGCCCGGCGTGGTCTAAACCCTGACGGCCCGACTCACTTCGCATCAGTCGGACAACGACCGATCGGCGGACGCGTTACTCCTCGTCCTCGTCGTCGTCCATGGGAATGTCTTTGTCGACCTTCCCCGTGTCGCCCGAGCTGCCCGATCCGCCGCCGTCGTCCGACGCGAAGATCCCGGGTCCCGAGAGGAAACCCGGAAGAAGCCTGACCGCACCACGTTCTTGAGACGTCATGTTCTCCTCCTTTTGTGATGATCGTTCCTGAGAGCCCCGGCTCTCGGCCTCGAGCCTCGGCGGCGCCCTCGCATCTACAGACACGGTGGGCCGCCGTTTGTTCAGAAGGCGGAGACGCTCTTCGGCGCCCCGGTGTCGACGGCCCGCCATTCTCCCTGCAGCACGAAGCCGGCCCAGTGATACGGACGCCACGGCTCCTCGCGCCACGCCGCCAACTGCGCCACGCGCAGCGCCGCCGCGGGGCTGAGACCTTCGCGCAACAAGCCCCGGTAGAAGCGCTCGATCAGCCCGGCGGTGGCCTCGTCCTCGACGTTCCACAGGCTGACCACGACGCGCGGAGCGCCCGCCGCGAAGAAGGCCCGGGTCAGGCCGATCAACCCCTCGCCGCGGATCTGCGGCCCCAGGGCGGTGCGGCACGCGCTCAGCACCACCAGCTCGGCGGGCAAGTCGAGGTTGAAGATCTCGTGAAAGCGCAGAAAACCCGGACGCGGCTCGCCGCGCTCGTCGATCCCCGAAAGGACGATGCCCGAGAGCTCCGGGTGGCTTGCGTCGAGGACGCCGTGGGTCGCGAAGTGGACGATCCGGTAGCGCCCCAGCTCGCCGCCGGTGACCCGCTCCCGGTTGGCGTCGAAGCCGTCGACGAGCAGATTCTGCCCGCCGGACGCCAGGTCGAGGATCGCCCGCGCCTCCCGGCCTGCGAAGGGCAGGCGGTCGAAGCCCTGATCGTCCTGGTCTCGCGGCTCGGGCCGGGCGAACCGCTCGTCGCGGGCGTCGAAGACCGGGTCCGCGACCACGGCGAGGAGGCCGGGAGCCGGAGGACGATCCGCCAGTTGCCGGCGCAGGACCGAGAGGACCGAGGCAGAAGGCAAGGTCAGGACCTCGTGGAGGGCGAGCAACGGCCGCGGATCGGCCGTCGGTTCGCCGGGCGCCGGCAACGCTGCGAAGGGGAGGTATTGAAGGGCGCCGTCGCCGAGGACGACCAGCCGCCGGCCCGGCGACGCGGCGGCGGGTCGCAGCAGGACGTCGCTGAGCCACTTCGCGACTCTCTCCCTCTGGCCTTTCGCCGATTGTTGGCGCGCCGGGTCGGACAGCAGCTCGTACCACGCCCGGGCGCGCTGCTCGATCTCGTTTCTCGGGGGTAGCTCGTGGCCTTTCGTCGTCGACCGGCCGATCACCCACAGGAAGCTACGTTCCTCGCCCAGGGCGTAGGCGAGCATCACGGTCTCGTCGTCGAGGAGCTCCCGGATCGCCGGCTCGCGGATCGGCTGCGGGAGGGCGTGGGCGGCGTATCGGGGACGGGCGCGGCGGATCTCGTGCTCGATCTGGTCGTGCTCGTTGAGCAGCCGCCGCAGCTCCCGCTCGACCGCATCCTGCTTGCCTGTCCGTGCCTCGGACTGTTCCTGGATCTTCTTTTCGATCCTGGCTTCAAGCCATCGCTGCTGGTCGAGCAGCTCGGCCGCCGCGCCCGCAGGCGCGTCGGTCCCGGCCTTGGCCAGGAGCTCCAGCAGGCTTCGCGCCCGGCCGCGCTCGCTCACCTCCAGGGCTCGAGCGTCCCATCCGGCCCCGGGCTCCTGGCGGTCGAGCTCCATGAGGAGGTCGACGTGGAGCTCGTAGAAGCGGAGGCGGTCGGCGAAGAACGAGGTCCTCAGGGCCTCTCTGCCGGCGTCCGTGCGCAGCCGCTCGACGATCCCGACGCAGTCCCGGATCTTCGCCAGCGCCGACCGGGGGCCGCCAAGCCGGCGCTCCAGGCGCGCGCTGAGATACAGGACGTAAGCTTCGGCCGGTCCGTCATTGACGGCGTGCAGGATCTCCAGAGCGCGCTCGCAGCTCTCCAGAGCCTGGACCGGCTTGCCGGAGCGGTCCTGGAGCCGGCAGAGGTTTCCCAGCGTGTGACCCTGCGACATCAGGTAGCCGCCCCGCTCGTCGATGGCCAGCGCTTGCCGATAACACTCCGTCGCCTCCTGGTACTGCCCGAGCTCGGCGTACGCGGTCCCCATGCGGTCGAGGATCGACGCGGTCGTGGCGTCGGGCTCGGCGTCGCGCCGCAGCTCGAGCGCTCGGCGGTAGTACCCGAGCGCCCTGTCGTGGCCGCCCTGGAGATGATGGAACCAGCCGATCGAGCGCAGGGTCCTGGCGACGAAGACGCCGTCCTGGTCGGGCCTGACGAGCTCGAGAGCGCGGCCGAGGGCGTCGAGTGCCTCCGGCATGCTGTCGAGCAGCATGTAGCAGTTGGCCATGTCGCCGAGCACGGCGCCCTCCCGTCTGGCGTCACCGAGGTCGCTCCGGATGGCTCGCGCCCGCTCGTAATAGCCCAGGGCCATGTCCGTCTCGCCGCGCAGGTGATGGAAGATCCCGAGGTTGTGAGAGGCCGCGGCCTCCCCGCTCAGGTGACCGATCCGCCGCGCGACGTCGAGCGCCGAGCTGTACGTCTCCGCGGCTCTCTCCAGCTCCTCGCGACCCTGGAGCGCGAGGCCAAGGTCGTTGAGCAGCCTGACCTCCTGGCGCTCCTCGTGCAGGCCGCGAACGATGGCCAGCGCCTGCCGGTGAAGATCGACGGCCTCGTCGAGGCGGTTGACGCGGTAGGCCATCCGACCCTGCTCCGACAGGCTCAGGGCTTCCTGAAAGGGCTCCTCCGCGCGCCACCAGAGCTCGCGGGCATCGGCGAAAGCCACCGCGGCCAGCCACGTCTCGCCCTTCCCGTCGTGCGCCTGGCCTCGGACGTAGGCGTCCTGGGCCGCGACCCGCAGCACGTCCGACTCGCCGGCGATCCGCGGACGCGCCATCGAGATCCGGTAGGCGCCGCCGCCCTTGG
>DASWIG010000195.1:0-10465 GCA_036397835.1 Thermoanaerobaculia bacterium
GGACGACGGCCGTTACGATCCGCTGGTCGGCTACGTCGTGCTCGAGCAGTCCCACGCCGCCGTCGACATGCTCGGGCATCGCCTCGTCCACGTGAAGCGGATGGACCTCAAGTAGCGCCCGGAGACGTCGATGGCCCTGCCCGCAGCGTCGCGGTGGTCATCCCGCCGATCAGGGCGAGGCCGAAGCTCCTGTAAGAGAGAGGCCGACGTGGTGCCGCTCACGGCGACCTCAGGAGCCACCGGATTGCCTGACTCGCTTGAGCGATTTGGCGTCCAGGAGGTCGTGCGCCGATCACGAGGAAGCGGACGTCAGCGCCGTTGAACTCGGAGAACAGATCGCTGAAGTCGGGATTGACGGCCATCTTCGCCTCGGATCGCGGCGGCTTCGCCTACCATGTCCCACGCTGCGGCGAAGCGGCCTTCGGCCCCGACGCGGCGCCAGAATTCCAGGTCGAAGGAGCCGTCGTCCTGCTCCCCTGGGTGCAGCACTCTGGCCATGACGACGCGGTTGCGGGTTCGGAGCTATCTGGCATGGGAAGCCTCTGTCAAGACGATACCCGGCCGCGCGAAGTCCGTCAACCCGAAGAAAGAGTGCGGCTCGGGTGAGCTACCGAGCGCCCGCCTCGGCCCGCCGCGACGGCACCGCCCGCCGCATGAGCGCCATCAGGTAGTTGCGGGCGTCGTCGAAGAGCGTGTAGGCCACCGGCACCACGAGCAGCGTCAGCATGGTCGCGGTGGTCATGCCGCCGATCAGCGCCAGGCCGAAGCTCTTGTAGGAGAGACCGATCGAGGTGGTGCCGGCGAAGGTCAGCGGCACCATGCCGCAGATCGTCGTCAGCGCCGTCATCATGATCGGCCGGAAGCGCCGGTCGGCGGCGTCGAGCACCGCCCGCGAGCGCTCCTCGCCGGACGCGCGCAGCCGGTTGACGTAGTCGATCAGCACGATGCCGTTGTTGACCACGACGCCGATCAGGATCACCACGCCCACGAAGCCGAGCGGGTCGACGTCGTAGCCCGTCGCGTAGTGCGTCCACCAGACGCCGATGATGGCGAGGGGGATGGTCGGCACGATCGACAGGGGCAGCAGGAAGCTCTCGAAGAGGAAGCCCATCAGCAGGTAGATGAAGACCACCGACAGCACCGCGGCGAACATCAACGCCTGGAGGTCCTCGTCGGCGCCGCCGCCGCGGCGCGCGGCGCCGAAGGTCACGCCTTCCGGCAGGTCGAGGCCGGCGGCGAGCTTGACCAGACGCTCGCGCGTCGCCCCGGCGTCGGCCTCGGCGAGCTCGAGGGTGATGGTGCGCGAGGTGCGCTTGTTGCGGCGCCAGATGCGCTTGGTCGAGTCCAGCCGCTCGGCCTCGGTCACCGCCTGCAGCGGCACGGAGTCGCCGCCGGCGGTCGGCACCTGGAAGGCGTAGAGCTCGGCCAGGCTTTCGCGGTCCGCCTCCTGGAAGCGTATCCGCACCGGGATCTCGCGGCCGTCGCGGTAGAACTTGGGCAGCGCGCGTCCGCCGAGGGAGTTGCGCACCACGCCGGCCACCACCTCGGGGCTGATGCCGAGACGTTGGGCCTGATCGCGGTCGACCCTCAAGGCCAGCTCCTCGGCCGGCACGTCCCCCGATTTCTTGACGCCGAGCACGCCTGGCACCGCCGCGAACTTCTCCTCCAAGCCGTCCGCCAGATCCTCGAGCTGGGCCGCGTCCTCGCCGACCAGGGTGACGACGTGGAGGTTCTTGTCCTCGTCCTCGTCGTCGGTCTCCTGGCCGGTGTAGACCTTCGAGCCCGCCTTCTCGGGCATCACCTCGAGGAAGGCCTCGGTGATCTCGCGCGGCGAGTCCTCCGTCGTGCGCGGATTGTTGAGCCAGCCCTCGACCTCGCCCCAGGTGCTGGTGTGGAAGATGAAGTAGCCGTCGAGGTCGAGCTCCCGCTGCCGCGCCTCGAGCACCTTCTCGACGTCGCGGAAGTACTCCTCGGCCTCCTCCAGGGTGGTCGACTGCGGCAGCACGACGTCGATCCCGAAGCCCGAGCGTTCCTCTTCCTGCATGGGCACGAGCTTGACCTTCTGAAAGGGCAGGGCCGCCGACAGCGCGATCACCGCCAGCACCGCCATCACGAGGTCCATGCGCCGGCGCAGGAAGAGCCCCAGGAGGCGGTTGTAGCCGTGGTTGAGGCGCCCGAAGGTGGCCTCGTAGGCCTTCCGGAGGACGCCCTGGAAACGTCGCCCGAGGCGCTTCTCGTCGCGCGCCGCGGCGGTCTCCGGCAGCGTCAGGTAGACCGCCAGCGGCACGAAGACGAGGGCCACCAGGAGCGAGGCGGTGAGCGACACGGTGATCGGGATGGCCAGGCGCAGGAGGAAGAAGCGGCCGACGCCCTCGACCAGCGACACCGGCAGGAAGACGATCACGGTCGTCAGGGTGGCCATCACGATCGCCAGCGAGATCTCGCCGGCGCCCTGGATCGCCGCGTCGCGCCGCGCGAGGCCCGCGCGGTGGAGGCGGAAGATGTTCTCGGCCACCACCACCGAGTTGTCGACCAGCAGCCCCACCGAGATCATCAGGCCGAGGAGCGTGAAGAGGTTCAGCGTCTCGCCGAAGAAGTACATGGCCACGACCCCGAGGAGCAGGCTCACGGGGATCGACATGGTGATGATCAGCGTCATGCGGAAGCGGCGCAGGAAGAAGAAGAGCACCAGGGCCGCGAACACGCCGCCGATCTTGCCGCTGTCGAAGAGGATGCCGAGCGACTCGAGGATGGTCTTGCCCTGGTCGAAGAAGACCTCGAGCTCGATGGGCTCGAGGCGCGGGTTACGCCGCATCCGTTCGACCTCGGCGGCCACCGCCCGCGACACCGCGAGCGGATTGGCCTCGCCCTCCTTCATGACGATGAGCATCATCGCCGGCTTCGACATGGCGCGCACCCGGAAGTTCTGCTCGGGCAGGTCGTAGCGGACCGTGGCCACGTCCTTGAGGCGCACCGAGGGACCCACGAGGCGGTTCTCGAGGGCCTCGAGGTCGGCGTAGCGAGCCACCGAGCGCAGCATCAGCTTTTTGTCCGCGGCCAGGACGTGGCCGCTGGCCATGGTGAAGTTGTCGGAGCCGAGCTCGTTGCCGAGCTCGTAGACGTTGAGCCCGGCCGCCGCCACCCGCTCGCGGTCGAGCTCGATCAGGATCTCGCGCTCCTCGAGGCCGCGCACGGTCACGTCGGCGACGCCGTCGATGCGCTGGAGGGGCATGACGATCTCGTTCTGGATCAGGTTGTAGACGTCGGTGACCTCCTCGTCGATGGCCAGACCCATGGCCAGCACCGGGATCGAGCCCTCGGAGTGCTTGCGGATCAGCACCCGGTCGACGTCGGCGGGCAGGCGCGCCTTGGCGCGCTCCACCCGGTCGCGCACCTCGCGATAGGTCACGTCCATGTCGGTGCCGAGCTTGAAGCTGAGGAAGCAGCGGCCGAAGCCGGTGGTGGAGAAGGAGAAGAGGTCCTGGATGCCGGGGACGGTCGAGAGCTCCTCCTCGAGCGGCAGCACGACCTTGTCGAGCACTTCCTGGGCCGGCGCGTCCTGCCACATGGCCTGGACCTGGAGCGAGGGCTCGTCGAAGCCCCGCGGCACGAGCTCGAGGGGGATGCCGAGGGTGGCGATCGCCCCCACCACGAGCACCGTGGCCAGCATCACCAGCACGGTGATGCGGCGCTGGAGGGAGAAGCGGGGGAGGACGTGCTCGCTGAGGTCTTCGCGGTGGCGGTCTTCGCGGTGGCGGTCTTCGCGGTGGCGGTTTTCGCGATGGCTCATCGGGTGCTCCGGGGGATGGCGCGCGTGCGGGGGCCGCCGGCGCGGTGGACGGCTCATGTTCTATACGGCGGAAAGCGCCCGCTGTTACGTCGAGGCGCGGGCGCCGTCATGCCGATGCCCTTGCCCCCAGCTATAGCGCAGCACCGTCCACAGGATCTTGTAGCCCGCCCGCACCGTGCCCCTGACGGTGCCGGTGATCTTCGACACGCCTACCCGCCGGCGGTAGGAGACGGGCACTTCGGTCACCCGCAGGCCGTGGCGCAGGGCCTTGACCTGCATCTCGGCCGTCCAGCCGAAGTCGGGGTCGCGCATGCCGAGGCGCTCGAGGGCTTCCCAGGCGACGGCGCGGAACGGCCCCAGGTCGGTGTAGCGGTGGCGGTAGAGCAGGCGGATCAGGGTACACGCCACGAGGTTGCCGGCCCGCGCCTGCGGCAGGAGGGCGCCGCGCTCGCGCTCGCCCAGGATGCGCGAGCCGATCACCAGGTCGGCGTCGCCGGCGAGGATCGGCGTCACCACCCGCGGCAGCTCCTCGGGGTAGTCGGAGTAGTCGGCGTCGAGGAAGACCACGACGCCGGGGGGATCGTGGCGCCGCAGGTAGTCGAGGCCGGCGAGGCAGGCGCTGCCGTAGCCCTGGACCGGGGCCGGCACCACCACCGCGCCATGGCGCCGGGCGACCTCGGCCGAGCCGTCGGTGGAGTTGTTGTCGGCCACCACCACTCGCCGCACCGGCGGCCGCGGCACCGCCGCGAGCACCAGGGGCAGCGAGGCGGCCTCGTTGTAGACCGGGCTGACGACGTCGATGGCCGCGGCGGAGCATGGGGCGGTCATGACCGGTTCTTCTATCATGCACGGGCATTTATGCCCGTGCGGGCGTCGGCGCGCGAACCCGTGCGGGCGTCGGTACGCGAACCCGTGCAGAGTCGGCACACGAAAAGTCGCGAGGCCCCGTCTATTCCAGGTTGAGGCCTCGCGACGAAGAGAGGTAGGGAGACCGAGCCCCGGTTCGCTGACGGCAATCCGGGAGATAATTTCAGTGCCTGGTCATCACCCGCGGAGAGGCGCTGCGTCGGCGTCCGCACGCTGGTCGTCCGGGGACGACGCGAGCGCCGCATAATCTCGTTGAACCGCTGAGCCTTGGGTCCCTGGGATCCGGAGCTTCCTCCCAAGAGGGGTGTGCCGTCTCAAGACCGGCGCCACGTGCGTCCGCGTCCGGATCCGACGGGTCGACAGCCCGTCGCAGCTTGTCTCCTACCTGGTAAACGCGGAATCGCCGCGCGGCGGGGATCATCGGGCGCAAGAAAATTTCGCTTCCGGTAAGATCCGCGCCGATGAAGATCGTCTCCGTCGGCGGCGGCCCTGCCGGCCTCT
Organism: Thermoanaerobaculia bacterium; assembly: GCA_036397835.1. Taxonomy (GTDB): domain Bacteria; phylum Acidobacteriota; class Thermoanaerobaculia; order Multivoradales; family J023; genus DASWIG01. The sequence continues at coordinate 5,159 of DASWIG010000195.1, forward strand.
ACTTCAGCATCCTGATCAAGCAGGCCTATCCCGCGACCGCGGTCACGGTCTACGAGCGCAATCGTCCCGACGACACCTACGGCTGGGGCGTGGTCTTCTCCGACGAGACCCTGGGCCAGTTCGAGAAGGCCGATCCGCAGACCTACGTCGCCATCACTTCACAGTTCAAGTACTGGCGCGACGTCGAGACCTTCTACCGCGGCACCCGCACCGTGTCGACCGGCCACGGCTTCGCCGCCCTGTCGCGCCGCAGGCTGCTGCGAATCCTGCACCAGCGCTGCCGCCAGCTCGGCGTCGAGCTCGTCTTCGAGCGCGAGATCGAGGGCCTCGGCGCCCTCGACGCCGACCTCGTGCTCGGCGCCGACGGCGCCAACAGCCGGGTGCGCGAGCTCTACGCCGAGCACTTCCGGCCCCGGATCGACGCGCGCAAGTGCCGCTTCTGCTGGCTCGGCACCGACCTGCCCCTCGAGGCCTTCACCTTCATCTTCGAGGAGACCGAGCACGGTCTCTTCCAGGTCCACGCCTACCCCTTCGAGGACGGCCTGGCGACGTGGATCGTCGAGTGCCGCGAGGAGGTCTGGCGCCGCGCCGGTCTCGAGGGTGCCACCGAGTACGACACGGTGGCCTTCTGCGAGGCGCTTTTCCGCCGGCACCTCGGCGGCCACCACCTGCTGCCCAACCGCTCGGTCTGGCGTCTCTTCCCCACGATCAGGTGCGCCACCTGGCACCATGGCCGCACGGTGCTCCTGGGCGACGCGGCCCACACCGCCCATTTCTCGATCGGCTCCGGCACCAAGCTCGCCATGGAAGACGCCATCGCGCTCGCCGAAGCCTTCGGCGAGCTCGGCACGGACGACGTGCCGCGGGTGCTCGCCGCCTACGAGGACGCCCGCTGGGTCGAGGTGCTGAAGCTGCAGAAGGCCGCCCAGACCAGCCTCGAGTGGTTCGAGAATTCGGCGCGTTACCTCGGCCAGCCGCCGGTCCTTTTCACCTTCAACCTGATGACGCGCTCCAAGCGCATCACCTACGACAACCTGAGGCAGCGCGACCCGGAGCTGGTGGCGGCGGTGGACCGCGTCTTCCAGGCCGGCGAGGGCCGGCCGCCGGCCGCCGGGGCGAAGGCGCCGGCACCGATCTTCACACCGCTCAGGCTGCGCGGCCTGGAGCTGCCCAACCGCGTGGTGGTGAGCCCGATGTGCCAGTACTCGGCCACGGGCGGCGAGGTCGGCGACTGGCACTTGGTCCACCTGGGCAGCCGCGCCGTCGGCGGCGCCGGCCTGGTGATGACCGAGATGACCGACGTCTCGCCCGAAGGCCGCATCACCCACGGCTGCGCCGGGATGTACGAGCGCCGCCACGTCGACGCCTGGAAGCGGATCGTCGACTTCGTCCACGCCCGCTCGGCGGCCAGGATCGGCATCCAGCTCGCCCACGCCGGGCGCAAGGGCTCGGTGCGCCATCCCTGGGAGGGCGACGACGTCCCGCTCGCGGCGGAGGACGGCGCATGGACGACGCTGGCGCCCTCGCCGCTGCCGTTCCGCCCGGGCTGGCCGGCGCCGCGGGCGATGGAGCGCGCCGACATGGACCGGGTGACGGCGGACTTCGTGCGCGCCGCCCGCTGGGCGCAGGAGGCGGGCTTCGACCTGATCGAGATCCACATGGCGCACGGCTACCTGCTCTCGACCTTCATCTCGCCGCTCACCAACCGCCGCGACGACGACTACGGCGGCAGCCTCGAGAACCGCCTGCGCTTCCCCCTCGAGGTCTTCCAGGCCGTGCGCGAGGTCTGGCCGCAGGACAGGCCGATGGCGGTGCGGATCTCCGCCAGCGACTGGATGGAGGACGGCAGCGGCACCACGCCGGAGGAGTCGGTGGAGCTCGCGAAGCGCCTGAAGGCTGCCGGCCTCGACCTGATCGACGTCTCCTCGGCCGGCAACGTACCCGAGTCCGAGGTGGTCTACGGCCGCATGTACCAGGTGCCGTTCGCCGAGCAGATCCGCTACGAGGCGGGGATGCCGGTGATGGCCGTGGGGGCGATCCTCGGCGCCGACCACGCCAACACCGTGCTCGCCGCCGGCCGCGCCGACCTGACGGCGATGGCGCGTCCGCACCTGCGCGACGCCTACCTCACCCTGCACGCGGCGCAGACCTACGAGCAGTGGGACCAGCCGTGGCCGGGCCAGTACCTGCTCGGCAGGTCGAGCCCTCCGAAGGAGGGCGCTGCGACGTTGGCGCCTACGAGGCCAACCCAGGAGGTAAGTCGTTGATGCAGAGCCACTTACGAGCACCTTCCCAAGCCCCGCGGTGGAGCGAGCGGACTGCAAGGGACGCCCGGATCCGCACCTCCGGAGCCTTTTGGTGCCGCCGTATCGCGGAGCCTTCCTGCCGAGCGAGATCGTCGACCCGGACGGCCTGGTGGAGATCGAGGCGGCCGATGCGGGCAACGACTGGACCTACTACACCCGCAACGCCCGCGGCAACGTGCTCACGAGGCGAACACCTCGCCGGCCGCCGCCAGGCGGGTGAGGTTGCCCCCCTCGTCGTACGAGGAGCCCGACAGCGTGATGCGGTTGGTCGCCGTGTTGACCGGAATAGACTGCGCGCTGCCGTCGTTGACGAGCTGGATCAGGTTGCCGTAGACGTCGAAGGACGCCGTCTGCGTGTGCGTCACGGCCCCCGTGAGCACCTCGCCCGACACCATGCGGCTGAGCCGGTCGTAACGGAAGTCCTGGGTGCCGATGCGGTGGACGTTGCCGGCGCCGTCGTAGCCGTAGGTGCCCGTGCTCCAGCCCGCGCTCGTCGAGATCTGGAAGGGACGCTCGAGGCCGTCGGCGGGGTTGAGCGCGGCAGCGGCGAGACGGGCTGCACCCAGTTGCGCCGCCGCGCCTGGTAGAGCTTGCCCTGGCGCTTGTCGTTACCCTCGTTCTTGCGCGCGTAGAAGAGCTCCTTGAGCAGCCGCGTCGAGCCCGGAGCGTACGGGTCCGGCTCCTCGACGCGGATCAGGCGCGAGGCCGGGTCGTAGGCGAAGCCGAGGTCGAACTTCTCGGTGCCATCGAGGTCCTTGGTCAGCACGTTGCCCAAAGCGTCGTAAGTATAGAAGGTCCGGCCGTTGCCGGTGGCGCCGATCTCGGGATGGCGCTCGGCGGTCAGCAGGCCCCGCTGGTCGTAGAGGAACTCGCGCGTCTGGCCGCAGCTACCGCCCGACGGCTGCTGGCACACCCGGGTCAGCCGGCTGCCGACGTCGTAGCGATAATCGGTGCGTTGGCCCCCGGTACACGAGCCCGACCACGCCGTGGCCCGGTTCTCGCACACCGTGACGAGGCGGCCGTGGTCGTCGGCGACCTCGGTGAAGAAGGCGGGCTGCTGTGTGCCGACGACGGCACAGCGCTGCCAGGTCAGCGTCTGGGTCGAGCCCTTTCAACTCTCCTCCGAGCCAGCACGGCGACGGCGAGCGCCACCAGCACGCTCGCCATGACCACGAGGCCGACGGCGGACAGCGCCGGAACGTCGGCAGCGTCGGCTCCGAGACTGCGGGAGACGACGACCGAGTCGAAGTGGCAGGAGATAGCGGTTTCTGCCGACACGGACATGAAGAGCACCGGGCGAGCCGATTGGGTACTAGGCAACGGAGGTGACGACCATTGGTCCGAATGCCAGACGTCAGGAGCAATAGGCGGAACTCCGCCAGCCGATCCGGTAACGGTGCCTTCGCCCGAACAATCGAGACTCGCGAAGAGAGAGACAAACGCTCGGCAGTGGCCAAAGACACTTCCCGTCTTCCTCAGCATCGATTCCGTCAGCCATGTCTCATTGGGAAACGAATCCATGCACGGCCCTAGCACCCAGTAGCCCTCTAACCGTGTAGACTGCCCGATGGTGGAGAGCGCCAATGAGCCCGGATCAGGATTCCCTTCGATCGGATCCCAGTTCATGACCGCGCCAGGCTCGACCGCGTAGGTCCAGCCCTGGATTCCAGTGCTGAAGTCGTCCGTCAAGACGACGCTCTCGCCATAGCACGGTGATCCGAGAAGGATAGCATTGAATGCGACAACCAGTAGCCAAGAAGGTGCCCGTGTTACAACTGTCGGAGCCATGTCATCGTTCCCTTGTTCAGATTCGCCCTACTCACCGCTCGACCAGCGAGAAAGATCACCGGTTTCGAAGTCGTCCTGGAAAATCAATTCAAGCGCGATCGCTTTTAAAGCGATGTCCGCGTCGACGAGCCCCACGCCGAAAAAGACGTCGCCCCCCGGAGCTCCAAGGTCCCTGGCTGTGGCGTTGAGCGTCGCCAGTACCTGAAAGGGGGTCTGGGTGGGCTTGAGACTCAGCAGGAGAGCGGCAGTACCGGCCACCATCGGAGAAGCGAACGACGTTCCGCTGACGAAGGCCGTGTCGAGAATGGAGTAACCGTTCGGGCCAGTTCTGTCCGGAGCGAGAATGATCCGACCCGGAGCCGTGAAGGCCGCCTCAGGCCCCCATCGGCTGAGATTCGCCAGCTCTCCATCCCAATCCATGGCAGTCACGGCGTGTACCCATTCCAAATTGGCAGGATAAGTGATGTCTGTCTCATTGTTCACTATGTTCCCTGCCGCCGCAAAATGGAGAAGCCCGTTTGCCGTCTGCTTGTAGATCAACGTTATGGCGTTCGAGGGTTCGTCATATGAATTGCTGTTGTTGGTGATTCTTGCCCCGATGTCGTCAGCCCACTGCAACGCGGCTGCTGTCCACGAGAATTCGGTGGTCCATCGACCATCGCACGAAGCGAGACTGATGAACGTCCTTGCCGACGCGATCTTCGTCAGCGGCGCCACACCCACCGTCCCGCGAGCGTTATTCACCCGCCCGGTGATGACGCCGGCAACCGGCGTCCCGTGGTTGTCACATGCGTTGACCGGCCCGCCGCCCCCACCTTGTCCCGTGAAGTCCTGCCCAGGGATCTGATTGACGTCCGGATGGTTCTGCTGAACGCCCACGTCGATGACGACCGTGACGATCTCGGGGCTCCCCAGCGTGAAGTCCCACCCGCCGACGACGTTGACGTCGAACCCCGGGATCGATCCAGGGAACTGCCCGGTGTTGAGCAGGCCCCAACTGTCTGCGAACTCCGGGTCGGTCGGGACGAAATCCGACCTGCCCTCGATGATCATGTCGGGCTCGGCGAAAACCACCTCCGGCATCTCGGCGAGCCGATTGGCGATCGCCAGCACGTCGATTCCCGAGCGGTCGTGGGTGGCCACCTTGAAGGCGTTGCCCAGGCTGCGGGCGAACGGCTCGCGGCTCGCGCCCTCGGCGCCCGCTTCCCGCAGA
>DASWIG010000196.1:0-5330 GCA_036397835.1 Thermoanaerobaculia bacterium
CGCTCCCACAGCTCCTCCGCGACGTGCGGCGTCACCGGCGCCATCATCCGCAGGTAGACGCTCCTCGCTTCCTCCCACGCCGGCGTACACGCGGCGCCCTCCTCGCGCGCCTGGTAGAGCTCATTGAGGAGCTCCATGAGCGAGGCGACGATGGTGTTGAACTGGAAGGTCTCGAAGTCCTTCGTGACGCTGGCGAGCGTCTGGTGGACCTTGCGGCGCACCCGCTTCTCGACCTCCGGATCCACCGTCTTGCCTCCCGGCGCGGGCGCGGTGAAGAGCGTCCACACGCGGCGCAGCCAGCGGGCGCAGCCCTCGATGCCGCGGCTGTCCCAGGGACCGCCCTGGTCCCAGCGGGCCACGAACATCAGGAAGGCGCGGATGGCGTCGGCGCCGTAGCGGTCGAGGAGGGCGTCCGGCGCCACCACGTTGCCGCGGCTCTTCGACATCTTCTCGGAGTCTTCGCCGAGGATGATGCCCTGGTTGTAGAGCTGACGCATGGGCTCGTCGCCCGCGAGGATCCCCATGTCGCGGCACGCCTTGTGGAAGAAACGGGTGTAGATCAGGTGCATGGTGGCGTGCTCGATGCCGCCCGTATAGGTGTCCACGGGCATCCAGTAGGCGAGCTCCGCCGGGTCCACCGGCGCCCGGTCGTAGTGGGGGCTCAGATAACGCAGGTGGTACCACGACGAGCACATGAAGGTGTCCATGGTGTCGGTCTCGCGCTCGCCGTCGCCGCCGCAGCGCGGGCACTTGGTATGCCGCCAGGTGGGGTGGAGCTTGAGCGGGCTCTCGCCGGTCGGCCGCCACTCCACGTCGTCGGGCAGGAGCACGGGCAGCTCGTCCTCGGGCAAAGGCACGGCGCCGTGCTCGGGGCAGTAGACGATGGGGATCGGCGAGCCCCAGTAGCGCTGCCGCGAGATCAGCCAGTCGCGCAGACGGTAGGTCACGGCGCCGCGGCCGGTCCCTTGCTCCTCGAGCCAGGCGCAGACCTTGGCCACGGCCTCGTCGGCCGGCGTGCCGTCGAGCGGACCGCTGCGCACCATGCGGCCGTAGTGGGAGAGGGCCGCGGTCATGGCGTCCGGGTCCGGCAGCTCCTCGCCTTCGGGCCGGATCACCGGGCGGATCTCGAGGCCGTACTTGCGGGCGAGCTCGAAGTCGCGCTGGTCGTGGGCCGGCACCGCCATGATGGCGCCGGTGCCGTAGGTCATCAGCACGTAGTCGGCGATCCACACTGGCACGCGCTCGCCGTTGACGGGATTGACGGCGTGGCCGCCGGTGAAGACGCCGGTCTTCTCCTGATCGAGGGCCTGGCGCTGGATCTCGGTCTGGCGCTTCGCCTGCGCCACGTAGGCGGCCACTTCGGTGCGCTGCTCGTCCGTGGTGAGCTTGCCGACCAGCGGGTGCTCCGGAGCCAGCACCATGAAGGTCACGCCCCACAGCGTGTCGGGGCGGGTGGTGAAGATTTCGAGCGGATCGCCGTCCGCGGTGCGGAAGACCACCTCGGCGCCCTCGGAGCGGCCGATCCAGTTGGTCTGCAGCGTGCGCACGCGCTCGGGCCAGTCGAGCCGCGAGAAGTCGAGGAGCTCCTCGGCGTAGCGCGTGGTGCGGAAGAACCACTGCTCGAGGTCCTTCTTGATCACCGCCGTCTGGCAGCGCTCGCAGAGCCTGGCCTCGCCCCAGACCTGCTCGCGCGCCAGCGTGGTGTTGCAGCTCGGGCACCAGTCGACGGCCGACATCTTGCGGTAGGCCAGGCCGTGCTCGAAGAGCTTCAGGAAGAACCACTCGGTCCAGCGGTAGTACTCCGGGTCGGCGGAGATGGTCGAGCGCCGCCAGTCGATCATCGTGCCCATGCGCCGGAGCTGGCCGCGCATGCGCTCGATGTTCTTGTAGGTCCACACCTTGGGATGGACGCTGTTCTTGATCGCGGCGTTCTCGGCCGGCAGGCCGAAGGCGTCGAAGCCCATCGGGAAGAGCACGTTGTAGCCCTGCATGCGCTTGAAGCGGGCGCGGGCGTCGGAGGGGGAGATGGCGTACCAGTGGCCGAAGTGGAGGTCGCCCGAGGGGTACGGCAGCATCGTCAGCGCGTAGTGCTTCGGCCGTGCCCTGTCGACGTCGGAATGGTAGAGGCCGTCGGCCTCCCACCGTCGCTGCCACCGGGGCTCGATCTCGGCAGGGGAGTACGCGTCGTCGTCTTTCGCCATCGTCGTCTCTCGATCAGGTCAGGTTCCATCAAGGCAGGTTCCATCGGGTGGTGTCGGCGTACCGGAAGATCTCCTCGCTGGTGAGCTCGCGGCTCAGGGTCTTCTCCACCCGCTCGCCGATCAGGCGCTCGACGCTCGCCCAGATGTCGGCGCCGCCGGCGTCGGCGCTCAGGCGGTCGAGCACGTCGGCGACGAGCTGGGCGTTGCGCGAGGTGATGATGTCGAGGATCCGCTCCTGGGTCTCGTGCGTGTTGGCCGGCCGGCCCTGGCTGCGCGCCAGGATGCCGATGACCGCCAGGGTCCAGCCGCCGCCCGAGGTCGCCGGGTCGGGCCACGTCCAGCCGCCGGCCGCGAAGATCCGGCGCAGCGACTCCTGCTGGGTGCCGACGTGGAGGAAGTTGTTGGCGCCGCCGGTGAACACCCGCACGCCGGCGGCGAGCAGGCTGTCGACCTGGTCGGGGCGGGTGTTGTCGCCCTCGCCGTTGTTGATCCACACGTCGTAGCGCTCGCCCTTCCTGACCTCCTCGGGCAGGCGGACCTCGTAGAAGTCCGAGGCGCGCAGGGTGACGGACTGCACCAGGTATTTCTCGCGCACGTGGTTGGCGGCCTGGTCGTTGCGGTCGACGACGGTGATCTTCTCGGGCGGGACGCCGTAGCGCTGGACCAGCGCCTCCACGGTGTTGCGACCCACGCCGCCCGCCGCCTCCAGCAGCCAGCGCAGCTCCTCGAGCTTCCTGCCCTGGCGCTCGAAGTAGCGGCGGGCGAGCTCGACGGTGGTCGTCGCCACGCCGTAGCCGGTGGGCCGCGACGAGGAGTCGAGCGTGCCGCCGAGGTTGGGCGGCAGGCAGGTGAACATCGACATGTCCTCGCCGCGTTTGGACCAGGCGTCGCACATGTTGATGTACTTCTCGGGCCGTTCGCCGCGCCAGTAGACGCCCGAGAGCACGTCGGGCGAGCCCGAGTCGGGGCGCACGTAGTCGCGCTCGGGGAAGGCGTCGCAGATCCCGAGCCGGCGGGCCTCCGCCTCCTTGTAGAGGTTGAGGAAGCGGATGCCCTTGGGGATGATGGCCGACCCGACGGCGATGATCGCCTCCTCCGAGAGGCCGGTGACCTTGCGGCCCTCGCGGCCGAGCACGATCCACTCGCCCTTCTTGCCGCCGTGGAGCGCCGGCACGTCGGGGAAGATCATCACCGCCTTCTTGAGCATCGCCTCGGCGAGGTCGCGGGTGCGGTCGAGGACGGCCTGGAGGTCCTTGATCGCCCGGCCGGTGCGGTAGCAGTCGCCGCCGATGTTGATCGTCAGGGGCCCCAGCGGCTTCTGGCCGGGGTTGTAGTGGGTCACGGCGTAGGCCACGTACACGTCCTGCTCGTAGTCGAGCAGCATGTCGAGCTCGGAGATGATCCGGTAGCGGTTCTCGAGCTCGCTCGTCGCCTCGGCGATGAGCTCGGCGTCGAGCTTGAGCACCGTCATGCAGATCGCGTGGATCTTCTCTTTGCGGCGGCACTCGGCCAGGGCTTCGAGCCCGGTGGTCTCGTGCAGGGTCGCGGGGTTGCCGCTGGTGGTCATCAGCACCCGGTCGCCCAGGGGCTCGCTGGTCAGGAGCACCGCCCGGCGGGCATTGTACGCCCGCAGCGTGTGGTGGGGTATGTGGTTGATCTCGATGGCCATGGGAAGCCTTCCCTCAATCGGAGTGCGTGCGTACCCTGTGGATCCGCATCAGGTTGGTCAGCGGGCGCTGGTCGATCGGGTCGCCCATCAGGATGACGAGCGTATCGCCCGGCGCGGCGAGACCCGAATCGAGCAGCAGGCGGTCGACGACCCGCACGACCTCGTCGTGGTGGTGGACCTGCTCCATCAGCAAGGGCCGCGCGCCCCAGACGAGCTGCAGGCGCCGGGCCACTCCCGGATCCGGGGTGAACACGGTGATCGGCGGACGCGGGCGGTAACGGGCGATCATGCGCGCCGTGAAGCCGCCCTGGCTGAACGCCACGATGCGCCGCGCGGCGAGCCAGCCGGCGGCGCGCACCGCGGTGGCCGAGACCACCTCGGGGATCTCCAGGTGGACGTCGCGCTCGCTGAGCTGACGGATCTCCGGAGGACCCGGCGCCAGCGGCTGCCGGGCCGCGCCGCGGCCCTCCGGCGCCGGCCGCGAGGCCTCGTAGGACTCGGCGTGGACGATGATCTCGGCCATCGTCCGCACCGCTTCCACGGGATAGGCGCCGGCGGCGGTCTCGCCCGAGAGCATGAGGGCGTCGGCGCCGTCGAAGACGGCGTTGGCCACGTCGGAGGACTCGGCCCGCGTCGGCCGCGGGTGCTGCGTCATCGATTCGAGCATCTGGGTGGCGACGATCACCGGCTTGCCGTAGCGGCGGCCGGCGCCGATGATCTTCTTCTGCCACACCGGCACCTGGTGCAGCGGCACCTCGACCCCGAGGTCGCCGCGCGCCACCATCACCGCGTCGGCCTCGCGCACGGTCTCGAGGAGGTTCTCCATGGCCTTGGCGCGCTCGAGCTTGGCGACGAGCGGCAGCAGCCCGCCGGCCCCGCGCACCACCTCGCGCACCGCCCGGAGGTCCTCGGGACCGCCGACGAAGCTCACCGCCACGTAGTCGGCCCCTTCCGCCACCGCCAGGGCGACGTCGGCGCGGTCCTTGTCGCTGATGGTGAAAGGCAGGTCGGTGTCGGGCAGGTTGATACCCTTGCGGGTCGAAACGGGCCCGCCGTGGCGCACCCGCGTGCGCACCCGGCGCTCGTCGATCTCGAGCACCTCGAGCTCGACGAGCCCGTTGTCGACGAGCATGCGTTCTCCCGGCCGGAGATGACGCAGGAACTCGGGATCCTCCACCGGCAGGTCGGCGCCCTCGCCGAGGGAGACCTCCTCGCCCGCCGCGAGCGTGCGGACGCCGGAGAGCTGGCCGAGCCGGTAGCGCGGCCCCATGAGGTCGACGATCACCGGCACGAAGCGCTGCTGGGCGCGGGCCACCCTACGCACCGTTCGGATCATCCGCCGGTGGTCGTCGTGGCTGCCGTGGGAGAGGTTCAGACGCACCACGTCGACGCCGGCGTCGAAGAGCCGGGCGATGACGTCCTCGCCGGCGCTGGCCGGCCCGAGGGTGGCGACGATCTTG
>DASWIG010000197.1:0-10754 GCA_036397835.1 Thermoanaerobaculia bacterium
CGTGGCGGCCCAAGGGGGCTGGGCTCCCTGAAGGCACCGCCAGGGCCCTGATCGACGAGCTACGCGATGAACGGTGAGCCTCGGTGAAGGTCGTCTACGTCGAAACGTCTGCCGCTCTGAGGGCAATCCTTGAAACCGGGACGACCCCAGAGATCGAAGACACCATTATTGAGGCTGATCGCCTGGTGACGTCACGGCTCTCTCTCGTCGAGTCGGCCCGTGCGTTTCTCCGCCTGCGGCTTCTCGGTGAGGTTCCAGAGGAGAAACTGGCTCGTTTGAAAGCAGAGGCCGACGACCTCTGGGCTCACTGCGACATTTGGGAGCTGACCCCGGAGGTCTGCGATGTGGCGGGCTCTCTGGAGTCCGATGCCTTCCTTCGGACCCTCGACGCGCTTCACCTCGCGACTTTCCTTCGTGCGCAACGAGATCTGGAGGATCTCAAGGTCCTGCTGACGGTCGATGATCGCCTCGTGAGGGCCGTCGAATACCAGCGCTCGCTGGCGGGTGGCTCTGGGCCGGAAGATCCGGGAAGTGCGGATCCGGGCGTGGGTTGAGGGCCTTTCTCTCGCCGGATGGATGATCCCGCCCATGGCGACGACGCGGGCTATTCGGGGACGCCGCTGCCCAAGAAGCTGGGCATCAAGAGCGGCGAGACGGTGACGCTCCTGGGCGCACCCGACGACTTCGACGCGACCCTCGGCGAGCTTCCGGACGACGTCCGCGTCAAGCGGCAGGCGCGCGGTCCGGCCGACCGCGTCCTCCTCTTCGCGCGCTCCCTCGCCGAGCTCCGGCGCCGCTTCGCGGCGGCCGAGCGCGTCCTCGTCGAGCGCGGGGGACTGTGGACCAAGGCGAGGAGCTGTCCGCATCCGAACGACGGGAGGCGGAGGGGTTGGTCGATCTCGCCGAGACCCTCTCGCTTCTCCGGTTGCGAGCGCAACGCGCCGGGGCGCTCGTCCCGAAGGGACGGTGGAGAGGTAGCCAGTGACTTCAGTCACTGGCGGGCGGCCGGGTTGCGGGTCAAGCATGGTGGGTGGTATACATGAGCCATGAGCACCGAGGACGGCCCCATTCTCCAGGTCCTACGGGATATCTACCAGGCGATCCAGGGCACCAACAGCCGGCTGAACGAGACCAACAGCCGGCTCGGATCCCTCGAGAACCGTATGGAATCCCTGGAGAAGCGAGCTGACGAGACGAACTCGTCGCTCGGGAACCTCGAGGAGCGCGTCATCGAGATGATTCACCGGCAGACGGAGTCCGAGATGCGCGTCTCGACCGAGCTCATCAGCGTCGCCAACCTCCTCCGGGAGAAGATCGACGACCACCACCGCGTCGTCGAGCACGAGCGCCGCATCGCGGTGCTCGAAGCGAAGGCAGGATAGGTCGTACCGGGCCGATGGCGACGACGGCGGGCTATTCGGGGACCCCGCTGCCCAGGAAGCTGGGCATCAGGAGCGGCGAGACGGTGACGCTCCTGGGCGCGCCCGACGACTTCGACGCGACCCTCGGCGAGCTTCCGGACCACGTCCGCGTCAAGCGTCAGGCGCGCGGTGCGGCCGACCGCGTCCTCCTCTTCGCGCGCTCCCTCGCCGAGCTCCGGCGCCGCTTCGCGGCGGCCGAGCGCCTCCTCGGCGAGCGTGGTGCCCTGTGGATCTGCTGGCCCAAGAAGGCCTCGGGCGTCGCGACCGAGATTGCCGAGCCCGACGTCCGCGCCTTCGGCCTCGCCGCCGGCTGGGTGGACTACAGAATCTGTGCCGTCGACGCGACGTGGTCGGGCCTGCTCTTCGCGCGCCGCAAGGCGTGAGTCTCGTCTCCGGGTTGTGGTGCAATCGTCTCGCCTGCACAGGAGCAGCCGGGACGACTGCACCACAAAAGAGCTCGACGCCGCCCGGATCGCGTCCGTGCTATCCTGGTCTCGCAGACCGTGGTGCTGCGACCGGGAGACCGCGATGGAAGACATGACCCTTGAAGAGCTCAAAGCCCTCGTGGCGGAGAACAGCCGCGCGATCAGCAGGCAGGAGAAGCTCCAGGCCGAGCGTGTGGAGCAGTGGCAAGAGGAGCTGCGCGCCTCTCGGCAGCAGTGGCAGGAGGAGCTCGCCGGTTCCCGGCAGCAGTGGCAGGAGCAGCTCGACGTTTCCCGGCGGCAACGGCAGGAGGAGTTCGCCGCCTCGCGTAGCGAGCACGACCGGATGATCGCCCGCCTCGATAGCTCGATGGAGAATGCCAACCGCCAGCTCGGTGAGCTCGGGAGCAAGATGGAGGCTTCCCGCAGGCAGTGGCTAGAGGAACACAACGCCTCGCGCCGCGAGTACGACCGGTTGATCGCCAGCATCGAGCGGTCGATGGACAACCTCAACCGCCAGCTCGGCAACCTCGGCAATCAGGTGGGCGAGCTCAACGAGGCCGCCTTCTACCTATCCCTCGACCGCGTCCTGCGCGAGGACTTCCACATGGATGTCGTCGCCCCCAACGTGCGCGCCCGCCGTCAGGGCGAAGAGCTTGAGCTCGACATGCTGGCCTATGCCAACGGGGAGGTCAACACGGTCTTCGACGTCGAGATCAAGACCGACCTCGACCAGGAGGCCCTCGACCAGATCCTCGACCACCTGCGTCGTTTTCCGCGTTTCTTCGTCGAGCATCGGGGGAAGAAGCTCTACGGCGTCCTCGCTGCCATGAAGGTCCCCGAAGGGATGCGCAACCGCGTCCTGCGCCACGGGCTCTATCTGGCGACGATTCGCGACGACGTCTTCGACATCCTGCGGCCTGCGGGCTTCGAGCCTCGCGCTTTCCCGAACTGACGTCTCGCGGTCGGGCCGACTCGTCCCGAAGGGACGGTGGAGAGGTAACCCACTCCGATCCGTATTGTTCCTGGATCTCTGCGACGGTGAGCAGCTCGCCCATGAATACCTCCTGAATAGCCCTCGCGGCTTCTGTCCCGACGTCCGCGCCTTCGGCCTCGCCGCCGGCCGCCGAGCACGGCCCTTGCGACGCAGGGTTGAAACCCTGCGCGGGTGAGCCCGGGGACGGGTCTCGCGAAGGACGTCCGATTCATCTCGGACCTGATCGACGACCTGGAAAAGGCTTTCAACGTCGACCCCACCAGGATCTACGCCGACGGGCTCTCCAATGGCGGCGGCATGGCGTTCGTCCTCTCGTGTACGCTGTCCGATCGCATCGCGGCGGTCGGAATGGTGGCGGCCGCGCAGTCGCTGCCGTGGGACTGGTGTACGGACCGGCGACCGGTTCCGATGATCGCGTTTCACGGGACGGCCGATCGGCTCGTTCCGTACGAGGGCGGCACGTCCTGGGTAGGTCCCGTCTCGTTTCCCGACGTCTCGCGGTGGACGGCGAGCTGGGCGCGACGCAACCGGTGCGGGCCCGACCCCGTCGAAACGACCGTGGCGGCCGACGTCACCCGCCGGGACTACACGGACTGTGCGGACGACGCGGCCGTCGTGCTCTTCACGATTCACGGCGGAGGCCATACGTGGCCCGGCGGCGAGCCTTTGCCGGAGTGGTTCCTCGGAACCACGAGCCGCGGCGTCGACGCGACGCGTGAGTCGTGGGCGTTCTTTCAGGAGCATCGGCTTGCGAGGCGACGCCCGCGCTCCCGGCGTCAATCGAAAACCGCGCCGACGATCTCGGCGATGACCTCGAAAGCGTTTCCCGCCAGCTCAGCGGTGACCCTGACCACGGCTCCGAGGACCTCGGGAGCGTGCGACGCCACCGCCACCGCCACCGCGGCGCGCGCGCCGTGGCGCGCGGGCGCACGCCGTGCGCCCCTACACCGGTCCTGCGGGACGCGAGCGCAGGGCATGCGCCTGCGCCAGAGGCTCACTCGACGTAGCCGAGGCTCTTCAAGACCTCGCGGATCTCGTCGTCCTTGGGGCTCGCGACGCTCTCGTGGCTCGGCGCCGACAGCGTTTCATAGGTCGGGATGCGGACGGCGGGCGAGGCGTCGAGGAACTCCGCGGTCAGGGCCGCGCGGTAGGCCCCGGTGCGCGCCCCGGGCATGTCGTCGGGCAGCGGCATGCCGAGCAGCCGGAGCACCAGCGGCGCCACGTCGTAGACGGAGAGGCCGTCGACGCGGCGGCCGGCGGCGAAGGCCGGGCCGCGGGCGAAGAAGACGCCGGGCGGCGCGTAGGTGTGGTGGTTGTGCTCGAAGTCGTAGCCGTGATCCGAGACGACGATCACCTGCGTCTCGTCGCCGAGGACGTCCAGGACCTCGCCGAGGCGGGCGTCGTCGAAGCGATAGCGCTCGGCGATGGCGTCGGAGAAGATCCCGCCGCGGTCCCGAAAGGCGTTGAACAGGTGGTGGAAGGGATCGACGGAGTAGAAGCTCGCCGCCGCGAAACGGACGTCGAAGGCCGCGATCAGGCGCGGCAGCTCTTCCGCCACCGGGTCGGCGAGGCCGCCGACGATCGGGTGCAGGCGGAGATCGCCGGGGGCCACCTCGTGGCCCTCGCCCACGTAGGCCGCGACCGTCCGCGGATCGACGCCGTCCGCGGACGGCTGGCGCAGCAGCCGCCGCAGCGCCGGCGGGTAGACGGCCTGGCCGCGCAGCTCCTTGCCGGCCTCGTAGCGCGCGTGGGCGTCGAACTGCACCCAGCCGAGGCCGCCGGCGACGCTGAAGCCGTTCACCTCCTCGGCCGGCCAGGACACCAGCCAGCGGTACGCCCCCACCCGGTAGCGGCGGCCGACGACGTTCCACAACGCCTCGGCGCGCCGCATGTTGCTGGTGTAGGGCGCGCGCAGCACCGGCATGCCCGGGACCTTCTCGAGCAGCGGGAAGAACGTGAAGTTGAGCCCCGTGTGCAGGGGGAACTCGTAGATGGCCTGACGCACGCCCGGCAGCCGGAAGTGGAGGAAGTGGCGGATGCCGTGCTCGGCGGCCGGCTTGCCGGTGATGATGGTGGTCCAGACGAGCGCCGAGAGGGTGGGCTCGACGGTGGCGAGCGAGCCCCAGGCGCCCTCGCGCATCATCCGCGCGAACGTCGGCAACTCGCCGGCCGCGACCATCGGCTCGATCACGTCGTCGAGGTCGGCGCCGTCGATCAGCAGCAGGACGACGCGCGGCGGCGGCTCCTCCGGCGCCGGCGGCAGCTCCGCGGCCGTCGCCGGCGCGGCGGCGGCCGGCGGCGGCGCCGCGGGTCCCACGAGGACGAAGAGGGCGATCGCCGCCAGCCCCCAGAGGACGGGCAGGACGACGCGCACGCTCGTCCGCAGCCGGCGGGCCACGACGGCGAGCGACGTGGAAAGTCCCCAGCCCGCCGCCAGCAGCACGGCCGCCGCCGCCGCGAGCCGGAGCGCCAGGCCGAGCCCCGAGGATGCCAGCAGGGTCGTCAGGAGCTCCGAGCCCAGACCCATGCCGGGAAGGAGGAGGAGGTAGACGACGGGGGCGAGGCCGCACAGCGCCACGACCGCGTCCGCGAGACGACGGCGCCGCCGCAAGAAGGCCACCAGCAACGCTCCGACGCCGCCGGCGACGGCCGCCGCGGCGGCGTAGCCGCCGACGAGCCAGAAGTGGAGCAGGAGCGCGTCGGAGAGGTCGTCCGCGAGGTGGGGATTGAGCTCGAGCGTCAGGCGCGCGATGCCCAGGCCGGCGAGGGCGCCGGCGGCGGTCGCGGCGAGGAGGGCGTCTATGGGGCGGGCGGTCCGTGCGTCGAGAATCATGGGCTATCGGAGCTGAGGCTGAGACCGGCCTGCCGGGCCGCGCCGCGGAGATCGTATCAACGATTCGGTCTCGAGAGTGGGCAGCGTCATAGACAAGGCTCCCGATCCGTGCTATCCTCCAAAAAGGGAAACTTCAATCAGGCGTCCCGAGGCCATCGGCGGCCGGCTCCGTCGGAGGGACGCTGCTCCGGGGAACCGGAACTGCGATGTCTTCCGAGAAAAATATCTTGCGCGTCTTCATTTCTTACACGGGCGAGGATCTGGCAGCTTACGCCGACGTGGTCAGGGAGGTCGTGCGCAAGCTCGAGTGGGTGGCGGTGGATCACCGCGACTGGGGAGCCCGAGAAACCAGGTCCTGCGACGAGTGCCGGGCGACGGTCCTCGGCTGCGACGTCCTCGTGGTCCTGGTCGCTCATCGCTACGGTTGGGTCCCTCCGGTGAAGCAGGGCGGTGACGGCAAGACGAGCATCACCTGGTGGGAAGTCCGCTGGGCTCGGGAGCATGGCCTGCCGGTGCTGGCCTACCTGGTGAAGGACGACTTCCCCTGGCCGCCCGACAAGATCGAAGGTCTCACGAGCCCGGAGGCCATGCAACGCTTGGCGGAATTCAAGGCTGAGCTGCGCCAGAGCGTGGTCGGCTTCTTCACCACGCCGGACTCGTCGCTCGACGTCGATCTGGCGATCAACCTGCAGCGGGTGGCCATAGGAATCAGGCGCGATGGCGCGGCGCCGGCGGTCGAGACGCCGGCGGCGGCAGCCGTGGCGTCGGCAACTCCCGCGGCGGTGATCGATCAGACAGCGGTGCGGCCGGTCCTGCCGTCGTACTCGTACCGCACCCTTGAGCTCCGCTTCGGCGAGGGTGGCGGGGGGCGCTATCCGGTCGAGATGGCGCAGCCGTCTTCCGGTCAGCCGGCCGCGGGCGAGCTGCGGCTCGACCCGATCGAGCTGAAGCGCTCGCTGTGGTCGTCCGCGGGCATGGTGGAAAGCACCGTGCGGCTCGCCGCGGGCGGCGCCCACAGCTTGCTGCCACACCTCGACGACGTGAAGCGGGTCGGCGGCATGATCTACGAGTCGCTTTTTTCGTCCCAGCTCCGGGAGTTGCTCGAGAGCAACCTGCGCGCGATCGATTCCCAGCGACGCGAAGGCATCCGCTTCCTGATCGACACCACCCGCTCCCGGGAGCTGGCGGAGCTGCCGTGGGAGCTTGCCTACGACGCGGCCCGCGACGACTTCCTGTTCACCGACGAGATGAAGCCGGTGGTGCGTTGGTTCGAGGACGACCAGATCGAGCCGACGCTGGCCGTCGAGCCGCCGCTGCGGCTGTTGGTCGCCGTGGCCAACCCCACGGACCGTCCGGAGCTCCGCGTCGGTGAGGAGCTGGCGCATCTCGACGACGAGCTTCGCGACTTGGTCGGGGAGGGCATGATCGAGGCCTTCCACCTCGATCACGCCACCGCGAACAGCCTCGACGCGGCACTGATACGGCACCAGCCGCACTTCCTGCACTTCGTGGGCCATGGCGACTTCGTCGACGGCGAGGGGGTCGTGGTCCTCGAGGCGGAGGATCCGCCCGGACGCAGCCAGGCGATCGCCGGGCCGCGGCTCGCCAACTACCTGCGCAATCACCGCGCCTATCTGCGGCTCGTGTTTCTCAATAGCTGCCTGGGGGCCGCGGTGTCGGTCCGGGATCCGTTCGGGGGCGTCGCTCACAGCCTGGTCCGTCGCGGCATGCCGGCCGTGGTCGCCATGCAGTTCCCGATTCCCGATCGCGCCGCCGTGACCCTGGCCCGCCAGTTCTACCGCTATTTGGCGAACGGCAGGCCCGTGGACGCGGCCCTGAACTCGGCCCGGGCCTACCTCGCCCTCAGCTACGACGTGGAGTGGGGGGCGCCGGCCCTTTACATGCGCGCGCGGGATGGCCGCCTGTTCGACCTCGCCGGCGGCCAGCCGGTGGCGCCGGCACCCTCGACCAAGGGAGTGGCCGCGCCTCAGCGGCAAGAGCCGTACGTGCCGACCCTGGCGCCGAGCCGCGGACGCCGGCGCCTGCGACCGGCCCTGGGGATTGCCGCCCTCGCGGCCATGGCGATCCTCGCGATGCTGGGCTATTGGCAGATCGGTGGACGGTTCGATCTTGCTCCAGGAGGTTCTAAAGGCGCCTCGGAGGCGGAGCCGCCACCTCCGCTACCGCCACCTCCGCCACCGCCACCTCCGCTACCGCTACCGCCACCGCCTCCGCTAAGGTCTTCTGCGCCACCGCCGGGGACGAGGTCCCTCAATGTCCCGGACGCGGAGACCGCCTACGAGACCCGCGAGGGCGACACGCTCTGGAGGATCGCCGGCGAGGTCTACGGCGATCCGACCCGGTGGCCGCGGATCTACGACGCCAACCGCGACCAGATCAGCGATCCGGACCGGATCTTCCGCGAGCAGAAGTTGGTCATATCGCACGCCGAGGAGCCGGCGTCACCCCGGGAGGCGGTCCGTCACGAGGTTCGGGGCGGCGACTACCTGTGGCGGATCGCCGGCATCGTCTACGGCGATCCGCGCCTCTGGCCCCTGATCTACGACGCCAACCGCAGCCGCATCTCGAATCCGGACCTGATCTACCCGAATCAGGAGCTGGTCATTCCTCGCGGCCTCTCCCCCGAGGATCAGCGGCGGAGATTGCGTCAGCTCTGGGCGGACCAGCGCTGATCGTCCGCCAGCCATGCGGTGATTTGACCGCGTCGTACCAGCGATCCGGCTCCATCGGCAACCCGGTCCTCAGGGTCCAGGGGTGCGACCGGGTCTTCATGGAACCTCACCCGCGAGAGCTGAGGGTGCATGGGAAGCGGACCCGTAGGGGTCGCCGGTCGCAGCTCGGCTATCGGGCGGTCGCCCCGGCAAATCACGACGACCTCGCCACGCTCCTCCACGTCTTCCAGGAGCGTCCCGAGACGGCCAGGGGCTTCATCCAGTGCGATGGTAATCATAGAAGGGACGTTAGCAGATCCGACCCCCTTTGTCCCGTAGAACGAGGCGAGCGGCCTCGCTCAGGGCTTCGGCGCACCCGCGCAGCCGCGAGCGCAGACCGAGAAGCCGGCCGACGACCCACGGACGTCCCAGAGCATACAGCGCCACACGCGCCCGGCGCGTTCGTCCGCCGTCGTCCAGGAACCGGTTGAAGTCCAGGGGCAGGTCCTCGTCCACCGTGTCGCTCACCGCGCGGATCGCCGTATAGGGCACGCCGTGGGCGGCCGCCGTCCGCGCGTAGACGGCGGTCTCCAGGTCGACGACGGCGGCGTCCGCCGCGCTCTCGGCGAGCAGCCGGCGTCCCAGCTCGGCCTTCTCGTCCGCACGGACGAGGATCCGGTCGTGCGAAAAGACGACGGCCTCGCGCGCGCCGGCGAGCTCGACGGCGCGGACGATCCACTCGGGATCGGGAGCCGGCGCGACGCCGTCGCCGTCGCGGACCTCACAGGCCACGGCCAGGCTGCCGGCGTCGAGGCCCGGCGACAGGCCGCCCGCCACGCCGAGGACGACGAGCCGCGATGGCCGGTGCGCTGCGAGCAGGGCCGCGAGCCCGGCGCGCGCCGCGCTCCAGCCGTCGCCCGTCCACCCGAGTACGAGCTCGCGGGAGCCCAGGCGTCCCGAGTAACGGTGCAAGCCGATGCGCCGGACGTCGGCCACCTGGCGAAGGAGCGGCCCCAGCTCCTCCCGCAGGGGCGCGACCACGGCGACCGTTTCACGCTCCCGAGCGGACATAGCCGTTCATCCTCATCTACGAAAGGACGGCGAAATGTCCTCTCATTCGCATCCACATGCGGTGGCGAGGGCCCGGCAGACTTCCAGCATCTTCCGCGGTTCAGTCGTTCGGCCATGACTGCCTGCCGATGAGAGATTCGATCTCTTCGAGCAGGGCGTCCGCCTTGCCCTCATAAGCCCGGGCGAGCCGTTCCTCGACCTCCCTACGTTCCTTGGCCCTGAGGTAGAGCTTCACCGCGGTGCGGACGAATGCCGACCTTCCCCGCCGCCTCGCTTCCGGATCGGCGTCGATACGGCCGAGCAGGTCGGTGTCCATCGAGATCTGTACTGCCTTCGCCGTCATGACGGGATCATACAACGTCTTGCCGCAGGACGAAGACAGCGGCCCTCACGCTGCCGAGCGGACATAGCCGTGCTCGCGGAACCAGTCGACGGCCCGCCCCAGGGCATCCTCGACCGGCGCCTGCGGCAGGCCGAGCTCGCGCACCGCCTTCGAAGCGTCGAAGAACATCTTGTGACGGGCGAGACGGGCGGCGTCGTACGAGACCCGCGGCGTGCCGCCGAAGACGCGGGCGCGCAGGGTGTCGACGGCGGCGAAGGCGACCGGGATCCAGTGCGGCAGCCGCCGCCGCGGCGCCGGCAGGCCGGTGAGGCGCGCCAGGATCTCGAGGATCTCGCGCAGCTCCAGGTTGCGGCAGCCGAGGATGTACTTCTCCCCCACGCGTCCCCTCTCGGCGGCCAGCAGATGACCCTGGGCGCAGTCGCGCACGTCGATCAGGTTGAGACCGGTGTCGACGTAGGCGGGAATCCTGCCGTTCAGGAAATCGACGACGATCTTCCCGGTGTCGGTGGGCTTGACGTCGCGCTCGCCCACCGGCGTCGACGGGTTGACGATCACCACCGGCACGCCGCGGGCGGCGAATTCCTCCGCTACCCGCTCGGCCTGGAACTTGCTCCGCTTGTAGGGGCCGATCATCCTGGCGTAGGAGACCGGCGCGGTCTCGTCGGCGGGGGTGCCGTCGTCGTGGAGGCCCAGGGCGCCGACGGTGGAGGTGTAGACGATCCGCGCCGCGCTGGCCTTCTCGGCCGCGGCGAGCACGTTGCGGGTGCCGTCGACGTTGGCGGCGAACATGGCCGCGGGATCGGGCACGTAGAGGCGGTAGTCGGCGGCGCAATGGAAGACGGCGTCGCAGCCGGCCGCGAAGCGCTCGATGGCCGCGGCGTCGGTGAGGTCGCCGGTCACCACCTCGACGTCGAGCCCCGCGAGGTTGTCGCGCGGGCTCGACGCCCGCGCCAGACAGCGCACGGCGTCGCCGCGCTCGAGCAGCGCGCGCACGA
>DASWIG010000198.1:0-10000 GCA_036397835.1 Thermoanaerobaculia bacterium
ACGTCGACGACGTGGCCCATGCCCCACGACTCGCGCAGCCGCAGCACGCACGAGATGAGCTTCTGCGCCAGCACCACCGGATCGTCCGCGGCCTCGAGCTCGCCGAGGCACCAGTCGCAGGCGCCGCAGGAGGGTCCTGCATAGCCTTCGCCGAAGTGCTCCACGAGCGCGCGGTGACGGCAGCGGGTCTGGGCCGCGTAGCGCTCCATGTCGCGGAGCTGGCGCTGGGCCGCGTCGGTCAGCTCGCCCGAGGGCTCGAGCATCCGGCGCCAGCTCATGAAGTCGCCCGGCGACCAGATCAGCACGCACTCGGCCTCCAGGCCGTCGCGTCCGGCGCGCCCGGCCTCCTGCTGGTAGTGCTCGAGCGAGCGCGGCGCGCCGGCGTGGACCACGTAGCGCACGTTCGAGCGGTCGATGCCCATGCCGAAGGCGACGGTGGCCACGATCACGTCGATGCGCTCGTTGAGGAAGGCGTCCTGGTGGCGGCGGCGCACCGGGTCGTCGAGACCGGCGTGGTAGGGCAGGGCGCGCACCCCGTCGTCCTTCAGGCGCGCGGCCAGCTTCTCGACCCCACGCCGCGAGACGCAGTAGACGATGCCGGCCTCGCCGCGGTGGCGCTCGACCACGGCCCGGACCTGGCCGTAGGTCCCCTGGCGCCGCTGCGCGCGGTAGACGAGGTTGGGACGGTCGAAGCTCCCCACCAGGACCCGCGGCTGCCGCAGGCCGAGCTGCGCCACGATGTCGCGGCGCACCTGCTCGGTGGCGGTGGCGGTGTAGGCGTGGAGCGAGATGCCCGCGAAGGCCTCGCGCAGACGCCCGAGCTGACGGTACTCGGGCCGGAAGTCGTGGCCCCAGTGGCTGATGCAATGGGCCTCGTCGACCGCGACGTAGCGCAGGCCGCAGCGGCCGAGGAGCTCGCGGAAGCGTCCGCCCGACTCGCCCACCAGGCGCTCCGGAGCCACGTAGAGCAGCCGGTAGCGCCCCTGGCGCAGGCGCGAGGCCACCCGGCCCTGCTGCTCGGGATTGAGCGAGCTGTTGTAGTAGGCCGCCGGCACGCCGCTCGCGACCAGGGCGTCCACTTGGTCCTTCATCAGCGAGATCAGCGGCGAGACGACCACGGCGAGGCCGTCGCCGCGGGTGAGCGCCGGCACCTGGTAGCACAGCGACTTGCCGCCGCCGGTGGGCATCACCACCAGGCTGTCGCGCCCCGCGAGGATCGCTTCGGCGCCCTCGCGTTGCAGCGGACGAAAGCTCGGGTAGCCCCAATAGCGTTCGAGGATGGCGGTGAGCTGGGTTTCGGGCTGAGTTTCGGTGGGCTGAGCTTCTGTAGACATCGTCGACCTCCGGAATCGCGTCTTCAGCGTCATGAGGGCCCGCACTCCGGGCCTTCAAAGGAGGTGTAGACGTATTCCGTGCCCGAATTCTTGCACCGGATTTCGACCGCGGGCAAAAAAAGGGTCTCAAGGGCGCAGAAGGTGGCCGAGGAGAGCGCCCTGGTGCAAGCCTCGGAGGACAAGGTCGAGAGCCTGACGCGGCTCCACGGAGCTCGAGCCCCGCCTGGAGTTCGTGCAATGGGGTCGAGGGGCGCCTCAACCGCCTCGACGAGCTCTCCCAGGCGATCGACGTGCGGCTCGAGGAGAAACGGCTCAGGTGTCGATCCGCCGCGAGGGCGACCAGCTCATCGTCGAGCCGGTCAAGACCAGGGAGTGGCCGGAGAGCTTCTGGAGGGCTTTCGGCGACATGCCCGATGACCTCGAGCGTCCCGCCCAGCGTCCCCAGCGTCGGGAGAGCTTGGACCTTTGATCGATCCTCCGGACGTGAAGCCCTGATTCTCGGCGAGCCGCGGGGCCGGGATGACGGTCCCGCCGGCCGGATCCCCGGATCGCGGGCTCGGCACGGCCGTGAGACGGCCTCTGACCGGGGTCCCGCCGGCGGTTCGCCCCATGCCTCCTTTCCGCTATGCTTGGCCCTTCGGGCGACGAAGCGACCAACGGGTATATATTCGCGGCATGAGGATCGAGGTCATAGGTCCGTACGGAGGCGAGAGTCTGGGCTGCCGGATGACCTGCCTCCTGATCGGCGACCACGTCGCCCTCGATGCCGGCTCGTTGGCCCAGGGCCTGTCGATCGACCGCCAGATCGAGGTGGGCACGATCTTCCTGACCCACTCCCACATCGACCACACCAGCTCGATCCCCTTCTTCATCGACAACATCTTCGGCCGCCGCGACGCGCCGATCGACGTCTACGCCTCGCGGGCGACCATCTACTCGATCCGCAAGTACCTCTTCAACAACGCCACCTGGCCCGATTTCACGCGCCTGCCCAACCACCTGGAGCCGGTCATCACCTTCCACGAGCTCCAGGACGAGGTGCCGGTGGAGGTCGACGGCGTGCGCTTCACGCCGATCCCGGTGGACCACCCGGTGCCGACCCACGGCTTCCTCGTCGAGAAGGGCGGCTCGGCGGTGCTCTGGTCGAGCGACACCGGCCCCACCCGGCGGCTGTGGGAGATCGCCAACCGGGCGCGCAACCTGAAGGCGGTCTGCCTCGAGACGAGCTTCCACAACGCGCTCCAGGAGATCGCCGACGTCTCGCTGCACCTGACGCCGGCCTCGCTCGAGCGGGAGCTGGCCAAGCTCGAGCGCAAGGTGCCGATCCTGCTCCACCACCTGAAGCCGGCGTGCGTCGAGCCGATCCGTGCCGAGGTGCGCCGGCTCGCCCGTCCCGACGTGGACTTCCTCGAGCAGGGAAAGATCTACGAGCTCTAGGAGGCGCCGCCCGGCGAAGCGGAGATCATGCGATTGGCCGTCCTCGGATCCGGCAGCGCGGGCAACGCCCTGGTCGTGGAATCGGAAGGGCGCCGGCTGCTCGTCGACGCCGGCTTCGCCGGCGGCACCATCGAGCGCAAGCTGCGCCAGCTCGGCGAGGAGGCGCGGCGTCTCGACGGCGTGCTGCTGACCCACGAGCACGACGACCACCGGCGCGGCGCCGACGTGCTGGCGCGGCGCCACGGCCTGCCGGTCTACGCCACCGCGGGCACGCTCGCCGGCACCGGCCTTTCCGAGGCGGCGGCGGCGGCGGCCCGCGTCGTCCGCTCCGGGGAGCCCTTCGAGGTCGCCGACTGGTTCCGCGTCGAGGCCTTTCGCCTCCCCCACGACGCCCGCGAGCCGGTGGGCTTCGTGATCGAGGACGGCCGCGGCGCCCGACTCGGCCTGGCCTACGACCTCGGCAGCCGCAGCCGTCTCGCCTGGGGCCGGATGCGCGACCTCGACGCCCTGGTGATCGAGGCCAACCACGACCTCCAGATGCTGCGCGCCGGCCCTTATCCCTGGCACCTGAAGCAGCGGGTGGCCTCGCGCCACGGCCACCTGTCGAACCGCGACGCGGCGCGCGGCGTCGCCGAGCTGGCCTGCGACCGGCTGCGCCTGGTGGTGCTCTACCACCTCTCGCGCACCAACAACGAGCCGGCCCTGGCGGCGCAGGCGGTGGGCGCCGAGCTCGACGCCTGCGGCGCCGGCGTCGAGCTGGTGGTCACCCGCCAGGACTGCTCCACGCCCTGGATCGAGCTCGAACCCCACGGACAACTCTCACTGGCCTTGTGACAGACTCTCGAGGACGCGCAATTGACCGACACATCGATCACCGACTCCACCGTCACGGACACCACCATCACCGACACCACCGTCACCGCCGCCACCACCATCAAGGGGCGGGTCACCGTCTTCCCCCGGGCCGAGATCCTCGATCCCCAGGGCAAGGCGATCGGCGACGCCCTGGCCCGCCTCGGCTTCGGCCAGGTGCGCGAGGTGCGCGCCGGCAAGAGCTTCGACGTCGTCCTCGCCGGCGTCGACCCGGGCAAGGCCGGCGAGCTGCTGCGGCGAATGGCCGAGAAGCTGCTCGCCAACCCGGTCGTCGAAGACTTCACCGTCGAGCTGATCAGCGGGGAGACGCCATGAGGTGCGGCGTCGTCGTCTTCCCCGGCTCGAACTGCGACCACGATGTCTACCACGTCCTGAAGCACGTGCTCGGCCAGGACGCGGTCTTCCTCTGGCACGACGAGGCCGACCTCCACGGCTGCGACCTCGTGGTGCTGCCCGGCGGCTTCGCCTACGGCGACTACCTGCGGGCCGGGGCCATGGCGGCGCTGTCGCCGATCATGGCCGAGGTGCGGCGTCACGCCGCCGCCGGGGGCCCGGTCCTCGGCATCTGCAACGGCTTCCAGATGCTGCTCGAGGCGGGCCTGCTGCCCGGCGCCATGCGCAGGAACCGCGACCTGCGCTTCTTGTGCCAGGACGTCTGGCTGCGGGTCGAGCGCGACGACCTGGCATTCACCTCGCGCTACGCGCGCGGCCAGGTGCTGCGAATGCCGATCGCCCACGCGGAGGGCAACTACGTCGACCGCGACGAGGCCCTCGACGCCCTCGAGAAGGCCGGGGGCGTGGTCTTCCGCTACGCGTCGCCCGGCGGCGAGACGGCGGAGGGCTGGAACCCCAACGGCTCGGCGCGGGCGATCGCCGGGGTCGTCAACGCGGGGGGCAACGTGCTCGGCATGATGCCCCACCCGGAACGCTGCGCCGAGCAGGTGCTCGGCGGCGAGGACGGCCTGGGGCTCTTCGCGTCGCTGGTCGCGGCGGCGGTGGAGGTCCGCCATGCCTAGCGCGCCCACCGCCCGGCGGGCGGCGGCGACCGAGGAGCTGGCGGCCGGCTACGGCCTGGCCGCTGACGAGCTCGAGCGCCTGCGCGCCGTGCTCGGCCGCGACCCCGGCTCGCTGGAGCTCGGCATCGTCTCCTCCCTGTGGTCGGAGCACTGCTCCTACAAGTCGTCGAAGACGATGCTCGCCGAGCTCCCCACCAGCGGGCCGTTCGTGCTCGAGGGTCCGGGCGAGAACGCCGGCGCCGTCGACATCGGCAACGGCTGGGTGGCGGTCTTCAAGATGGAGAGCCACAACCATCCGAGCTTCATCGAGCCCTACCAGGGCGCCGCCACCGGCGTCGGCGGCATCCTGCGCGACGTCTTCACCATGGGCGCGCGGCCGGTGGCGCTCCTCGATTCCCTGCGCTTCGGCTCCCTGGACGCGCCGCGGATGCGCCATCTCGTCGACGGCGTGGTGCGCGGCATCGGCGACTACGGCAACTGCGTCGGCGTCCCCACCGTGGGCGGCGAGACGGGCTTCCACCCGTCGTACGACGGCAACGTCGTCGTCAACGCCTTCGCCCTCGGGCTGGCGCGGCGCGAGCGCGTGTTCACGGCGCGCGCCGCCGGTGCCGGCAATCCGCTCTACTACGTGGGCAGCCGCACCGGCCGCGACGGCATCCACGGCGCCACCATGGCCTCGGAGTCCTTCGACGCCGAGAGCGAGGCCAAGCGGCCCACCGTGCAGGTCGGCGACCCGTTCACCGAGAAGGTGCTGCTCGAGGCCTGCCTGCAGGCGATGCGCACCGGCGCCGTGGTCGCCGTCCAGGACATGGGCGCGGCGGGCCTGACGAGCAGCTCCTTCGAGATGGCCAGCCGCGGCGGCATGGGCTTCAACCTGCGCCTCGACGCCGTGCCCCTGCGCGAGGCGGCGCTGACGCCCTACGAGATCATGCTCTCGGAGTCGCAGGAGCGGATGCTGCTGGTGGCGCGGCGCGGCCGCGAGGAGGAGGTGGTGCGGGTCTTCGAGCGCTGGGGGCTCGAGGTCTCCAAGGTGGGCGAGCTGACCGAGAACGGCCTCGGGCGCATCTACCACCGGCGCGCCAGGGTCGCCGAGCTGCCGGTGAAGGCGATCGTCGACGGCGGTCCGGTCTACGACCGGCCGGCGGCGCCGCCGCCCGACCTCGAGCGCCGCTGGCAGAGCCCGGACCTCCCCGTCGAGGACCCGACCGCGACGCTCGCCCGTCTCCTCGCCACGCCCGAGCTCGGCTCCAAGGAGTGGATCTGGCGCCAGTACGACCACAGCGTGCGCACCAACACGGTCGCCGGCCCCGGCGGCGACGCCGCCGTGCTGCTGCTCAAGGGCACGGAGGCGGGCCTCGGGCTGGTCGCCGACGTCAACCCGGTCTACTGCGCCCTCGATCCGCGCCGCGGCGGCCGCCAGGCGGTGGCCGAGGCGGTGCGCAACCTGGCCTGCGTCGGCGCCGAGCCGGTGGGGCTGACCGATTGCCTCAACTTCGGCAGCCCGGAGAGCCCCGAGGTCTACTGGCAGTTCCGCGAGTGCGTGCTGGGCATGGCCGAGGCCTGCCGGGAGCTCGAGGTGCCGGTGGTCTCGGGCAACGTCTCGTTCTACAACGAGACCGCCGGGCGGCCGATCCACCCGACGCCGACGGTGGCCATGGTGGGGCTCATCCCCGACCTCGGCCAGCTCCCCCGGGCCTTCTTCACGGCGGCCGGCCACCGCATCGTGCTGCTCGGCCGCGACGCCGAGGAGATGGGCGGCTCCGCCTACCTGCGCCTCGTCCACGGCGTCGAGCAGGGCCGTCCGCCGGCCGTCGACCTCGCCGCCGAGGAGAGGCTCGCCGCCCTGCTGCGCTTCCTCGCCTTCGAGGGCTGGGTCGCCACCGCCCACGACCTCGCCGAGGGCGGTCTCGCGGTGGCCCTGGCGGAGGCCGCCTTCGGCCGCGGCCTGGGCGCTTCGGTGACGGTCGCCGCGAGCCCCACCGCCCTCTTCTCCGAGACCCAGGCGCGGGCCTTCGTGGCGGCGCCGCCGGCGCGCCTGGAGGCGATCCTCGAGGAGGCGGAGCGCTGGGGCGTGCCGGCGGCCGACGTCGGCGAGGTGGGCGGCGCGCGGCTGGTGATCCGCGGCGACGGCGGCGTCCTCGACGCCGACGTCGAGGCGCTGCGGCAGGTCTGGGAGACGGCGCTGCCGCGCGCCCTCGGCATGTGAGGCAGGTGAGGAGGCGGTCGTCATGTGCGGCATCTTCGGCATCGCGGGCCACGGTGACGCGTCCAAGCTGACCTACCTCGGTCTCTACGCCCTGCAGCACCGCGGGCAGGAGAGCGCCGGCCTGGTCTCCTGGGACGGCCTCCGGATGCACCTCCAGCGCGGCATGGGCGAAGTCCGCGAGATCTTCGACGAGCAGGTGCTGGCGGCGCTGCCCGGCCGCTTCGCCATCGGCCATACACGCTACTCGACCGCCGGCTCGTCGGTGGTCGCCGACGCCCAGCCCATCGTCGTCAAGACGGCGATGGGGCCGCTGGCGGTGGTCCACAACGGCAACCTGGTCAACGACGGCGAGATCCGCCGCCGTCTCGAGACCGACGGCTCGATCTTCCAGACCTCGAGCGACACCGAGGTGATCCTCCACCTGATGGCGCGCAACCCGCGTCCGGACGTGGTCGAGTCGCTGATGGTGGCGCTCGACGCCGTGGCCGGGGCCTACAGCCTGCTGCTCATCGCCGAGGACTGCCTGGTCGCCGCCCGCGACCCCCACGGCTTCCGTCCCCTGGTGGAGGGCGACTGCGCCGGCGTGCCGTGCTTCGCCTCGGAGACCTGCGCCCTCGACCTGCTGGGGGCCGAGGTCCGCGGCGAGCTGGCCCCCGGCGAGGTCGTGGTGGCGCGCGGCGGGCGGATCGAGCGCTTCCGGATGCCGCGGGTGCCGCAGCCGAGCCGCTGCGCCTTCGAGCACGTCTACTTCGCCCGTCCCGACAGCCGGGTCTTCGGCGACGCCGTCTCCGAGGTGCGCACGCGCATGGGGGAGACGTTGGCGCGCGAGAGCCCGGCGGACGCCGATGTCGTGGTGCCGGTGCCCGACAGCGGCCTCTTCCCGGCCCTCGGCTTCAGCCGCGCCGCCGGCCTGCCCTTCGAGCTCGGCCTGATCCGCAACCACTACGTGGGCCGCACCTTCATCCTGCCGCAGCAGTCGATCCGCGACTTCGGGGTACGGGTCAAGCTCAACCCGGTGCGCGGCCTGATCGAGGGCCGCCGGATAGCGCTGGTGGACGACTCGATCGTCCGCGGCACGACCTCGCGCAAGCTGGTGCGGCTGGTGCGCGAGGCGGGGGCCCGGCAGGTACACCTGCGGATCACCTCGCCGCCGACCGCCTGGCCCTGCCACTACGGGATCGACACGCCGCGCCGCGAGGAGCTGATCGCGGCGCAGAAAAGCGTCGAGGAGATCCGCGACTACGTGGGCGCCGACAGCCTCGCCTACCTCTCGCTCGAGGGCACCCTGGCGGCGCTCGGCGGCGCCGCCGAGAGCTACTGCACCGCCTGCTGGACGGGCGAGTACCGGGTGGCGGTGGGCGCCGGCCACCCCCGCCAGGCCGAGCTCTTCCCGATCGACGCCGGGCCGCGCTGAGGACGCAATGCCGGGATCCTCAGACAGCGCCTACCGCGCCGCCGGCGTGTCGATCGACGCCCAGGACGCCGCCCTCGCCGAGGTCAAGGAGCTCGTCGCCTCGACCGCGACGCCCGGCGTGCTCTCCGAGCTGGGCTCCTTCGGCGGCCTCTTCCGTCCCTCGCTCGCCGGCTTCGAGGAGCCGGTGCTGGTGGCCTCGGCCGACGGCGTGGGCACCAAGCTCACGGTGGCGCGGCTGGCGGGCGACTTCTCCACCGTCGGCCGCGACCTGGTCAACCACTGCGTCAACGACGTGCTGGTGCAGGGGGCCGTGCCCCTCTTCTTCCTCGACTACGTGGGCGCCGGCGTGCTCGAGCCCGCCGCCGTCGTCGAGCTGGTTCGCGGCGTCGCCGCCGGCTGCCGCGACAACGGCTGCGCGCTGCTCGGCGGCGAGACCGCGGAGATGCCGGGGTTCTACCAGGCCGGCGACTACGAGCTGGTGGGCTTCATCGTCGGCCTCGTCGACCGCCCGGCGCTGATCGACGGCTCGCGGGTGCGCGCCGGCGACGTGCTGGTGGGGCTGCCGTCGGCCGGTCTCCACACCAACGGCTACTCGCTGGCGCGCCGGGTCTTCCTCGGCGAGCTGGGCCTCGGCCTCGAGGATCCGGTTCCGGGCCTGGGCGCCACGCCCCTGGGCGACCACCTCCTGGCGCCCCACCTCTCGTACCTGGGCGCGGTGCGCCCGCTCCTCGGCCGTCCGGCGCTCCACGCCATGGCCCACGTCACCGGCGGCGGCCTGACCGACAACCTGCCGCGGGTGCTGCCGCCGGGCCTCTCCGCGCGCGTCGACCTCGGCGCCTGGGAGGTGCCCGGCATCTTCCGCGTCCTGGCCGCCCACGGCCGCGTCGCCGGCAAGGAGATGTTGCGGGTCTTCAACATGGGGATCGGCTTCGTGCTCGTCGTCGAGCCGGCCGCGGTGGCGGCCGTCCGCGCCGAGCTGGGCGGGGGGGCGTCCTTCGTCATCGGCGCGGTGGAGGAAGGCGAGGGCGGGGTGGTCTACGAAGGCGGCACCGGCGATGCCTGAGCCGGCGCGCGTGGCCGTGCTGCTGTCGGGGCGCGGCAGCAACTTCCTGGCGCTCCACGGGGCCATGGAGCGCGGCGAGGTGCCGGCGCGGATCGTCCTCGTGGTCAGCAACCAGCCCGGCGCTCCGGGCCTCGACAAGGCGCGGGACCTGGGCCTGCCGGCCGCGCTCGTCCCGCACCGCGGCCTGTCGCGCCGCCGGCACGAGGAGCGCGTGCTGGCGCAGCTCACCGGCGCCGGCGCCGAGTGGGTGTGCCTGGCGGGCTACATGCGCCTGCTCTCGCCCTACCTCGTCGCGGCCTTCCGCGAACGCATCCTCAACGTCCACCCGAGCCTGCTGCCGGCCTTTCCCGGGCTCGACGCCCAGGCCCAGGCCTGGCGCCACGGCGTGCGCGTGGCCGGCTGCACGGTCCACCTCGTCGACGAGGCCCTCGACGAGGGCCCCATCGTCGTCCAGCGCGCCGTCGAGGTCGCCGGCGAGGACACCGCAGCCTCGCTCGCCGAGCGCATCCTGCGCCAGGAGCACCTCGCCTATCCCGAGGCCCTGCGGCGCCTGCTGACCGAGCCCTGGCGGGTCGAGGGCCGCCGGCTGTGCTTCGGTGCGGCCTCCTAACCCCAATCCGGACAATGGTTTGCGGCCGGCGCCGAAGTTTTTTCGCG
>DASWIG010000199.1:0-5694 GCA_036397835.1 Thermoanaerobaculia bacterium
GCGCATCGGCGCCGAGCAGGAGCTCTTCCTGGTGGACGCCGGCCTGCGGCCGGCTCCCGTGGCCCTCGAGGTGCTCGCGGAGATCGACGACCCGCACTTCACCACCGAGCTGGCGCGCTTCAACCTCGAGTGCAACCTCGACCCCTTCGTGCTCGGCGAGACCTGCCTCTCGGACATGGAGCGGCAGCTCGAGGAGCTCCTGGCCAAAGCCGGCCGCGCGGCGGCCCGGCACGGCGCCGAGGTCCTCATGACGGGCATCCTGCCGACGCTCGTCAAGAGCGACCTGACGACGGACAACATGACCCCGCTGCCGCGCTACCACGTGCTCGCCGACGCCATGCAGCGGCTGCGGGGCTCCGACTTCTCCCTCCACATCAAGGGGACCGACGAGCTGACTCTGCAGCACGACAGCGTGATGGTGGAGTCGTGCAACACGAGCTTCCAATTCCACTTCCAGGTCACTCCCAAGAACTTCGCCAGGTACTACAACGCGGCGCAACTGGTGACCGGGCCGGTGCTCGCCGCCGCCACCAACTCGCCGCTGCTCTTCGGCAAGCGGCTATGGCACGAGACCCGGATCGCGGTCTTCCGGCAGGCGATCGACACGCGGCAGCCCAAGGCGTCGCATCACCACCGCGACCTGCAGCCGCGGGTGAGCTTCGGCCGCGCCTGGGTCGACGAGTCGGTGCTCGAGATCTTCCGCGAAGACATCGCGCGCTTTCGCCTGCTCATCAGCCGCGACGTGAGCGAGGACCCCATGGAGGTGCTCGACGCCGGCGGCGTGCCGGAGCTCAAGGCCCTGCGGCTCCACAACGGCACGGTCTACCGCTGGAACCGGGCGTGCTACGGCGTGAGCGAGGGCAAGCCGCACATCCGGATCGAGAACCGCGTCCTCCCCTCCGGTCCCACGGTGCTCGACGAGATGGCCAACGGCGCTTTCTGGATGGGCCTCGTCAAGGCGATCGCCGACGAGTACGGCGACGTGCGCCACCACATCTCCTTCGACGAGGTGCGCGACAACTTCCTGACCGCGGCGCGGCTGGGGCTGGGAGCCGAGCTCGCCTGGATCGGACGGCCGTCGACGCCGGCCGCCTCGCTCGTGTTGGAAGAGCTGCTGCCGCGGGCCCGCGACGGGCTGGCGGCGCTGGACGTCGGCGCCGCCGACCGCGACCGCTACCTGGGCGTGATCGAGGAGCGGGTCCGCCTGCGGCGGACCGGCGCCAAGTGGTTCCTCGATTCGCTCGCGGCGATGGGGAGCACGGGCACGGCGAGCGAACGCCTCGCCGCCCTCACCGCGGCCACCCTGGTCAACCAGAAGGAGGGCAAGCCGGGGCACACCTGGCCGCTGGCGCGCCTGCGCGAGACCCGGGGCTGGCAGACCCACTACCGGCGGGTCTCGGGGCTCATGACCACCGACCTCTTCACCGTCAACGAGGACGAGGTCATCGACCTCGTGGCCTCGCTCATGGACTGGAAGCACATCCGCCACGTGCCGGTGGAGGACAACCGCCACCATCTGGTCGGGCTGGTGACCCACCGCGCGCTGCTGCGCACCCTGGCCCGCGAGTACGGCCGCTCGCAGCGCCCGATCCCGGTCAAGGAGATCATGCACACCGACATCGTCACCGTCGGCCCCGACACGCCGACGCTCGAGGCCGTCCACGTGATGAAAAAGCACCGGGTGGCCTGCCTGCCGGTGGTGGAGGACGGCCGCCTGGTGGGCATCCTCTCCGAGCGCGACTTCATGAAGATCTTCGGCGAGCTGCTCGAAGACTTCCTGGGCGCCCGCGACGCCGTCAGCCCCGCGGACGTCCTTTAAGCCCGACACGCACGGCGAGTTAGCTCTCAGAAGGTCCTCTCGCCGCGGCAGGGCATTCCCCAAAACGTCGCCCCGCGTCCGCCCCGCGTCACATTGACAGCGGCGGGAGATCTACGGTAACATACAGAGGCTATGAGCCCTGCCAATGCCAAGGGCCTTGCGCGGTGCAGCTTTCGTGGCTGCAGGAGTGTGGCGTCGCCGGTCCTTCGCCCTGCCACACCGCTGGACCGGTCGCCGCTTCGCGCCGCCGGTCAGCGGCAGCGCCGTTAAGTAGCTATCGGTATATCAAAAGCGGTAGACATGGACTACTCACTGAAGTCTCTACGAGACGCATTCGAAGACGCCGAGTACAAGCGATCCAGGCTTGGCTACGACCTCTACGCTCTTCTCCTGGCGACTTCTCTTGATCAGCACTTCATCCTCGAGTACCTGTCCCTGTACCACGAGTTGGATGTCTTGACCGGCGATCGCGTCCTCGTCATTGGTCCTCAGCTCGGGCCCTTCGAGGCGACCGCCGCGAGGTCAAGCGTGATCCACTCCTCGCAGCTGCATGGAGTACGCGCGGTTTTTTGTCACGAAGCGAGCGATCGCACCTCCGCGAGATCAGGGTCTTTCGAGGTCGCCGAGCAGTTCCTTGCCTTCATGCAGGAGCAGACTCGAGAATCATACGCGCTCAGCCGGTTTCTTGGCGTGCCTAGCAACTCGATGCCGTTGCTGGTCTTCTTCGACAACCTTGATAGGCCTCGGAACCGAGTGGAGTGGCGGCTTGATGGGATGAGCGGCCATCAGTTCGTCCATTCTCTGAGAGGCATCCTCAGGATGGTCAGTGACGAATGCGGCTGGGAACTTCGGCAGATGCAAAAGCAGTTGGAACAGGAGGCAGAGTCATTCCGTCGGAGCTATTTGACGTCTCGTGACGTTCCGTACGAACTTCGGGCCGAGTGGGAAGGATCTCGGCGAGTCGATGCGGAACTCAGATCTGCAACTCGGCTTACGGAATACTTCGATCGCCTTGATGCCCTTCGATCGGCCTTTGACCGCGCACAGGCCGATCCAGAAGGACGAATACCTTTGGAGTACGTCGGCATAACTATCTCAAACCTCGAATCTGGACGACTCGACGCGGACGCGTTTTCCCATCTCTACAAGCACTACCGGCGATGGAAGAGCCGGATGCCAACTGACTACAAAGCTGCCTTGGCGGGAATAACGTACCCGCATGACATATCAGTCTACATCCGCGGTCGTCGGCTAACGTTGACGCGAGATGAAGCCAAGCGAGAAGCACTTACGCTTCACCAGAAGGCCAGTGAACTGAAGGATATCTACGACTCAAAGAAGCGCGAATTGAGCGCTGAAGCTGAGAGAGCCCTTGCTGACACAAAGGAGCTTGTGGCACGGCAGCAGGCGCCTGCACTGTCGGTGGTCGCGCGCACACTCGGTGGGACAGCAGCGTCTGCCAGCAGAGAAGGTATGATCAGAACGTCTTTCTGTGACTTCATCGCGAGGCGTCCAGATATAGTGCCGACGGTGTTTGTCAGCTACAGCCACGACTCGGAGTCGCATGCTGCTCGGGTCCTCGAACTCGCGCAAAGGCTGCGTGCAGATGGTATTGACTGCTGGATCGATCAGTTCGAGCAGGGGCCCGCCGAAGGGTTTCCTCGGTCGTTCGATATCCCGGGCTCATATCACCGACTGGTGGCTCGGATCTTCGGTGTTGGCGGCGTTGCTCCTCATCCACTGGGGAAGCCGATGGAGCGCCGATGGACATTCTAAAGAGCTGCCTAACAGCCGTTGCAGCGGACGGCCCGCTGGCGGCCCGCCGCTGATCCGGAGCATTAGCCTTCGCCTCCTGTGACTGCACGTGGATTCGCGGGGGCCATCGCGGTCAAGGAGATCATGCACACCTTCGGCGAGCTGCTCGAGGCTTCCTGGGCGCGCGCGACGCCCTGAGCCCCGCGGACGTCTCTTGACGTCCTGCTCATCGTCCCAGCCGTACGGGTGCTACGACAGAGGTATTCGCTTGAACTTGGTTCCCTGAGGGGGAACTCTCATTGCGAATGGCCGTGGCGTTTTGCTCGCCCAATCTTTCATCTGGGACCAATTCCTGACCAACTGCTGAATCAACTCACATCGGTTTCGATTCTTACCGCCTAGGAAAAACGCACCTACTTTGTGCCTGAGAAGAGACTCCAACTCAACCGGCCGCCAGCGAACTCTCTCATCGCGAGTTATCAAGAGAATCCCCTGTGTTCCCAGGTATTGAAGCCATTCGGGATCGCTGGTAGCCGCCGGGAACCGATCCTTGAGGTGCTCCACGTCTTCTCCGAACGCTTTCATTCCTCGAGCCAGGTGCTCGCTGAGGTTATTGTCGATGAAGAACTTCATGCCGCGATTCTCTCCTCGAACTCGACGACCGCCTCGACCTCTTTCTTCTCGAGATCCATCCAGGAACAGGCCGCCTCAAGATTCTCGTTTTCTGCCACGTAGAAGTCGTATACGGTCGAAGTCGCTACACCACGACCTCGAAGCGTCGGACGGCCAAATGATATCGTTGGGTCCAAGACCACTAACCCATCCGATCCCATCGGATACCATCTGTACGCCACTCCTGACGGAGAAGCGAATTCAATCTGGTGAGCGAGTTGCTGAATAATCGGAGCTATCACCCATTGCCCTCCTGCCAGCAACTGGAGGATAGCCTCCCCCTTCTCTTTCATCTCCAGGTATATATTCCTCCCATCAGTAAAGAAGGTCTTGCGTGCAAAGTGGTCCGTTCCCAGGATCTGGGCAGCCTCATCGAGAGCTCTCCTTACTTTCTGTAGGCTCACTCCATGATCGAGGAAGCGTTTCACGAACAGAAGGTCGATGAGATCCAGAAACGAGGCATACGTGGTGCTCTTCGTCCCCTTGCGGCGAATGACAGGACGTTGACGGCGGACTTCGTCCGCGTAGCTATACTCGTAGCCTCGCAGCCAACGCCGGACTCGTGCCTGACTCAACCCGGAAAGACGGGCGATCTCCGCGGCAGGATATGCCGCCTTGTCCAACAGAGGTGAGCCCTTACCGTTGCCGCCTATCGCATCCATGGCTTCTCCTTGTACGACCTTCGTCGGCCCGCCATCATCTTGGATCACCCCTGCCCACGCGTTCAAGGCTACCACGCCCCTCTGGCTCGCCGGCCTGCGGTACCCGACTGAGCTTCCCCCTTCCTACAGCAGCCCGCTATTAGAATCAAGAGGACCGCCGCGAGACTGCCGGAGAGGGATTCCATGAGCGCGCTCGACTACGCCCGGATCGCCGACCTCTACGACGTCTACGTCCGCTACGACGCCGACGTGGCCTTCTTCGCCAACGTCGCCGCGCAGCTCGGGGACGGCCGCGTCCTCGAATTGATGGCGGGCACCGGCCGGGTGACGCTGCCGCTGCTCGAAGGCGGCGTCCACCTGACCGCCGTCGACTCCGTGCCCGCCATGCTGGCGGTGCTCGCCGCCAAGGCGCGGGCGCGCGGCCTGGCGCCGGAACTGCTATGCGCCGACGCGCGGAGCCTGCCGTTCAACGGCCGCTTCGCCCTCGTGCTGCTGCCGTTCCAGGGGTTCTCCGAGCTCCTCACCGAGGACGATCAGCGCCGCGCCCTGGCGTCGATCTACCGGGCCCTCGAGCCCGATGGACGCTGCGTGCTGACGCTCCACGATCCCCAGGTACGGCTCAGGAGCGTCACGGGGGAATGGACCGAGGCCGTCCGCGGCTTGCGTCCGGAGACCGGCGGCGAGGTCGTGGTCCGCCTGCGGACCGCGTTCGATCCGGGCGTCAAGCTCGTCCGCGGGATCCAGCGGATCGAGGAGCGCGACGGCTCAGGCGTCCTCGCGCGGACG
>DASWIG010000200.1:0-5965 GCA_036397835.1 Thermoanaerobaculia bacterium
TCGTGACCTCCCGGTCGTAAGACCAGAGCTGCTGCAGCCCGAAGGTCAAAATCGCCGGGATGCCGCCGCTCGCCAGGACGAGCGCGTCGAGCACGTCCTCGGACAACGGGCTGCCGCGCTCCGCGAAGGGAGCGGCGAGCGTCTCGGCGTCCGCTCTCGTCAGGGGACGCAGCCGCAGGTGGATAGCCCGCGACAGGAAGCTCGAACCCAGGACGTCGCGAAAGATGAAGACGCCGATCGAGCCGACGGGCGCGTCGGCCGCGCGGCGGGCCTGGCTACGGCTCAGGAGGCGGCCTCGCGGCTTCTGAACGGCGCTCATATGGCTCAATCCACTCATGTGACGGCGTCACATGGACCGATTGAGTCTCATTCAGCTCAGTTGACGGCGTCACATGGACCGATTGAGTCTCATTCAGCTCAGTTGACGGCGTCACATGGACCGAGTGAGTGGGATGAACCGGGTCTTCGACGTCACGACGCCATGAACCGTGCCCGCTGCCGGCCGCGCGGCCACACCGCCGAGGTGCCGGCCCGGCAAATAAAGCTTCGCTTACTATCTCCACGGCCTGCGACTTCACACGCGTGGAGTCCCGGCGGCGAATGAAGCGAGGAGTCAGGCTCCCCCCTTTGAAAAAGGGGCGCCCGGCTGAGGGGGGTTGGGGGGGATTTCTTCACACCCTCTCCACCCGCACCGCGCATTTCTTGTGACGGCTGGACGCTCGGCGGCTCGGTCCTGGTGCTGGGCGGCACCCTGGTGGCGGCCCGGCGGCCGCGGCTGCCGGCATGATGCCGTCTTGGGGCCGGGCTATGGCGCCGTGCCTGCCGATCGGCTATCCTCACGGCATGGGCATTCAACGGCGACTCGACCCAAGACGCATCGACCGACCTCGGCGGCCTGGAGGTACTTCGGGCGATCGGCGATGGTCTGACCTACCAAGATCTGGTGGACCGGAGCAGCCGGTATGAGGTGGCGGGCATTCACCTGCGCGTCCTGGATCTCGAGACGGTGCCGCCATCGAAAGGCACTCGGTCGAGAATCAGTAGGAGCCAGGTCGTCCTTCGAAGGCCTCCGTCGTCCGCCTCATCGACCCTCCCGGGCGAGTGCCTGGCCGGATTCCAAGCCTTCGAGACGGCGCCGCGCCAGTGGATAGGTCGAGTCGGGTAGCTCGGCCGAGTCTTCCGGCGCTTCCACCTTCCGGTAGGCTTCGGCCGCGAAGTCGGGAACCCCATAGCTTTCGGCGATGAGCCCCCAGACGTACCAATCGTCGGAGCGTGGCGCGTCGTCGTTGCCTACGGTCATTGCCTGGAGGAGGATCTCCCTTGCCTCGGCGCTCATCCCCAGCTCGGCGTAGACCGTGGCCAGGGTGTGCAAGGCGGCACGGGAGCCGCCGCGATCGATGGCCTGCTGCGCCAGGCCCAGAGTCTGGTCGGTCACGTTGCCCGCGGCCACGTCCATCCACGCCAGGTTGTTGTAGTCGAACCTGTTCGCTCGGCCCAGATCGATGAGGCGCTGATAGAGCCGGCGCTCTTCCTTGTCGTCATGGCGCTTGGAAGCGACCGCGATCAGGGCACGCAGGGCCGCCGGATCGTCGGCCATGGCATTGAGGCGTTGCCGGGCCGCGCGTTCGAGCTCGTCCCATCGATCCTGGCGGATCAATGCCCGGCGCAGATAGCCGAAGGCGGCGGCCGAGTCGGGGCGGTCGGCGAGCCACGCCTGCGCCAGGCGGGCGAGCGGCTCGTTGCGCCCGAGCTGGTCGTAGGCCTGAGCGAGGGCACGCTCGAAGCGCCAGCGCTCTTCCTCAGCAGCGTGATCGCGGCCTTCCAGGAGGATGGGGACCGCAGCCTCCGCGCTGTCGTCTCCGGTCAGGAGGCTTGCCGCCGCGGCGCGGATCTGCTCCGGACCGCCGGCCTGTCCCCGGGTCCAGAAATGGAAGAAAGGCTCGCCCGCGTAAGGATCCTCGGCCGTCGGTGCCGGCGTCAGGTCACAGGCCCAGTCGAGCAACTGGCGCGCCGCCGCGAGCTCTCCCGCTGCGACCCGCCGCAGCGCCTCGTGACCGAGGTTGGGAAGCTCGTCGTCCGCCGCCAGACGATAGCCCCCGTCCTCGCGGACGAGGAACGAAACGTCGGCGGTGCTGGCGCCGGCGACGTTGCCCCGCATCCGAACGCGGTAGCCCACCTCGTCGTCGCCGTCGGCCGAGAGCTCCATGGCCCCGAGGCCGATCTCGAACATCCCCTGGAAGGACAACCCGGC
Organism: Thermoanaerobaculia bacterium; assembly: GCA_036397835.1. GTDB lineage: Bacteria > Acidobacteriota > Thermoanaerobaculia > Multivoradales > J023 > DASWIG01. Next base: position 2,252 of record DASWIG010000200.1, read on the forward strand.
CTCCTGCATCGACCGGCGGGCTGTTTTCAGCTCCTTTTCGAAATCGGCGAACAATCCTTTTCCCAGGCGCTCCCGTGCCCCCTGGCTCAGGTGCGCCACGAGGGCGTCACGGTCACCCTCGATCATCGAGACCATCAATCGTTTGACGACGTCGGTCGGTTCGCTGGCGGAGAGCTCCAGCTCCTCCAGGCGGCGGACCTTGCGCAGGATGCCGACCAGGCCGAGGGTCTTGGCGGGCTCGGCGCTACCTCTGGCGGTGGCTTCAAAAAGATTGGCCGACTCCGGGTAAAGCCGCAACTGCATGAGCGACTGTGCCGCCGCCGCCAGGGCCGCCTGACGCTGGGTCTCGTCGCGGATTCTGCGGGAGCTTTTCAGGGCGGCTTCCGGACCTTTCGCGGCGGCCAAAGCCACCAGGGTGAAGGCGTCCGTCGCCCGTCCGGGTCGGGTCGCGCGGTCCAACATCTCGTCGAAGCGGCCCGTGCGCGCGAGGAGCGTCAGGAGGTTCTGCTCGTAGCACGACGTCGCGTCGGGATCGTCGCACAGTGCGGTGTGCACCGCGATGGCCTCGGCGAGGGGAGCACCGGGACCATATTGGACGCCCTGGTCGTCGTGCTCGAGGAGCACCGCCAGGTTTCGCCGATCGACCTCGTCTTCCGGCTCGAGCTCGACCGCCCTGCGGAACGCAGCAGCGGCACGTTCGTTGACCATACCCTTATGGAGCTCGCGGCCGACGAGGTCGCGGAGGTAAGTCAATCCGAGGGTCTGGTGGGCCAGATAAAGCTCGGGCTCGAGCTCGACGGCTGCCTCTGCTTCACGGCGGGCCGCGGCGCCGAGGCCGCCTTCCAGCAGCGCGCGGGCGCGCCTGGTCCGAGGCAAGGCCTTGTCCGGCGCCGCGGCGACGAGGCGTTCGATCTCCGCGAGGGCCTCGGGGATCTCTCCCGCCGCGAGGTGCGCCTCGGCGACCTGCTCGAATTCCACCTCGAGTACGTCCTCGCCGAACAGGTCCTGAGCGCCTTCCCGCAGGGCTTTCATCTCCGCAGGCAGCAGCCGGCGCTTGCCGGTGTCGAAGCGAAAGCTGACGAGCACCGTCCCGTCTTCCTCCTGGCGCACCTGGCGCGACAGGGTCGCCGGCCCGAGCCGCCGGTCCTCCTCTTCGGGCAGGGACACCGGACGGTAGCCGTTCGGGGGCACGATCCGGTACTGGTGCTCCGCGGTGTAGGGAATCGGAAGCACGAGGTCGGCCTGGCGCGTCTTGGCGGCGATGCCGGCGTCCTCGGAAGCGGTTTCGTCGTTTTCGTCCTCCAGGACGAGCTTCGGGAGCTCGTTGAGCAAGGCGTCGGGAGCCAGGCGGACCGTCGCGTGGCTCAGGTCCGTGAAGGCCACGCCGACCTTTTTCGCTTCGAGCCGCAGCTCGAACGGCTGCGAAAGGTCCCTGGGATCGGAATGCTCCCAGGCGACGAATTCTTCGGCAGAGTAGGTCGACTCCATGTACTCGGTGAAGCTCTTTTCGAGGTCTTCCGGAGCCGAGCGGCTGAGGGAAGCTCGCTGGAAGCGCTCGAAGACGCCCCAATAGCGGGTGGTCTCGACGAGCCGGGCACCGCCGAGGTCGGCGGCCAGGAAGACCTCACGGGTTTCGACGAAGCGGTTGTCCTCGGGCCCGGAGGCCGGCGTGGTGACGAGCCCTTGCGTCTCGGGGCTGACGATGAGCGCCAGGCGCTCCTGGTCGACGCTGGGCAGCTCCCCCGCGCGCGCGAATTCGTCGGTGGGATCGATCCACAGCTCCGGGCTGCCCGGCACGTAGACGATGGCGTGATCGAAGAAACCGAGGCCCGGCAGCTCCGGCACCACGTCCGGGCCCGGACCGGTATTGAGCAGCGCCACCTGGGCCGGAATCCCGGCGGTTCGCAGCAGCGCGACGAGCAGCGCCGCCTTGTCCTTGCAGTCGCCGTAGCCGCGGGCCAGGGTCTCTTTCGGCGACCGCGGGACGATGGCCGCTTCTGCGAATTCAAGGCCGGTGTAGCGGATCTCCTCGTGAAGCCAGGCCAGAAGCCGCGCGACTTTCTCCTCACGCTCCTGCGCATCCCGGAGGATCTCGGAGACCAGGCTTTCAAGGTCCATGTCCGCGAGCTGGCCTTCGACCAGGTCGCCGTAATGGCCTGCCACTGCGGCCCAGGACTCGCCGGTGGAGAAAACCACCCGCGGCCAGACCGGGACTGCCCCCGGCGCCAGCTCCTCGATCGATTCGACGCCCTCCAGCGGTCCCGCCTCGAAGGTCAGGACCACGCGGCCGCCGCTGGCGGCGCGCTGCGGCTCGAGCTCCCCCAGGAGCTGGGTGGCGTAACGCACCGGGAGGCTCGCGGGAGCGTCGATGACGAGGCGCGTGCGGTGGACCCCTACTTTGTGCCAGGCGAATTCGAAGGAGCCGACCGTTCCGCGGGCAAACAGCGGCTGGGTGTCGCGCGCCTCGACGGACTCCTCGATCACCGCGCCCACGGTGACGACGGGCAACGGGGCCTCCACTACCCGGCGGTCGCTGAGCATGTTGGCCGCTCCGTCGCCGAGCGGCGTCTCGCCGATCGTCGCGGGATCGAGCCAGTGCTCGGTGCCGCCGGGAGCGACGACCCGGGAGCGCAGGCTCGGGCGCTGCTGGTGCCAGGGCCGCCAGACCGCCCAAGTGCTCGCCCAATTGTCGACGCCTGCGGCGGTCAGGACGCGGTAGATGATTCGGTACGTGCTCACCTGCCTGCCGTCCTCTTCGAAGCGGACGAGCATCTCGCACAGCAGGATCTGAACGTCGTCGCCGTCCTCCGCGGGCAAAGCGTTGGCGGCGGCGAGGAGCGCTTCCGGCGTCAGGGAGAAGGCGGGAGCGTCCCAGAGCTCCTGGATGGCGCTCGCCGCGGCGAAGGGAGGGGAGAGCAGCAGGCTCGACAAGACGAGCCAGGCGACGGGATGGGCTTGACTTGATTTCATGACGTCCTCCAGCAATAACTGCGTCCCAAGGGAGAGCCTGATAGCCCCCGTTACGAGACATAGACTCAGGCGAGGTCAGGTATGTTTAGCGAACGACGAGCGCACCAACCAGGGGACGATCACCGGCCAGGGCGTCCGCGGGCCGTAGATCGGCGTCCTTCGGCGGCGGACGGTCCGGGGGACGCGGGGCGAGCGGGAAGTGGTGAGCCCTCGAAGGGGTGCTGAACGATGGCTCAGCCGGGTCCTGCGAAGACCTCCGTCGTCCGCTGCTCGACATGGCACTGACGGCAGCGCGTCCGCTCGGGGTGGGACGTGCGGATCTCCTCGCGCGCCGTCGGTCCCGAGTGGCAGGCTGGCAGTTCTCGCGCATCAGGATCTGGTGCGGGATCACGGGGGGCGCCAGCGCGTTCAGGCGACGGCCGCGGCGCAGGTCCTGGCGCAGACCGTCGAAGCCGTTGTCGGCGAAGACCGCCCGCGTCGTCTGGAAGACGTGGCACTGCTGGCAGCGGCTGACGGCGCTCATGCCTTTCGTCCTGGCGTGCGGCGAGGGGGGCGAGAAGCCCACGCCTTCGACCGCCATGCCGCTGTCGCTGTGGCAGGAGCCGCAGGGGCCGAACGCCGCATGGGGGATCACCGGCGGCGCGCCGTCGAAGGCGCGGCGCAGGGCGCGTTCGGAGGCCGCCGATTTGGTGACGCCGTCGTGCCCCGGCACGGGGGCGAGCTCTTTGCCGTCGTTGCAGGCGG
>DASWIG010000201.1:0-16454 GCA_036397835.1 Thermoanaerobaculia bacterium
CCCCGATCAGGAGCCGACCGGCCCTCCCAAGACTTCAAGGAGGCCGGATCGGAAGCGGATTGGCTCTCCCGAGACTTCTGCGAGGCCGGAACAGAAACGGGGCGGCCCTCCCGGTCCACTTGTGCTGAGGCTCCGCCGACATGGACCCATTATAGGGCGAGGCCGATGCCCTCAGGTATACTCCCTCCGCCGATCCCGGCGAAAGGAGCGACAGCACGCACATGCCGACTCAGAGCTTTACCGCGGTACTCGAACGAGAGGGCGACCTCTACGTGGCTCTTTGCCCCGAGCTGGACGTGGCAAGCCAGGGCAAGACCGTGGAAGAGGCCCGGGAGAACCTCCGCGAGGCAGTCGAGCTCTTCCTCGAGTGCGCCGACCCGTCGGAGATCGAGGCGCGACTGCACAGCGAGGTCTTCGTCACGCGGTTCGAAGCCGCCTATGGGTAGTCTCCGGAGGCTCTCAGGCCGCCAGATCTGTCGCATCCTCGGGCGGCATGGCTTCTCCGAGGTCCGAAGGCGAGGTAGCCATATCGTCATGCAGCGGCATGAAGCTGAGGGAACCCGGACGGTTCCCGTCCCCGATCATGCCGAGGTGGCGATCGGCACGTTGCGCGCCATTATCCGTCAGAGCGGCGTGGTACGGTCTGAGTTCGAGTCATAAGGTCCTGGCGAGTGCAGGAGCCATCGAGCTACGCGGCGGCCGCCCGCACCTCCAGCCCGCCCGCCTCGCCGTTGCGTGCAGTGACGATCCCGCCCATACGGGCTTGGCCGTCGCTGCCTCCGGCATGCATCCAGATCGGACCCTCCAGGGCGGGATTGGGGCGTATCGGAAGTGCTCACCGGCTCAGGCGTCGATGACGGCGGTCGATCTCATGCGGACAAGGGACACCTCTCCCGTGGGCGCTGGGCGGCAGCGTCCCGATCGGGCCATCTACGAACGAGCGGGGGTGAGTCGGCATCCTGCGGCGACGGCCGGGCCAGCCGGAAGCTCAACGGACCGTGGCCGGTCACGTGGGATGGTCCGGCGACCCGGACCTCATCCTCCCTCCAACCTCCACGAGCGGGACCGGTCCCCGACCGACGACCCGCTTGACGTCCTCCGACTCCTCGATCTCCAGAGGCCGCGTCGGCGGCGACGGCGGACGCGGCGGCGCCGGCAGGCCCGGGAACGGCAAATATCCGTCGCCCTCCGACGTGCTAGAGTTGCTGGATGCGGATACCGCTTCGCGTGGTCATCGATACCAACGTGGTTTTTGAGGGCCTCACCAAGCGGGAGACCGCCGCGGGCTGGATTCTCGAGGCGTGGTCGGCCGGCTCTTTCAAGCCCTGTGCTTCGAATGCGCTCGCCTACGAATACCTCGAGATCTTGTCCACCAAGCTCTCGCCGGAGCGATGGGCGGTCATTCGTCCTCTGCTCCGCGGCCTGCTGGAGCAGGCGGAGCCCGTCGAGGTTCACTACTCGTGGCGGCCATCCTCGCCAGATCCGGCGGACGAGCACGTCATCGACTGCGCGATGAATGCGGGTGCCGCGATCGTGACCTGGAACGTTCGTGACTTTCGCCTGGCTCACGAGCAACTCGGACTCATCGTCGAGACTCCCGTAGAGTTCCTCCAGCGCTTGAGGAGGACCAGAGATCGCCCGGAGACCTGAAACGAGAAGGAACTACCCATGGGACGCCTAGCACTGAGACTGCCCGACAGCCTGCACCAGCAGTTGGCGACTCAGGCCCAACACGAAGGGATCTCTCTCAATCAGTACCTGGTGTATCTGCTGGCGCAACGAGCAGCAGGATTCACGGTGAGGGTAGTACCCCCAGAGGAAGTCGGGCAGCAGAGAGAGGACTATGCCCGGCTTCTGGAGGAGCTCGGGCCGCCGGCCGCGCCCGACCAGGTCCGCGCCGCGTTGGCGGCCAGGGAACCCGGAGAGCCAGAGCCCGGCCTCACTCCCGAGCTTGTGGGTTGGCTCGAGGAGCGCCTTAGATGAAGTCGACCCAGGGAGGCGCGCCTTGCGCTTACCCTGGGCCCTCGGCACGTCCTGCGCGCACCACCGCGCGGACGTTGTCCGCGCGGTTGCGGTCGATCCGCCGCAGGAAGGGATCGACGGCGAAGTAGCGCGGCTCCTCCTCGACGACGGCGGAGACTTCCGCACCTCCGTCGACGCGTAGGCGGCCGGCCCAGAGCACGGCGTCGCGTCCGCCGGCGCTCGGGTGCCGCGAGTAGACGGCGACGTCGAGCTCCTCGTCCATCGGCACCTCGACGCCGCCGCGTGCGTCCCGAGAGGTAGCGGTCGAGCTCCACGGCGAGCACCGGCTCGACGGCGTCCTCGCCGTAGACCTGGGCGAGCTCCTGAAGAAGTGTCTGTCACCACCCTTCGGGGCACCACCCTTCGGGGCGGGTGGGCACGACCATTGACCATAGCATCCCGTGATGCTATCCTGTACTTGTGAGTAGAAGGAGAACGACATGACGAGCACCAAGTCCATCGCCCGAGCGCTCGCGAGTGCCGGCTGCCCGGATCCACACGGCAAGATCGTCCTCGTCCCGGACGAGGAGGCCCACCGGAGAGCTGGACTCGCGGTCTCGCTCGACAGCGGTCTCGCGGGGCTCGTCGGCCTCTGGGACGACGGCGAAGAGTTCGCCGCCGAGGTGGAGCGAGTCGTCGCCAACCGGACGCCTCCCAGACCTCTGCATGACGTCGAGTAAAGTCCGGTGTCGTATCTCTTCGACACCAACGCGATCTCCGAGGTTTTCAAGCCTCGACCCAATCCCGAATACGTCGAGTGGCTCGGCACGGTCCCGCGAGACGAGCAGTACACCAGCACGGTAGCCATCGGCGAGCTCTACGTGGTGGCCTACCGATCCCAAGCTCGCAAGAAGTGGTTTGAGCGGATTCGCGAGCAGGTCATCCCGCGGATGATCGTGTTGGACTACGACTTGGCATGCGCTGCCGAATACGGCCGCATTCGCGCGCATCTCGCCGATGCGGGGACGCCGATCGGTGACACCGACGTCCAGATCGCCGCCACGGTCATCGTCCACGGCTTGACTCTCGTGACGGCCAACGTCGACCACTTTCAGAGGGTGCCGAGCCTCGATCTCAGGGCGTTTCTGACCGGCGTGCAGGTACGTACCTTGGAGAGGAAGTCCCAGTAGGGACCGCCTGCGGGCCGCGCTCGCCACGGCCAGCGTCGCGAGCAGGCGTCCTGATTCCGGGTCCCAGATCTTGACCGTCTGGTCTAAGGAGCCGGAGGCGAGTCTCTTGCCGGCGCCATCCCACGCCACCGACCCGACGCTTTGCGTGTGGCCTTCGAGGCGAGACGATTGTCCTTCTCGATGACGACGTCGTACTGCCGGTTGTCGGTGAGGACGTCGACGGTGGCCTTGTAGCCGAGGAGTCGGAAGAGGTCGGCCACCTCCTCCTCGAAGAGGCGGGCGCGAGCGTAGATCCCTCGTCGGATGTCGGCCTCCGGGAGGCCGACGCGATCGTCGGACATGGGAGAACCCTAGCACGAACAGCGCTCCTGGCGATCGTCACGACTGTCTCACGTCACGACTGCCTCAGCCTTCAGTAGGGCGAGGCCGGGTCACCCGGCCTCGCCGAGGCTTCGATCAGAACCGGACGCGCGCGCCGATCTGATACTGCCGCTGGCTGTTGGCGACGATCGCGCGCGGCTGGCCGAAAGTCGGGTTCGGCGGCCCGGTCAGCGGGCGGATCAGTCCGTCGTAGTTGGTGTTGAACTCCTCGTCGAACGCGTTGAAGACCTCGCCGATCACCGCGACGCTGAACCGGTCGCCGATCGGGAATTCCTTCTCGAGCCGCAGGTCGATGATCGTGTGGGAGTCGCCCTCCCCCGCGTTGCGGCGAAAGACGCGCTCGTTGACGCCCTCGCCGAGGGAACGGTCGTCGACGTCGAAGGGCAGCCCGGAGCCGTACTCGAGCACGGCGCCGAGGTGGACCTCCCAGGGCAGGAGGACGAGGCCGCTGGCGACGATCCGGTGCTCCTCGACGCCGGGCGAGGGATAGCGCGGGTAGTCCTCCGGGCGCGGGAAGTCGAGGCTGAACAGGTCGCCGCCGATCTGCTCCGCGTCGGAATAGGTGTAGGCGAGCTGGCCGCCCCAGCGCGACGACGAGGTGAACGGCTTGTCCAGGGTCAGGTAGACCGCGTCGTACCAGGTCTTCACGTCGTCGTTGGAGAGGATCAGCCGGCTATAGCCGTCGACCAGCGTCAGGCAGCAGGTGCCGTCGTCCCGCAGGTCGCCGCGGATGAAGGTGAAGCCTTTGGAGCTGCGGACGTTGCCGAGGGCGAGCGAGGCGATGAAGTCGCCGAACGCCCGGCGCACGCCGAGGTTCCACTGGTCGGCGTAGAGCGATTCGGTGTCGTTCTCGATGAGGAAGAGCTCCGGCGTGCCGGTCACGCCGGTCTCGAGGACCTCGCGCAGCCCCGCGACGGTGAGGAAGCGCGGATCCCAGGCCACCGTGGGGAAGCCCTCGGAGGTCGGCGAGCCGTCGGCGCTGAAGCGGAAGAGCCCCACCGCGTACTGCAGGCGGAAGCGCTCGTCGAGGGTGTTGTTGTAGAGGATGCGGTCGTAGTAGCGGCCCCACCCGCCGTAGAGGATGGTCTTGCCGTCCCCGGCGAGGTCGTAGGTGAAGCCGAGCCGCGGTGCGATCATGTCGTAGATCGCGTCGCGGTCGTTGCCGTCGGTGAAGTACTGGTCGAGGAAGCCCTGCCCGAAGCGCTCGAGCAGCACGGGCCCCCAGTCCTCGCGGACCTGCGCCGGCGTCTGGTAGTCGGTGGGGAACATGTCCGACTCGTAGTCCCAGCGGATGCCGAGCTTGACCACGAACCGGTCGCTGACGTTCCAGTCGTCCTGCGCGTAGAGGCCGACCTGGGTGTTGTCGCCCGAGAGGGTGGGGTCTCCCAGCCCGAACAGCGCCTCGAAGGGGAACTCGTAGTTCTCGGTCTGGCGGAACTGGTAGAGGGGGTTGCCGACGAAGGCCTTGAAGACGTCGTACTCGAGCAAGTCGACGTTGCCGCCGACCTTGATGACGTGATCGCCCTTGCCCCAGCCCAGGAACGTGAGGTCGTCGCGCAGCGAGATGCGTTTCTGGTTGAAGTTCTGCTCCGTGTCGCGGCCGCCGACGCGGACGATCCCCTGGTAATTGAGGCCCACCGTCTCCGCGTTGAGCGGCCGCGGGTTCCATTTGAAGTCCTGGTAGCTGGCGCTCGCCTCGTTGACCCAATTCGTGGCCGTGTACTGGTGGCGGGCGCCGACCTGCCAGACGTCGTTGACGATCTCCTCGGCGGACTCGAAGCTGGTCTCGCCTCCGAAGCCGCGCTCGTCGGTCTCGTCGCGCAGGTAGCCGGAAAAGTCCCAGAGCTGGTCGTCGGCGGGCTTGTAGCTCCCCTTGCCGAAGAGCAGCGCCGAATCGAACGGCGAGACGAGCTCGCCCTCGTAGCGCAGGAACTGCTGGCGGAGCTCCGGGGTGCCGCCGCTGCCCAGGGCGACGCGGTTCACGCGGTCCTGCCCGTTGCCCTCGTAGGAGACGAAGAAGTGGGAGCGATCGCGGATGAACGGTCCGCCGACGCTGAACCCGGTCTGCAGCCGTTCGTACTCCGGCTTCGGGGTGTCGGGATTGGCGAAGGGGTCGCGCTCGAGCATGCCCTTGTCCTGCCAGTAGGCGAAGACGTCGCCCTGCAGCGTGTTGGTGCCCGACTTGGTCACCGCCGTGATCACCGCGCTCGACGACTTCTGGAACTCGGCGCTGTAGTTCTGGGTGAGCACCCGGAACTCCTGGATGGCGTTTTGCGGGAAGGGGTTGCCGCGGCTGGAGTCCTGGCCGACCACGCCGCCCTGGAGCACGTCGTTCTTGAAGCTGACGCCGTCGATGAAGACGTTGACCGCGTTGGCGCTCTGGGCGCCGGCGGAGAAGGTCTTGCGGAACTCGTCGTCGGAAACCCGCAGCCCCGGCGCGAGCTCGGCGAAGTTCATGAAGTTGCGGTTGTTCTGCGGCAGTTGCTCGATCTGCTGCGCGGTGACGTTGGCGGCGATCTGGTGGGTCTCCATCTCGACCGGAGTGGTGCCCACCACGGTGATCAGCTCTTCGAAGACCTCGGACGGGGTCAGGCGGAAGGTCACGTCGATCGACTGCCCGACGAGCAGAATGAGGTCGCGGCTTCTCGGCTCGTGGACGGCCGAGGAGACGACGATGCCGTACGGGCCGGGCGTCAGGCCGGCCAGCACGAAGCCGCCGTCCGCACGGGTCCGGACGGTCTTGACGAAGCCGGTCTCGGAACCGACGGCGTTGACCTCCGCGTCGGCGATGGGCGCGTTGTTCTCGTCGGTCACCTTGCCGCGGATGGTGGCCGTCGAGGTCTGGGCCAGGGCGGGAGCGGCGAGGACGATGGTGAGAAGGAGGAGGAGAGACGTGCGGAACCACGTAGGAGTGACTCTCATGGTGCGGACCTCCGTGGGCTCGGTGTTGGAACGACGATATCGGACCGACGGCGCACAAGTCCGCCGGCTCCGGCTCCCCATGGTGGCACCCGCGGGGACGGGCGTCCACACCCCGAAGGGTGGGTGTCGGGAGGACGAAGGGACGTCAACCCTTCGTCCTGGAGGGACGGTGGAGAGGTAGCCAGTGACTTCAGTCACTGGCGGGAACCGCCGGCGACGATGGACGGTCCAATCTCTACGGAACGTAAGATGCTACATACCGAGGAGAAACCTATGTTCCGCCACCGCACCGCCGCCCTCCTGGCTCTCGCCGGCGCGCTCGCCGGTTTCTGGATCCTCGACAGCCGCGCCCGCGGCGCCGTCGACGCCGACGCCGACGCCGACGCCTCCGTCCGTGCCGCGTCTTTCCGCTTCAAAGCCGACCGCTCGCCGCTGGCGACGGCGGCGCCGCCGTTCGACCTCACCGCCTCCGACGGCACCGGGCTGCGCCTCGTGGCCCTCGAGGCCGACGGCGTCCTCGAAGGGCCGCTCGCCTTCACCGAGCTCAGGCTCACGTTCCGCAACCCGCGCCGCGAGACGATCGAGGGGCGCTTTCGCATCACCCTGCCCTCCGGCGCCGTGCTGAGCCGCTTCGCCATGAAGGTCGGCGGCGGCTGGCAGGAGGGCGAGGTCGTGGAGCGCCAGCGCGCGCGCCAGATCTACGAGGACTTCCTCCACCGTCGCCAGGACCCGGCGCTGCTCGAGCAGCAGGCGGGCAACGAGTTCACGGCCCGCGTCTTCCCGATTCCCGGGGACGGCGTCAAGGAGCTCATCGTCTCGTACTCCCACGCCCTCGAGCGTTCGAGCGAGCCTTACGTCATCCCCCTCCTCGGTTTGCCCGAGATCCAGCGTCTCGACCTGCGCGTCTTGCTCGGCGACCGTCCTGCCGCCACTCCGGAGGGCGACCCAGCCGCCAGCAACCTCGGCGGCACCGCCAGCGACCGCCGGGTGATCGAGCTCCGCAAGACCGCCTGGACGCCGACGCAGGACTTCGAGGTGCCGCAGGACGCGCGCGCCGACGCTTTGCGCCACGAGAACCTGGTGGCCGTGCGCGTGGCTCCCGAGGTCGAAGTCGCGCCGCAGGAGATCGACGGGCTCGTCGTGCTCGTGGACTCGAGCGCTTCCCGCGCCCTCGGCTGGTCCGCCCAGGTCGAGCTGGTCGCCTCGCTGCTGGCGGGCCTGCGCGACGGCGCCGGCCTCGCCACGCCGGTGACGGTGGCGGCCTTCGACCAGGCGGTGACGCCGATCTACGAAGGCACCGCCGCCGGCTTCGACGAGCGCCGGCTTCGCCGGCTGCGCGAGCACGGGGCCCTCGGCGCCTCGGACCTTCACGCCGCCCTCGGCTGGCTGGCCGCGCGGCCTCGCGGCGCGCGCCTGCCGCGGGTGCTGCTCGTGACCGACGGCGTCGCCACCGCCGGCGAGACCGAGGGCGGGGCCCTGGGCGCCGCGGTGAGCGCCCTCGCCGACGCCGGCGTCGAGCGTCTCGACGTGCTGGCGGTGGGCGGCCTGCGCGACGACGCGGCCCTCGCCCGTCTCGTCACCGGGCGCCTCGATCACGACGGCGTGGTGATCGACGGCGGCGCGCCGCTGCCCGAGATCGCGCGCCGGCTCACCAGCTCCGTGCGCTCCGGCCTCGAGGTGGCGGTCGACGGCGCCAAATGGGTCTGGCCGCGGACGCTCGACGGCGTCCAGCCGGGCGACGAGGCCATCGTCTACGCCGACCTGCCGGCGCAGCGGCCCTTGCGCGTCGCCCTGGCGGGCCGTCCGGTCGCCGTCGACGAGCCGCGCGCGGTCGGCGCGCGTCCGCTGCTCGAGCGCGCCTGGGTCAGGAGCCGCATCGACCGCCTGCTGCACTTGCGTGAGACCGACTTCGCGGACGACCCGGACGTGCGCCGGGCCATGGCCTCCGAGGTCACGCGCCTCAGCGTCGAGCACCGGGTGATGAGCCCGTACACGGCGTTCCTGGTGCTCGAGACGGAATGGGACTACCGGCGCTACGGCCTCGACCGCCGCGCCCTCGCCGACATCCTCACCGTGGGTCCCGGCGGGCTCGACGTCGTCAACCGCACCCCGCCGCCGTCGCCGCCCCGGCCGCTGCCCATGAAGCGGGAGGCGGAGGCGCGCCGGGTGCCGATCCCCGACCCGACGCCGGGCGCGGTGGCTGATTCCTCCGCGGCCGCCCGGCCGGTTCCCGACATCGAGCCCGAGCCGGCGGAGGCTGACGACGTCGTCTTCGACCTTCCCGCGACCGAGGAGGAGGAGCTGCGGCAGATCGCCGAGCGCGCTCCCGCCGCGGGAGAGCCGGCGGGGCCCTTGTACGTCGGGACGCCGCCACCGCCGGCTCCGGCTCCGCTCACGGGACGCTTCGCCGAGGTCCGCGGCCACCTCGACGCCGGACGGGCGCGCGCCGCGCGCGAGCTGGCCGAGGCCTGGGCCGCCGAGGCGCCCGGCGACGTGCTCGCCCTGGTGGCGCTCGGCGAGGCCTGCGCCGCCACCGGCGATCCGGAGCGCGCGGCCCGTGCCTACGGCTCGTTGATCGACCTCTTCCCGTCGCGCGCCGACCTGCGGCGTTACGCCGGCGAGCGCCTGGAGAGCCTGGCGGCGGGGCTCGCCCTCGCCGTCGACACCTACGAGAAGGCCCTGGCCCAGCGCGCCGACCACCCGTCGGGCCACCGTCTGCTGGCCTGGGCCCTGGTGCGGACAGAGCGCTACGAGGAGGCGTTCGCGGCGCTCGAGCGCGCCGTGCGCCAAGACCTGCCCTGGCAGCGGTTCCCGGGCGCCCACCAGATCCTGAGCGACGACCTCGGCCTCATTGCCGCGGCCTGGACGCGCGCCGCGCCCGAGCGCCGCGACGCGATCGCCGACCGCCTCGCCGCGGCCGGCGGCCACCCGGCGCACGGGCCCTCGCTGCGCTTCGTGCTGAGCTGGGAGACCGACGCCAACGACGTCGACCTCCACGTCTACGACGGCCACGGCGCTCACGCCTACTACAGCAACAAGGGGCTGCCCTCGGGCGGCCAGCTCTACGCCGACGTCACCACCGGCTACGGCCCCGAGTGCTTCGCCGTGCGCGGCGACGCCAGGAAGCGCGCCTATCCCTACCGCCTCGAAGTGAACTACTATCGCCGGGGGCCGATGGGCTACGGTCTGGGCACCGTCCAGGTCGTCGAGCACGACGGCCGCGGCGTGCTCACCGTCGAGTCGCGGCCCTTCGTGGTGATGGCCGACGGCGCCGACGTCGACCTGGGGAGCGTCCAGTGATGAGGCGGACAAGAATCGGAGGGTGCCGCCTGTGTTCCGCCTCTGCCGCCGGAAGCTTGAACTTGCGGGACTGTGCGCTATACTCGTTGTTGTCGGAAGGAGACCATCATGGTCAAAACCAGAATCGGCTAAGAGCCCTCCACTGATCCCACCCTCTCCAGAAGCAGGATGTAACTGCCTGGCGGTGCGTTCCGGCACCGGAACTTCCATGTCAATCTCCCATCGGAGTGCCTTCGTCGCCTTAGACTCGTACCCTCCTCGGGACCGCGAAGGGAACAACGGACATCTCCTAACTCCGCGGTGAAGCAAAGTATGATCTCGCCCTCCTTAACCGGCCTCCTCCACTCGAAGTGCAGTTCGTCCTTCCCCTCCTTGACCAGCCTTCCGAGAAGCTGCGGCCAAGAGTAGGATACTTCGATCCTCCGCATCTGGTGCGAGACGATCTCAGGTACGAAGAATATGGCGCACGCTTTCCTCCAGGGGAGGTTTTCCGTCTGGAGGTAAAAGACCTCTCCGTCGTTCGGATCCACGGAACGGACCTTGAAGCCCACGTCGTTGAAGAAACCCATCGGCGCAGTAGACTCGTCCGCCACGACCTCGTATGGTACGAACTGAACTGGCCGGGAGCCGCTCACGCAGTATTCGGCCGTGACGGTCGTATCGCCTTCCGACGCCACGCGCCATTCGATTCTCTGGCCCTCGAAGAAGACATGGGATCGCATATCCTCCCAGAGCCGAGAAGTGAGGACCTTGGCGGTATCGATTGTTCGGGTAAAGGCTTTCAACAGTTTCTCATAGTCAGCCGGGACTGCCGACGTCGTCTCGCGACCCGGCTTCTCGCCACCCGAACGATCGGCCGTGTGAGTGCGAGGTAGTTGGCGAAGCTGGAGAAGCTCCACCATCGTCCCGTCATCGGCTTCGAATTGATCCGCTGCACTCGGATTCCTGTCGAGCTTCCAATGGCCGCCCGCCCTTCGGACCGCCAACCGAGGCCAGTAGCGGAAGGCCGCTCCTTCTTCTCCGAGGTCGAACTGCAGGACGGTGTAGCCGTAGAGCCGCTCCGTTCTTCTTTCGTATCGCTTCAACCCAAACAAAGAGCCGCCCCGAAGGAGCAGCGGACCGGCCTGTCCGCCCCGGGCCACGCTCTCGCTCCAACCCAGATGGAGGTGGCCACAGAGGTGAACCTGGAAACGCCCCGGAGGAGCGATGTGGGCAGCGAGCTCCTCCTTGGATTCTTGGTTCAGCCACTCCGGAGGATGGTGCGTCATGAGCAAGCAGAGGTGGTGTTGTTGAAACCAATCTGCGTATCTCTCGCCGCAAAGCGCTCCCAACTGTACTGGGTGGAGGGCGAGCTTGCCCTCGTACTTGTGACGGGATAGTTGCAGAAACGTGGAGTTGAGGCCGACGATACCTATTCGCCAGCCTTCCTTCTCGAAGGTCGTTGCAAAGTCTCCTGGCAAGAGCCCATGGGTCACCGGGCAGAGGCGGACAGGTCTTTCTTTCTCCAGCCAGCTCCGATAGCCCGTGAAGGCCTCGTCGACGACTTGCCTGTACTCGGACTTCTCGTCGGTCCAGAACGATTTCTGGACATCAGGCTCTCTGTCCCAGCGGCGAAGCAGCTTGACCGCTGCGCGGCGCGGGTCCGGCCACACCAGGTCGTGGTTGCCGGGGACGGTGAGAAGCTGCGGCAACGAGCCCAGCTTCCCGAATTCGTCCCAGAGGGCGCGGAGCGTGTCGTCGAGTA
The DNA here is from genome assembly GCA_036397835.1 of Thermoanaerobaculia bacterium. GTDB lineage: Bacteria > Acidobacteriota > Thermoanaerobaculia > Multivoradales > J023 > DASWIG01. The sequence goes on from DASWIG010000201.1 coordinate 11,500, forward strand.
GCCTGAACTCGTCACCCTTGTGTCCGCCTCCGGACTGAACCAGATCGCCCGTGAACAGCACCAGATCCCAGTCGCCGGTGTATTCGTGTACTCGCTTCAGATCCTCGACGAGGACCTCCTCCACATTCGGATAGATGCAGTCGCTGTACCAGTCCTGTCCTCTGTGGAGATCGGTGAGGTGGAGGCAGTTCAACACGGTCATGGCACTGTCCTCATTCCTGGGCGCGATGGGAGAGTCCTCCCCCTGCCCACTCGGGCTCGACGATTTCGCCGACGTCGATCACCGGGGCACGTTAGCACACGGGTGAAGTACTATCGGCGTGAAGCAGTGAGGCCTTGGACCATGACGAAGACGTTCGAAGCGCCGCCGAGCCCCTACCTGGTGCCCTACGACGGGACCTTCCGCCTCGCCGGCGCGTCCACGGCTCCGCCCGCGGGCGCGCCGGACGAGAAGAAGAGCAAGAAGCGCCTGAAGAAGCTCACCGAGCAGCTCGACGACCTTCAGCGCGTCCTCTACGCCGACGACCGCTACGCGGTGCTCCTGATCTTCCAGGCGCTCGACGCGGGAGGCAAGGACTCGACGATCCGCGCCGTGCTCTCGGGCGTCAACCCGGCGGGCTGCCAGGTGTTCTCGTTCAAGCAGCCGTCGGCCGAGGAGCTCGACCACGACTTCCTGTGGCGTACGGCGCGGCGGCTGCCCGAGCGCGGGCGCATCGGCGTCTTCAACCGCAGCTACTACGAGGAGGTGCTGGTGGTGCGGGTCCACCCCGAGTACCTGGGGGCGCAGAAGCTGCCGCGCCGGCCGTCGGGCGAGAAGCTCTGGCAGGAGCGCTACGCGTCGATCGTCGACCACGAGCGGCACCTGGCGAGGAGCGGCACCGTCGTCCTCAAGTTCTGGCTCAACGTCTCCCGCGAGGAGCAGCGCAAGCGCTTCCTGAGCCGGCTGGACGAGCCCGAGAAGAACTGGAAGTTCGCCGCCGGCGACGTCGCCGAGCGCGGCCATTGGGACGCCTACCAGAGCGCCTACGAAGAGGCCCTGAACGCCACCTCGCGCCCCTGGGCGCCGTGGTACGCGATCCCCGCCGACGACAAGCCCTACATGCGGGCGACGGTGGCGCGCATCGTGGTCGACGCACTGAAGGGCCTCGGCCTCGAGTATCCGCAGGTCGGGCCCGACGAGCGCGCGCGCTTCGCCGAGATGCGGGAGATCCTCGAGAAGGGCTGAGCCTGCCTCAGGCGAAGCGGTCGCCCACCGCCACGGATTCCTGGTGGGCGAAGTCCGAGGCGCTGAGGCGCCGGGTGCCCGGCCGGCAGAGCTGCTCGATGCCGAAGACCGTCGCGCCGCCGCAGAGCACCGCCAGCTTGCCCTGCCGCAGCCCGAGATAGGTGCCGGTCTCGCCGTTCGGCGCGACGACCCAGTCCATGGCGATGCCGTTCAAGATCTCGACCGGACGGTACCGGTAATAGGCGAGCAGGCCCGGCGGCGTGTAGGCGCGCAGCCGGTCGTAGATCTGGGCGGACTCGAGCGTCCACAGGGCCTTGCGGTGCTGGCCGCCGAAACGCGGCGTGTGGGTGGCGATCTTGTGGTTCTGGGCCTTGCCGCGCGGCTTGCCCTTGGAGCGGTCGATCTTGACCAGCGCCTGGCCGAGAAGGTCGGCGGCGAGGGCGCCGGCGCGCGGCAGCACGTCGGCGAACGTGTCGCGCGGCCCGATCGCCAGCTCCTCCTGGTACATCACCGGTCCCCCCCACGGCTCTTCGTCGACCAGGTAGACGGTGACGCCGCTCTTCGACTCGCCCGCCGCCAGCGCGGCGCGCAGCGCGTGGGGGCCGCGCAGCTTGGGCAGCAGGCTCGGATGGACCCCGACGGCGCCCCGCGCCGCCGCCGCGGCGAGCTCCGCCGGCAGGGGACGGCCGTAGTCGACGACCACCAGCAGGTCAGGCGCCAGCGCGGCGACCTCCTGGTGGAGCTCGGGCCCGGCGGCGCGGGGCGAGCGCACGGTGACGCCGTGCGCCGCCGCCCATTCCTGCACCGGATGGGGCGGCGCGTCGCCGTCGGTCTCGAAGCCCGCCCGCGGAGGCGTGACGACGAGCCGCGGCACGAGCTCGAGAGCGGCCAGGGCCTCGAGCGCCGGCACCGCGAGCTCGTGGGTGCCGAAGAAGACGACCTTCCTGAGCTGCTCCACCCGGCCATGTTAGCAGAGGCGGGCCGTCACGCCGGCCGCGCTCACGGGCCCAAGAGCTCTTCGGACGGCGACTCGACGTCCCGCGCGTAGCCGAGGATTCCCCGGAAGAGCGCCTCGGCGATGTGGCCGCGGTAGAGGGGGCGCGCCAGCAGCTCCACCTCCTCGGCGTTCGACAGGCACGAGACCTCGGCGAGGATCGCCGGCATCTCGGTGCCCACCAGCACGACGAACGGCGCCGTCTTCACGCCGCGGTCCTCGAGCCGCGGATTGATCGGCCGTAGCGACCGGTAGAGCGCCCCGTGTACCAGGCCGGCGAGACGCCGCGAGCGTTCGTGCTGGGCGGTCAGGATCACGCCGCGGATGATGTTGTTCTGATCCGCCAGGGCGTAGCCGGAGTGCTGGTTCTCGCGCCGCGCCAGCGCGTTGAGCTCCGGGTCCTCGGTGGGGCCGAGGTAGTAGGTTTCCACCCCCCGCACCTGGCGGGTGGCGATCCAGTTGATGTGGATCGACACGAACACGTCGGCGTCCACGCGGTTGGCGAGCTCGCTGCGCTCGCGCAAGACCAGGGTGCGGTCGGCGTCGCGGGTCATCGACACCCGCAGGCCCTCGGCCTCGAGCAGGGCCCGCAACCGCAGGGCCACGTCCAGGGTGAGGTCCTTCTCGCGCAGGTCGCCGTTGCGGGTGCCCAGGTCCTCGCCGCCGTGCCCCGGGTCGAGCACGACGTGGCGCACCGCCAGCGGGAAGACGGAAGGGTCGATGCGCTCGACGGCCGCGCCGGCGGCCCGGATCGGCTCCGCGGCAGGCCGCGGAGCCTCGGCCTCGGGAGGGGGCCCGGCCCACGCCGCGGCCACCGTCGCCGGCGTCGGCTCGGAGACCGGCAGCGAGGGGAGGACCGAGGCGGCGATCCCCGAGAGCACGAGGAGGAAAGCGGCCTGGCGCGCGCGCAGACGCGACCGCCGCCGGCGCAGCAGCCGCCGGTGGCCCTCGATCAGGGCCAGGTTCTCGGCGACCGTCTGGCTGACGATCTGGCGTTTGAGCTGCGCGTATCCTGACATGGCCTTCAGGGCCGCTGCGTCCACGCGCGCATTCTAGCAGAACCCTCACCCCCCGGCCCCTCTCCCTACACCGCCGGCTCGAGCTCGGCGGCGCCGCGGTAGAAGAACTTCTTCACCGCGAAGACGAGCAGCGCCAGCACCACGAAGACGGTGACGACGGGGACGACCAGCATCGACACCGTCACCAGGATCGACGCGCCGGCCTCGGCCGTGGACACCAGCGGGTTGCCGAAGCCCGCGGTGGCGAAGGCCGAGAACTGGCGCACGACGGTGGTCAGCCCCTGCACCAGGCCCGCGGCGCCGCCGCCGACGATGGCCGCCAGGCTCCAGGTGAGGACCGGGTTCGCGTCGCCGATCTGCGACGCCGTCACCAGCGTGCCCGCCACCACCGCCGTGGGAGCGGCCGCGGCGTCGAGCAGGTTGTCCACGAAGGGGATGTAGTAGGCCCCGATCTCGAGCACCGTGGCGCTGGCGAAGACGATGAGCGCCGGCGTCGATCCGATCCACTCGAAGCCGCCGCTCAGCGGCAGCCACTCGGCGTGGTGGGCAAGGTTCATGATCAGCAAAGGCACGAAGATGCGGAACCCGCAGGCGGCGCTCAGACCGAGCCCGGTGATGAGTCCCATGAGCAGCTCTGATAGTTCCATGGCGTCCTCCGGAGGCGAGTCCTTCCAGTCGTTGGCGCCCGTGGCGCGTCCGTTCGGGAAGCACTACGGACCGCGACGGGATTTGATTCGCCCCGCCGGCGGAGATTTGGCCCCTGGCGTCCGCCGTGCTAGCCTTCGCCGATTCTAGCGCGGATGAGGAGACCGATGGCGTTCTGGTTACGGATCTCGCGCGCACTGGACCGCTTGAGCGAATGGATCGGCCTCGGCGCCGGCTGGCTCACCCTGGCCATGGTGCTGATCGGCGCCTACAACGCCGTGGTGCGCAAGCTCGGGCACACCATGGGCTGGACCCTGAGCTCCAACGCCTACATCGAGCTCCAGTGGTACCTCTTCAGCCTGGTCTTCTTGCTCGGCGCCGCCTACGCCCTGCGGCGCGGCGCCCACGTGCGCGTCGACGTCCTCTACGGACGCGTCGGTTCGCGGGGCCGCGCCTGGATCAACCTCGCCGGCACCGTGGCCTTCCTGATCCCCTTCTGCGTCTTCGTCCTGTGGGTGTCGTGGCCCTCGGTGCGCAACTCGTGGGCGGTGCGCGAGGTCTCGCCCGATCCCGGCGGCCTGCCGCGCTACCCGATCAAGACCGTCATCCTGGTCGCCTTCGCCCTGCTCTTGCTGCAGAGCGTCTCGGAGATCGTCAAGCAGGTGGCGGTGCTCTCCGGCCGCGCCGACGAGGACGAATCGGCGCGTGAAGCGGAGGTACGAGCGTGAGCGGCGACTGGCTGGGGCCGCTCATGTTCGTGGTCGCCTTCGCCCTGATCTTCTCGGGCTATCCGGTGGCCTTCGCCCTGGGCGGCACGGCCCTCGCCTTCGCCGGGCTCGGCGTGGCCTTCGGCCATTTCGACTGGGCGCTGCTCCACGCCATGCCCGAGCGCATCTTCGGCGTGATGTCGAACTACGTGCTGCTGGCGGTGCCGTTCTTCATCTTCATGGGCACGATGCTCGAGCGCTCGCGGCTCGCCGAGGACCTGCTGCGCACCATCGGCAAGCTCTTCGGGCCGCTGCGCGGCGGCCTGGCGCTGGCGGTGGTCTTCGTGGGCGCCCTCCTGGCCGCG
>DASWIG010000202.1:0-8068 GCA_036397835.1 Thermoanaerobaculia bacterium
CCGCCGCTCTACGTGGTCCTCGTCTTCGAGTTCCTCTCCCAGCCCGACCACTGGGCGGCGGTGCGGATGATGGCCTACGTGGCGCTGGTCTACCAGCGCCTGATCGACAACGGTGTCGTCGGTCCGAAGGACGAGCTGCCGCTGGTGGTCCCGATCGTGCTGTATAATGGGGATCCGGCCTGGGAAGCTCCCGAGGAGCTCGAAGAGCTGGTCGTGGATCTTCCCGGGCTCGAGCGGTATCGGCCGCGTTTCCGCTACCTGGCGCTCGACGTGAAGCGCTACGACGTCTCGGAGCTGGAGCGGATGCCCAACCGTGCCGCGGCGCTGTTCCAGTTGGAGCAGAGCCGGGGTCCTGAGGAGATCCTCAGGGGGCTCGAGCGGCTGCGGGAGATCCTCTCGGACCGCGGCGACCGGCTCTACGGCGTCTACTCGCGGTGGTTGACGGAGGTCTTCCTCGCGTCGCAGGCTCCGCCGGACGTGGTCAGAAGGGTACGAACGCTGGAGGACTTCGCGATGCTGGTGGACAACATCCTGGAATGGAAGAAGAGCGTCCACCTTGAAGGACGCGCGGAGGGACGCGCGGAGGGAGAGGAGGTCGGCCTCCGCAAGGGCGAACAGGTCGGTCTCCAGAAGGGCGAACAGGTCGGTCTCCGGAAGGGTGAGCTCGCTCTGCTTCTCCGTCAGCTCACGAGCAAGTTCGGCCCGCTGCCTGCAGAGGTCGTTGACCGCCTGGAACGAGCCAATGTCGATCAGCTCCTCGGATGGGGCGTCCGCGTCCTCAAGGCGAAGAATCTCGACGAGGTCTTTGCTGGCTGAAGCTCAGTCGTCGCCGTAGACGACTTCCATGTTGCGCGCCCGCCACCCGGCGGCGAGGATGACCAGGCCGGTGAAGACGATCAGTCCCAGGACCGACGCCCAGGCCGGCGGCGGCTCGGCGAGCACTCTGAAGAGCTCGAACAGCCAGCCCGAGGCGCTCTCGGGGGGCGGCACCGGGTAAAACGACTGGAGGTAGAAGACCACGCTCACCTTCTTCAAGGTGGCGGGCAGCAGCGGGTTGATGAGCTCCCACCCCCAGATCACGAGTCCGGGGATCACCGGGTTCTTGAAGTACTGACCCACGAGCATGAACACCGCGCCGTATCCGGCTACCGCGAGGAGCGCGGTGACCACGTAGGCCGTGAGGTTGGCGAGACCCGGCCCGCGGAAGAGGTAGCGGCCGAGCTCGCCCAGACCCCAGGGCACGCACGAGAGAAGATAGAGCGCCACCGTGCCGATGAAGAAGGCGATCCAGGCCGAGAAGAGCGCGGCGAGATACTTCCCCGCCACCAGGACCTCGCGCCGTACAGGCGTGAGGAAGTAGTAGTGGAGGCTGCGCTCGAGCAGCTCGTTGCGGAAGAGGCTCATGAACATCAGGAGCGCGCTGAGATAGATCGAGAACCGCAGGTAGAACTGGAACAAGATGGCGATCTGGTTCGCCGTCTGGGCCGGTCCCTCGTAGAGCTTCTGCGGCAGAGGCGTCGCCGCCCACAGGGCGATCAGCAAGACCGGCGCGAAGGCCAGGAAGTAAAGGCCCAAAGCGCGGCGGCCCAGGAGGCTCCTGCGCAGCTCGAGCCGCAAGATGCCGGCGAGCTGCCGCTTGAAGAGTCCCTCGGGGGCCGGGCGGGAAGCCACCGGCCGGGCTCCGCCGGCTGTGTCGCTCATCGCCGGGCTCATCGCGGTTCTCCTTCGCTGCCGATCAGGTATTGATAGACGGCCCGCACGTTGGCGTCGGCGACCGAGACGCTCTCGATCGTCACGTCGTCCCCGAGCACCACGTCGTTCAAGAGGAGGTAGAACTTCTCGGGGTCACGGGTGCGGGTGAGGAGGCCGCCCAGGTCCTCGCTGAGGCCGACCTCCACCGCGGCGCCCGCGGCGAACAGCCGGGTCGCCACCAATCCGGGCTTGTCGCAGCGCACCAGCACCTGGATCGGCTTGTTCTCCTCGATGTCGGTGCGCACGCCGGTGACGTCGCCCTCGGCCACCACGTAGCCGCCGCTCAGGAAGACCACCTGGTCGGAGAACATGTCCACCTCGTGCAGGATGTGGCTCGAGATGATCACGTGGCAGCCCTGGCCGGCGAGCTGTTCGAAGACGCGCGACACCTCGGCGCGGGCCATCGGGTCGAGGCCGTTCAAGGGCTCGTCGAGCACCAGGATGCGGGGCTCGTGGCTGATCGCCTGGGCCACCCGCACCCGCTGGCGCATGCCCTTGCTGTAGCCGTCGAGGCGGCGGTGGGCGGCCTCGGTCATGTTGACCCGTTCGAGCGCTTTCCAGGTCAGCCGCTCGGCCTCGCCGTGGACGTAGCCGTGGACGCGCAGGAACGAGTAGATGAACTGATAGCCGGACATGCCGCGAGGGAACGCGTCGTACTGGGTGCAATATCCGATCTCGGAGAAAAGGAGCTCGGGCCGGTCCGGCGGCAGGTCGAGCACCCGGATGGAACCTTCGGAGGGCTTGAGCAGCCCGGTGACCAGGTTCATCAGCGTGGTCTTGCCCGAGCCGTTGGGCCCTACGAGCCCGGTGATTCCAGGAGCCAGCACGAGATGGACTCGGTTGACGCCCAGCACCTCGCCGTAGAACTTGGAGACGTTGTCGAAGACGATGGTCTCGGCCGTCGGTTCGCTCATCAGGTCACCACCTCGTAGGCGCGCAGCTTGCGGTTGAGCACCCAGAGCAGGAACGCCGTCATCGCCGCGAGCGCGATCCAGGCCAGCGCCACCGGCGGGCCGTCGGGAGGTTCGGTGCCCAAGAGGCCCGACCACACGATGACGATCAGGCGGCCGGGATCGACCAGGTAGCCCCAGGCCCGCTCCCGGGCTCCGCCGAAGAAGAGCAGGTTGAGGATCAGCGCGAAGAACGAGCCGCTGGCGAAGATCATGAACATCAGGAAAGCGGCGACCGGTCGCCATTTGACCCAGGCCGAGAGCGCCAGGGCGATGACGGCGAGCAGGAGGATCCACACCCAGGAGCCGAGCGTCATCCCCGCCGCCACGCGCAGGTGACGCGTCATCCAGTCTCCCTTGTCGAGCGCGCTCTGGAGGGCGAAGAGCATGAGCCCGGGCACCCAGGTGATGCCCGAGAGCAGGATGAAGATCACCGAGAGCTTGCCGAGCACGTATTGGGCGCGCGAGATCGGACGGCTCAGATAGAGCGGCAGTCCGTTGTTGGCGAGATCGCGCGAGATCAGCCGGGGACCAATCACCACCGTCAGGAAGAACGCGAGAAACCCTTGAGAATAAAGGAAGCCCGCGAACGTTCCCGCGTCGACCTGAAACTGCTCCAGGGCCTCTTGCGGCAGGATCTGTCCCAGACGGTCGAGGTTGTTGCGCAGGTAGATGCTCACGCCCAGGACGAGGGGATAAACGAAGCAGAGCGCGTAGAAGAAGACCAGGAGCTTCGACTTGAAGACGTCCTTCAAGACGTAGTGCGACACCACCAGGAATCGCCACGTCTGCGAGGTGACGGGTCCCTGGTAGCGCCGGTAGGTGCGGTCGTAGACGGCCATCGATCGTCCCTCACTGGGCGGCGGGCGCGGGTTTCTCTTCCATCGCCTTCAAGAAGATGTCCTGCAGCGAGTCTTTCTTGTAGTCGAGGTGGCGGATCTCGATGCGCCGCTCGGCCGCCAGGCGGTAGAGCTCGCGGATCTCGACCTCGGGGGGCAGCACCATCTTGAGCCGGCGCTTGCGGTAGGGCACGCACTCCACGCCCAGGGCGCGGATCGCCTCCACGTAGCCGTCGACGTCGCCGCGCGCCTCGAGCTCCAGGAACTTGCGGTTGGCGCGCCGCTCCTCCTCGAGGTTGCAGTGGCAGGCGATCTCGCCGCGGTTCAGGATCAGCACCTCCTCGCAGCACTCCTCGACGTCGCGCAGCAGGTGCGAGGAGAGCACCACGTGGACCTCGCCGGTGTCGCGGATCGCCTTGATGAGCCGGATCATGCGCTCGCGCGCCGGCGGGTCAAGGCCGTTGGTGGGCTCGTCGAGGAAGAGCAGGCGCGGCCCGTGAACCAGGGCCTGGGCCAGCTTGGCGCGCTGCTTCATGCCCTGGGAGTACTCCTCGAGGTTGCGGTAGCGCGACTCGCCGAGGCCGACGAAGAAGAGGGCCTCGTGGGCGCGCTCGAGCGCGTGCGCCGCCGGGATGCCCGAGAGCTCCGCCATCATGCGCACGAAACGCACCGCCGACATGCCGGCGATGAAGCTGTCGCGCTCCGGCATGTAGCCGATCAGCGCCCGCGCCGCCTTGTCCTGGTGGAGGATGTCGTTGCCGAAGACGCGGGCGGTGCCGGCCGACGGCCGGTGGAAGCCCAGCAGGGTGTGGATGAGGGTGGTCTTGCCGGCGCCGTTGGGGCCGAGCAGCCCCAGGGAACGGGCCGTGTAGGAGCCGGTGAGGCTCTTCAAGGCCTGCAGCCGGCCGAAGTGGACCGAGAGACCGTCGAGCTCGATGATCGATTCCATGGCGATCTGAATACGGTACGGATCGATTTGAGATTCTGACGCCCGGTATCTTGGCAGGCGGGCGGCCGGAAAGCAAAGCCGGCGCTCGGAGGGTTACTACGAGAAGGCGACGCGGCAGGTTACAGCGGGGAACCCTCACCCCCGGCCCCTCTCCCAGGGGGAGAGGGGAGAAGGGATCCGGAAGCCCCCCTCTCCTCCTGGGAGAGGGGGTTGGGGGTGAGGGTTCTTCACAGGTCGCCGAGCGGCAGCTCGCCCAGGATCGACGCGAAGCCGAGCGGGTTCTCGAGCCCCAGCATCCGCTGGACGAGCGCGCTCATCACGTCGGTCTCGCTCATCGCGGCCCCCACGATCCGCCTCTCCTCGGCGTAGGCGTAGCCCAGGGTGGGCTGGGCCTGGGCGGTGAATTCGCCGAGGGCCGCGCGCTGCTCGGGCGTGAGCGACTCGCCGAAGAACTCGGCGGCCTCCTGCAACACGCCCGAGAGGTCCTGGTAGACCAGGGCCGAGAAGTTGTTGCGCCCGTCGACCGGCAAGAGGCTGGCGAAGCGCGACGACTCGGTGATCGTGTAGCCGGAGTCGCGGTAACGGATCGCGCGGTCGAGCAGCGCGCGGCTCGGTGCCGCCAACAGGTAGCCCTCGACGTAGGTGTAGTGCACCTCCACGGCCTTGATCGGCAGCTTGTAGTAGGTGCGGCCGCCGACCTCTTCCGCGGTCAGCTCGAGCGGCGGGTAGCCGGCCTCGGCCAGCCTCAGGTTGGCCTCGACCAGCCCCTGCTCGAGGATCCACTGGAACCGCGCCGGGTCGTAGACCTCGAGGATCAGTTTCCACGACGGCGTGGGCAGCAGCGGACCGTCGACGGCGAAGGCGAGCTCGCCGCCGAGCACGTCCACGAAGTCGTCGAGCTCGAGGCCGAAGACTTCGCGGAACTCGCGGAAGACCTGGTCGGTCTCGGCCGCGCCGCTGAAGCTCATCGCGTCCTCGAGCATCGCTTGCGGATCCTTGAGCACGAAGGCGCCCACCAGCCGCGCTTCCGCCGACACGAAATCGAGGGCCCCCATGGGAGCCGGCTCGGCGAGCCAGGAGGCGAGACCGCTGCGCGGCTTGCCGAAGGTGAGCACCGCGCGGTGCTCGACGTTGCCGGCGTGGCGCTGCTGCACCATGAGGTGCTGGGCGTCGAGCATGCCGAGGCGGGCGAAAACCTCGGCCTGGCCGGGCTCGGCGTTCTCGACGGCGGCGGCGATCACGCCCTCGAGGTCCACCGCCACCAGGATCTCGACGCCGTCGGCGTAGAGCTCGGCGATACGCTGGTGGAAGTCGTCGCCGACGAACGGGTTGGCGGTGCCCTGGAGGACGAACGAGGCCACCTGCCGCACCCGGCCCAGGTGCGGCGAGCCCACCGCCAGGTCGTCGTGCACCCAGATGTAGACCTCTGCTTGGGGCGCGCCGGAGGCGAAGGGATCGTCGAGGAAGGCGACCTCGCCGTCGACGCCGTGCTCGTCGAGCTGCTGCTCGATGAAGGCACGCAGCCCGGCGCCGTCGACCACGAGTGCCAGCACCAGCGGTCCCGAGAAGTCCTCGAGCTCGCCGGAGCCGCTCTGGGCGCCGACCACCATCTCTTCGCCGAGGTAGGCGCCGAACTCGGAGAACTTGCCGACCACCTCGTCCATCATGGGCTCGAACGGCAGGGCGTGCTGGCGCTGCTGCTGCCACCACTTGCTGAGCACCGGGCTGGTCGCGATCTGCTGCTGGATGACCTGGTGGGTCTTGGCCACGGTCTCGGAGAGGTTGGGCAGGGCGGCGTAGAGCACCGTGCCCTCCGGCATCAGGTCGAGGAGCCGGGTGTCGAAGCGCAGGCCCGGCGGCGGCACCTGCGACTTGAGCTCGCGGCGCAGGTCCTGGTACTCGCGCAGCAGCTCGACGTACTCGTCGACGTTGCGGCTCCAGGCGATCTCGTCCTCCACCGGCACGGCGCCGAGGCGGGCGTGGGTGGCGATCTGCTCGCCGGGATGGAGCACGGTCTCTTCGCCGCCGTGGGCCACGTAGACCTCGCCCTCGACGACCGACACGCGCGACCCCTTGGTGCCGTGGTTGACCGAGAAGATGGTGCCGGTCACCGAGACCAGGCAGTCGTCGGTCTCCACGTAGAGGTGGCGGCGGCGCTGCGCGGCGGCCTCGACGATCACGTTGCCGCGCTCGAGCTCGACGGTGGTGCCGCGATGGCCGTCGGAGAGCGAGAGCTCGGAGCGCTCGCGGACCTCGATCCGCGAGCCGTCCGCGAGCCGCAGCACGGCGTCGCCGGCGCGGCCGGTGCGCAGCACCTCGCCGCGGCGGACGTCGTCGCCCGCGGCCACCGGCAGGTGGGCGGTCTCGGTCACCCGGAAGAGCTGGCCGTCGACGGTCTCTACGGTGGCGGCGACGCCGCCGTAGAGCAGCATCCCGGACAGCACGTAGAGCGCCGCGCCGACGCCCACGGCGAGCACCGCCGCGGCGGCCCAGCGCAGGACGGCGGGCGGGAAGGGGAACGCCACCACCTTGCCGGCGCGCCGCGGCGCCGGCGGCGCCGGCGGCTTGCCCTCGCGGGCCTGTTTGAGCGCGCGGCGGCAAGGCACGCACTCGCGGGAGTGGTCTTCGAGCAGCAGGCGGCGGGCCTCCGGCAGGCTGCCCGCCAGGTAGGCCGGGATCAGCGCCTGGTAGTCCTCGCAGCCGCGGATCTCCTCGATCTCGGCGGCGCCGGCCGCGGTGGCGGCCGAGGCGCTCGTCAGCCGCGCCCATACGCGGTCCGCGGCTTCCCGGACGCGCTGCGGATCCGGCTCGGCGGCGCGGATTTGCGCCGTCGCCTGATCGAGCAGCGTTTCGACTTCGCGGTGGTTCTTCATGATGCGTCACCTCTTACGATGGAGTGGAGCTCTTTCTTGACCTGGTTGCGGGCGCGGTGCAGGGCCACGCCCACCGCGGTCTGCGACATCCCCAGGGCCAGGGCGATCTCCCGGTTGGGGAGGTCTTGGAGGAACCTGAGGGCGAAGATTTCGGCGCTCTTGGGCGGGAGCTGGGTCATCGCCTGGCGCAAGGCGCCGCGCATCTCGCGGTCCTCCTGCCGGCGCTGCGGGCTGGTGGCCGGATGGCCGTTGGCCAGCGGCACGTCGATCTCGTCGAGCGCGACCTGCCGCGCCCGGCTGCGGGCGCGCATCAGGTCGAGGGCCGCGTTGACCGCGGCGCGGTGGAGGTAGCTCACCGGGCTCGGCGAGAGGTCGAGCTCGGCGCGGCGGCGCAAGAGCCGGAGAAAGACGGTCTGGAGCACGTCCTCGGCGTCCTGGGCGCTGCCCGTCATGCGGTACGCCGTGGCGAAGACCTGGGAGTGATGGCGCTGGAAGATGCCCTCCAGGTCGCTCGGCGAGGCGTGGGGCGGGTCGCTGGCGTTGACGGCTGCTAGCACATCGGTTCCTCCTCGGTTCGAATCGTCCTCATACACCACAACGCTCGGCGCGGCCGATTCTTACATCGGCGTCGTCCTGGATCGTCTGGCGGCCGCGTGCGGGACGCACCAGCGTCCTCAGAGCTCGCCGGGCCAGCGTCGCTCGCTC
>DASWIG010000203.1:0-8424 GCA_036397835.1 Thermoanaerobaculia bacterium
GGCCGCCGTAGGCGGCGCCGGTGGCAGCCACCGCCAGGGTGAGTCGGGCGTCGTCGGCGCGTGCGTCGGTGTAGGCGAGGGCACGCTCGAGGCCCTCGCGCGGCAGGCCCGGGGCGAGCACCGCCAGCTCGTCCGGCGACAGGCGCGTGTGTCTCTGAGGTTGGGTCGTCAGGCGGTCGTAGAAGCGCAGGCCGAGCTCGATCTGCCAGGCGGGCGTCCGATAGCTTCGGTAGGACGGGTAGAGGAAGCTGAGGGGCTCGACGAGGTGGGGCGAGAGGCGCAGCAGCCGGTCGCGTTCGCGGCACGAGGAGCGGGTGACGCGGAATTGCAGTTGCCGCAGGTAGCGCAGCCCGCCGTGGATCAGCTTCGAGGAGCGCGACGAGGTGCCGGCGGCGAGGTCGTCGCGCTCGACGAGGAGCGTGCGCAGGCCGCGCTGGGCGGCGTCGAAGAAGACGCCGCAGCCGTTGATCCCGCCGCCCAGGACGACCAGGTCGAACGGCTCCGCGAGCGACGCCAGAGCCTCCTCACGCCAGCCGGGATGGAACATGTCGGTCTTCCAGTCTGGTTCTCCCATCGGGAGAAATCCTCCCCCCAACCCCCTCCTTTCTTAAAAGAGGGGGAGCCGGATTCCGGATTCTGGCTCCCCCCTTTGAGAAAGGGGGGCTGGGGGGGATTTCCGCGAGCCGACGAGCGAGCTTTTTCATTCCTCCAGCCGGTCCGCGCCGTCGAGCAGGACGTGGGGATTGAGCACGCCGCGCGGGTCGAGCTCGGCGGCGGCGCGGCGGACCACCGCGAGGCCGCTCTCGCCGACCTCGGCGGCATACCACGGCGCATGCCATGAGCCGACGCCGTGGTGATGGCTCACGGTGCCGCCGGCGGCGGTCAGCGCGGCCGTGGCGCGGCGCTTGAGGCCGGCCCAACGCGCCACGGCGGCGTCGGGATCGGTGGGACAGCGGAAGAAGAACGTGAAGTAGAGCGAGGCGCCGTCGCGGTACGGATGGGAGAGGTGGCAGAGCACCGGGACCTCGCGCTCGCCGTCCGCGGCCGCCGGCGCCAGGGCCTCGCGCACCGCCGCGTAGAGGGCGTCGAGACGCGACCAGGGGGCCGCCGTCTCCAGGGTGTCGGTGGCGACGCCGCGGTCGAGCAGGGCGTCGCGCAGGTAGGGATGACGGAAGCGGTCGCGCGTCCAACGCCGTCCGGGGCGTACGCCGAGCCACGCCGCGCCGTAGGGACGCAGCACGGTGCGCGCCTCCTCGAAGGCGGCGTCGACCGCGTTCCATGAGCCGTGAGCACCGAGCAGCAGCAGGCAGCTTCCGGGGCCGACGCCGCGCAGCCGGAGCCAGCCGCGCGCCAGCGGCGCGAACGGGCTCTTCGCCAGGCCCACGGCCATCGCCACCTCGGTCTCGGCGCCGTCCGAGAGGCGCAGCATCGCCAGCGGCACGCCGCTCTGCACAAGCTCGCGCGCCGCCGCGACGGCGGGCGTCCAGGCGGGCAGGAGCACGGCTTCCACGCGCCCCGCCTCGGGGCGTCGCCGCACCCGCACGGTGGCCCGGGTGACGACGCCCAGGCGTCCCTCGGAGCCCAGCACGAGCTGGCGCAGGTCGGGGCCGGCCGCCGAGGCCGGCAACGCGGGCAGGCGCAGGCGCCCCGCCGGAGCGACGAGGTCGAGCCCCGCCACCAACTGCTCGATGCGGCCGTAGGCGAGCGACTCCTGGCCGGTCGAGCGGGTCGCGATCCAGCCGCCCAGCGTCGAGAGCTCCCACGACTGCGGGAAGTGGCCGAGGGTGAAGCCGCGGGGCTCCAGGGCCGCTTCGACCTGCGGTCCCGTGGAGCCGGCGCCGAAAGTGGCGAGGCCCGAGGTCTCGTCGAGCTCCTCGAGACCGGAGAGGGCCGCGAGGTCCACGGCCACCAGAGGCGCCTCGCCGGCCAGCGCGTTGACGCCGCCGGTCACCGAGGTGCCGCCGCCCCACGGGATCACCCGCAGGCCGTGGTCGTGGGCGGCGCGGAGCAGAGCTTCGAGCTCTCCCGGGTCCGCCGGACGAGCCACGGCGTCGGGCAGCGCGGGCACGGTGCCGGAGCGCAGGCGCACGAGGTCGCAGAAGCCCCGTCCGCGGGCGTGGCGCAGGCGCTCGACGCCGTCGCGGCTGGCGTCGCAGCCGAGCTCCGGCAACGCCGCCGGCTCGGCGGGCCGGAACGCCGCGGGTTCGAAGATCGGAAAGGGCTCGCCCGGGCCGAGACGCGCGTCGAGCCAGGCGAGCAGCGCCGGCGACGGCGGCAGCATCTCGCCGGCGAAGCCCCAGCCGTCGAGACGGCGTACTCGGCGCTCGGTCCTGATCATCGCGGTCAGTCTAGCGGCAATCGGTCTCGCGGCCCACGAGCGGATCGGCGACTGTGGTACTCTTCCCGCGCTTCGCAACTTCCTTCCCTTCGAGGAGACGTCCCATGGAAAACCAGAACTTCTATCGTCCTCCGCAGGCGGACCTGACCGCGGCGCCGTCCACGGCGTCAGGGGTCACGCCCCGCATGATCGCGCTCCTGAGCAAGACGCGCCCCTGGGTGCTGCTGATCGCCATCATGGGCTTCATCGCCACGGGTCTCATGATCGTGGTGGGCCTCGGGTTGGCGGTGATGACGGCCGTGACCGGCGGCGACAACCTGGGAATGGCCGCCGGCATGGGCGTGGGGATGGGCCTGGTCTATCTGCTCATCGCGGTGATCTATTTCTTTCCCTGCTGGTTCTTGATGAAATACGCGGGCGCCATCCGCAAGCTCGTAGGTGGCGGCGGCGCCGTGGCGATGGAGGAGGCGCTCGAGCGCCAATATTCTTTCTGGCGCCTGATCGGCGTGCTCACGGTCGTCGTGATGGTGATCTACGCGATCATCCTGATCGTCGTGGTCATCGCGGCGATCGCGGCGAGCGCCGGCGGTTGAAATCGAATCGACCTCAGGCTCCGCCTGGCGATTCGCGACGCCCTATTCCTCGAAACCGAGCAGCCACCAATCCGGCACCGCGTAGACGGTCTCGGTCAACCGCTCGACGCGCTCGCCGCGATAGACGACGACGCCGGCTCGGTAGCGCTCGCCGAGAACGCCGCGAGCCCGCTCGATGGACCTCGCGTCGCGCGCGCTCACCTCGCCGCGGCCCTTGACCTCGAAAGCGAGGAGGGCGTCCTGGGGTTCGAGGATCAGGTCGACCTCCAGCTTGCCGGCGGTGCGCAGGAACGAGCTCTCCGCCCGTGCTCCGAGCGCCTGCAGCGTCGTCAGGATCTGGCCGACGACCGCCGCTTCGTATTGCTCGCCGGTGAGACCGCGGAGCTGCCCGGAGAGCACCCGCTGCACCCCGAGGTCGAACCACACCAGCTTCGGCGTCTTGACCAGGCGCACGGCGGGATTGCCCGCCCACGGCGGCAGCCGCAGGGTTTGATAGGAGAGCTCGAGGTAGCGCAGGTACCGCCGGACCGTCGTCACCGGCACGCCGGCGTCGCGGGCCAGCTCGGAATAGGAGAGCAGGCACCCGGCGCGCAGGGCGGCGAGCCGGTGGCAGGTCACGAAGGCTTCCAGGTCGCGCAACCGGGCCAGGTCCGCGAGGTCGCGCTCCAAGTAGGTCGCCTGATAAGACTCCAGCCACTCCAACCGGTCGTCGCCCTGGTACTCCAAGAGCGCCGGCAGACCGCCCCATTCCAGCAGGTGGCGCACGGCGCTCTGTGCCGCGCCGACCGCCGGCCCCACCTTGGCGCCCGCGACTTCGGCCAGCCGCGCCAGAGCTCGCTCGGGCTCCGTGATCAACTGGACGAGGAGGGGGCGCCGGCACAGCTCGCCGCCGTACCAGGACGCGAGCTCCGCCACCGTCAGCGGCCACAGCTCGTAGAGGAAGACCCGTCCGGCCAGGCTCTCGCGAACCTGGTCGAGCAGCAGGATGCGCGATGAGCCGAGCAGCACGGAGAAGTCGAGGGCGCCGGCGTCGTAGGCCCACTTGATCTTTTCGAGCGCGTCAGGGGTCTTCTGGACCTCGTCGAGCACCGCCGTCCCGACCGTCTTCGCCCAGCCCTCGGCGGGCACGCCGGCGAGGCGGTCACGCTCGCCCGGGGAGTCCAGGTTGAGGTAGAGGAGGTCGCCGTAGAGCTCGCGGGCCAGGGTCGTCTTGCCGACCTGACGCGCGCCGGTCATCACGACGAGGCGGCGCGGCGGCGCGGAGCGCGGCAGCCGGTCGGCGAGGAGGCGGGAGAGCATGGCCGTCAGCCTAGCAAATCGACCGCTCCGTGGTCAATTTGCACGGCAAATCGACCATTCCGTGGTCATTCTGCTGGAATCAGCTCCACTCGCCAGGCGTCCTGGTGCCGAGGGCACAGCCCACGAGCTTGGCGACCAGAGCGCTGACGCAGGGAAGATCCCGCGGCGAGGCCTACGAGATGATCAAGGACCTCGTCGAGACGATGGCGAGCGAGCCCGACTTCGAGGTCACAGTCCATCCTGGCTCCGAGGACCGTTTCGAGATCGGTGCCAACGACGTGAAGACGCTGGTGGCCTTGCTCCTCCGCCGGCAGCGGGAGAAGCGCGGCATCAGCCTGGCCGAAGCGGCGAAGCTCCTCGAGCAGAAATCGCGCAACGCCTACGCGCGCTACGAGCAGGGCCAGACGGTCCCCACGATCGAGAAGCTCGAGAAGTTGCTGAAGGCGATCGCTCCCGACCAGGAGCTCGTGTGGCGCCTGGGCCGGCCCCTACGGGGATAGCTCCACCCGCCACGCTCCCCTCCCGTGGGTGAACGCGAAAAGCCACGTCGCGCCGCCGGCGGACTGGATCTGGAGCGTCTCCGTCAGCGCGTTGGCGAAGCCCGTGTTTTCCACCGCCCAACGGATGCCTCCCGTCGTCGACGTGAAGACGCCCAGGTCGGTGCCCACGAAGAGGCGCTGGGGGTCGCCGGGATCGGCGACGATCGAGTGGACGGGCAGGTTCGGCAGGCGGCGCGGGCCGTTGCCGTCGAGCTGGCGCCAGGTGGCGCCGCCGTCGGCACTCGTCCACACGTGCTTGCCGCCGAAGGTGGCGTAGGTGGCGTAGACGCGCAAGGGGTCCACCGGGTCGAACGCCAGCCACGAGACGAAACCAGCCCGCGGACGCGCCGATGGCCACTGCGTGTCGGCGCCGGCGGCCCCCGCCTGGTCCTGGTAGTGGATCGTGCCGTCGTTGAGGCCCACCACCACCCGGTTCGAGTCGACCGGCGACACGGCCACCGCCGACATCCGGCCGCCGCTCGGCCACGGCGTCGACGCCGGACGCCACGTGGCGGCGCCGTCCGTCGTCGTCCACAGGCGGCGGCCGCCGTACCACAGGCGGTCCGGCGCGCTCGGGTCGAGCACGTAGGGCACGATGAAGAGGAAGTCGCCGTTGTCGTCCACCCCGGCGCCGAAGTCGACGTCGGTGATGCCGTTCGTCGCTCCCCGGAACGTGGCGCCGCCGTCGACGGACTTGGCCAGCGACTTGCCCTGGCTCGAGGCGTAGACCACGTTCGGGTTGCGGGGGTCGACGGCCACGTAGCCGCCGTCGCCGCCGAGGACGTGTTCCCAGCCGTCGACGCCGGCGGCGTCGCGGCCGAGGACGGTGCCGTTGTCCTGGGTGCCGCCGAAGTAGCGCTGGCCGTCCGGGAAGGCGGCGCCGTGGTAGAACTGCGTCACGCCGTAGTTGTGGTTGAGCGGGAACCAGCGC
Organism: Thermoanaerobaculia bacterium; assembly: GCA_036397835.1. GTDB lineage: Bacteria > Acidobacteriota > Thermoanaerobaculia > Multivoradales > J023 > DASWIG01. The sequence goes on from DASWIG010000203.1 coordinate 5,701, forward strand.
ACCGCGCTGTTGGCCGGGTTGCAGGTCGCCTGCGCGCCGGTGGCCTTGGCGGCCCGCGCGTTGGGCGTGAGCCACACGCCGCCGTCGCCGCCGACGAGCATCACCTGGTTGCCCGCGCCGTCGTAGCGCGGATGGAAGACGACCGCGTGCTGGTCGGCGTGGGCCGAGGGGGGCGACGCGTACCAGTAGGTGATCACCCCCCAGCTCCGGCCGCCGTCGTCGGAGCGGAAGAGGTCGACGCCGCCGGCGAAGACCACGTCGGGATCGGTCGGGTCGACGGCGATCTCGTTGGTGTACCAGCCGAGGGTCGAATAGCCGTCCTGGGTGCCGAACCCGCAGGCCACCAGGTTGGCCACCGGCGCGTTGGTCAGCAGCAGGGTGTCGATCTTGTCCGGATCGGTGTTGCGCGTCACCGCCTCCCAGCTTCCGGACGTGCCGGCGCGGTCGGAGCGGAACACCGCGTGGAGGCCGCCCATGAACCTCCCGCCGGGGCCCGGCAGGTAGCTCGCCGAGAGAGCGTAGATCACGTCCTGGTTCGACGGCGCCAGGGCGAGGGAGGTGCGGCCCATGCCCGCCTCCGTCAATACCGGCAGCCAGCCACCGCCGGCGTGCGCCCGCGGATTGCGGTAGACGGTGGCCTGCTCGAAGGTGCCGCAGGAGGCGAAGACGACGTCGCCGGGGCGGTCGCTGCGGATCGCCAGGTCGAGGCAGCCGCCCTTGACCTCGGTGGCGTGTACGCGCCGCCAGGTGTTGCCGGCGTTCAGGGAGCGCCAGACGCCGGTGCGGGTCGCGGCGTAGAGGCGACGCGGGTTGCCGTGGCTGACGGCGATGGCGTTGACCCAGCGGAAATCGTCGCTGAAGGTCTCGGGCAGGCGAGTCCAGGTGGCGCCGCCGTCGGTGGTCTTGAAGATCCCGGCGCCGCGCAGCGGCAGCGACGTCTCGCGCACCTCCTCGCGGAAGAAGCCCTCGCCGGTGCCGGCGTAGATCACGTCGGGATCGCCGGGGTCCATGGCCATCGAATTGACCGCGATGTTGGGCATCAGGTCGGCCTGCGGACGCCAGGAGGCGCCGCCGTCCTCGGTCTTCCAGACGCCGCCCGACACGCCCGCGGCCCAGCGGATTCGCGGCTTGTCCGGATGGATGAGGATGGCGCGGGTGCGTCCGCCGATGTTGCCGGGGCCGAGGTGCTCCCAGGCGGCGAGCTCGGCCTTGACGGCGAGCCGGCCGCGGTCCGTCAGCTCGCGGCCGAGACGGGACGAGTAGCGCGGCAGCCGTTCCATGTGGTCGAGGGCGGCGGCGTAGAGCCGCATCGGGTCGACGTCGCGGCCCGCCGGCAGCCGCTGCTCGGCGTAGTAGCGCTCGGCGCGGTCGGGCTGGTCGAAGGGGCGGCCCGGCCGCTCGGCGGCGTCGCGGACGGCCTGGATCGTCGACTCGTGGAGCGCGGCGGGCGCGCCGGTGTGTGGCCACGTGGTCAGGGCGAGCAAGAAGATCAAAGTGGGACTCATGGTGCGCTCTCCTGGTGAGCAGGTTCGTCTTGTAAGAGTCGCCTTGGGGACGCAATCCCTCGCCGGTCTCGACATTATGCCTCGGAGCCGCCGCCGGCGTCGCCCGGGCGAGCCTCGGCGAGTCCGACGTGAGAGGATTCGGGCGGATCCGGCTCCTCCAACCCACGCCGGAGGACTGCAGCGTGTCCCAACCCCGATCCATCGCATCAGAATCCGAGACCCGTCCGTCCCCGCGGTGGCTACGCCTGCACGGGACGGCCGAGAACGAGGACGTGAGGCTGGCGCTGAGTCCCGGAACCCATCACCTGGGCAGCGGCCGCGACTGCGACCTGCGGCTCGAGCGCGACGGCGTCTCTCGCCGCCACGCGGTGCTGGTGGCCGAGCCCGGGCGGCTGCGGTTGATCGACGCCGGAAGCAAGAACGGCACCTTCGTCAACGGCACCCGGGTGCGGCGGGCCGAGGTCCGCCCCGGCGACCTGGTGACCTTCGGTCCGGTATCGCTGCGGGTCGAGGAGCTCGAGGCGGAGGACGGGGAGCTGGCCGTCGAGGGGATGCCCGAGGCGATGCCCGACTCGGCGTCCTCCGTCATGTCCGCCGGGACCGACGCGGACGCGACGCAGACCGAGGACGAACGTCGCGGCGGCCGGGGTTCCCGCGTCGAGTCGCTGGCGCGCTCGCTTCAGGCGACGCCGGGGGAGCTGGGCGGCGCCCTGGAGGAGCTGCGCGCCGCCCTGGAGGCGGACGGCGTCGCCGCGCTCGATCCCGGCGGCGACGGGACGCCGCCGGCCCTGGTGGCGGCGGCAGGGAAGGTGGCGCCGGAGGCCGCCGAGCTGGCGTCGGCGGCCTGGCACTGTCGCCGCCGAGGGTCGCGCCGGGCGCGGCTTCGGCAGCCAGGGGTGGCGGCCGTGATGACGGACTTGAGCGGAAGCCCGCGCGGGCTGGTGGTCTCCGGCGCGGCACGGGAGCCGCCGGCCGGCTCGCTTTCCTCGTGGTTGGCGGTACTGGAGCTTGGTTGGCCGGCCCGGGAGCCTGCCGTGGCCCGCGCCGATCCGGCGGCCCTCCGATTCCCCGACGGTCTCGTGCGCTGCGCGTCCCCCGCCATGACCTCGCTCTACCAGCAGATGCGGCCGCTGGTGGGCAACGACCTGCCGGTGCTCATCGTCGGCGAGACCGGCGTGGGGAAAGAGCATCTGGCGCAGACCCTGCACCGCTCGTCGCC
>DASWIG010000204.1:0-2349 GCA_036397835.1 Thermoanaerobaculia bacterium
GTCGGACATGCCCATGGAGTCGAGGTGGAGCCCCGGGGCTTCATGGCTCACGTTGACCAGCCGCTCGGGCTGCGGGTACGGCAACGGCCGCAGCAGGACGCCGTTGACGACGCTGAAGATCGCGGTCGTGGCGGCGATGCCGATCGCCAGGGTGAGAATCGACAACAGGGTGAAGGCCGGGGTGCGGGCGAGCGTGCGGAGGGCATGGAGAAGCTGGCGCATGGGACGTCCTCGGGTTGGTCTCTCCCTCAAGAACGTCCCAAGCGGCGAAAGGTTCCACGCGATTGGGCGGCCGAAGCTGGCCCTGGTCGAGGAGGACGAGCATCACCGTCGCCGAGCTCGCGACGTCAAGCGCAAGCCCGCCGGTGCTCGATGAGCTCGGCGAGCTGCTCGAAGGTCACCCCCAGCCGCTCGGCGGTGACCGCCGCCAGCGAGGTCGCCGCCACCCCCGGCAGGAACTGGTAGGTCGAGCGCTGGGCGTCGTCGATCTCCACCTGGAGGAACTCGAGGCCCGGGATCGGCGGCGCTTCGGCGAGCGTCTGGGCGTAGTCCAGGAAGTGGGTGCTGATGAAGGCCACCGTGCCGAGCCGCTCGAGGAGCCGCAAGACCAGCGAGAACATCTCCGTGCCCTCCGACGGGTTGGTCCCCGAGCACAGCTCGTCGAGGATCACCATGGCCGGCGACGTCACGCCCGCGAAGAGGCCGCGGATGCGCAGCATCTCGCGCCCCAGGCGGCCCTCGGCCTGATCCGAGGTCTCGCTCTCGACGAGCGACACGAAGAGGCCCTCGATCAGCGGCAGGCGCGCCTCGGCCGCCGGCACCCAGAGGCCCGCCTGGCCCAGGACCTGGCACAGGCCCAGCGTCTGGAGCAGGCGCGTCTTGCCGCCCGAGTTGGGTCCGGTGATCACCGTCGCCCCGATCGTCCCGGCGCGCTCGACGTCCGCGGGCACCGGCGGGCGCGGCTGGCGGAAGAGCAGCGGGTTGAAGGCCCGCCGCACCCGCAGCGGGCGCCGCGGGTCGAAGTCGGCGAGTGACACCTCGAGCCCGCGCTCGCGCGCCGCGCGGCGCAGCTCGAGGGCGGTCAGGTAGAGCTCGAGATGGCAGATCACCTCGAAGAGGGTCACCAGCGACGGGCTCACTTGGCGGAAGACCTCGTGCAGCAACCGGTTGACGATCTCGCGGTTGGAGAGCAGCACGCCGTTCCAGAAGAAGAGCCGGATCCGCGCCAGCAGCCGCTTCCACGGCGCCGTGTAGAAGCGGTTGCCCGTGCTCTCGGCGATGCGCTCGATCGTCAGGCGGCGCACCCGGCCCTCGGGACCCAGGCCGAGGTTGACGTTGAGGTTCAGGAAGCTCTCCTCGTAGTCGAGCAGGCTCGCCATCACCCGGTACTCCTCGGAGGCCCGGATCTCGATCCCCGCCTCGTGCAGACGCCGCAGGCCCGAGCGGGCGGTGGCGAAGTCGGTGACCATGGCGTCGAGGACCGCCCTGGCCTGCCTCAGCAGCTCGAGGCGGTGGGCGTTGATGTCGAGACGCGCCACGTGGTCGGGCACCTTGAACGACACCAGCAGCGCCGCCAGGGACTTGTAGAGGCCCTCGGCCTTGCCGCGCAGCTCGCCGTCGCCGGCGAGCTCGCGCAGGATCTCCTGGCGGAAGCGGATGGTCTCGAGGTCGCGCGGCGGACGGGTGAGGACGCTGAAGAGGTAGTCCTCGTTGACCGAGTACCGGACCCCGTCGAGGACGATGGTCAGGGTCTCGCGGATGAGGTTCCTCACGAAGAGGTCGTCCGCGAAAAGGCTCGGATCCCAGCCGCCGTCGCCGTCGTGGACGACGGAGAGGGCCCTGTCGATGCGGTTGCCCGTGTCCTTGCCGAGGAAGGCCAGGTCGAGGATTTCGGAGAGGTTCTCGCGGTCGCAGGAGAGCCGCGGCTCGAGGTGGAGGAGGTCCGGCATTCTGAGCATCGATCGTTCCCCCCGGGTTCCCGAGAGGCTACGCCGCGTGGGCGGCCGCCGGTCTTTGGGCGGCGCACTCCACGCAGACGCTGTGGATCTGGAGGGTGTGCTCTTCGGGGTCGAAGCCGTGGGCGCGGCAGATCTCGCGCTGCATGGCCTCGATGGCCGGGCTCACGAACTCGGCCACCCGCCCGCACTGGCTGCACACCAGGTGGTCGTGGCGCTGGCCGGCGTGGACGTGCTCGTAGAGGAAGCGGTTGCCCCCCAGGCGGTACTTCCTCACGAAGCCGTACTCGGCGAGCAGGTCGAGGTTGCGGTAGAGCGTGGCGCGCGAGATCTTGAGGCCCCGGCGCTTCATCGAGCGCAGCAGGGCCTCGGCGTCGATGTGGCCGTGCTGGGC
>DASWIG010000205.1:0-4955 GCA_036397835.1 Thermoanaerobaculia bacterium
GTCGGACATGCCCATGGAGTCGAGGTGGAGCCCCGGGGCTTCATGGCTCACGTTGACCAGCCGCTCGGGCTGCGGGTACGGCAACGGCCGCAGCAGGACGCCGTTGACGACGCTGAAGATCGCGGTCGTGGCGGCGATGCCCTTGGCCATTGCCTGGTCGAGACCCATCGGCTCGGCGAGAGCCCGACGGTAGCTCTGGACCGATTTCGTGACGAAGCCGACCGCCGTCTGCGGGACCTTTGGCGACGTCTCGACGAACGCGATCGGACGACCCTGCGCGCCATCGTCCGCGGCGAGAGCAATGCAAGGAGCCAGCGTCTCGTGCGCCGAGGTCTCCTGGACGACGGCGGCAGGCCTTTCGGCAAGGTGCTGGAGGCCTGGCTGCGGGAGGACTAACCCTGAGCGATCCGTCTCGCTTGCCAGGTTTTTTTCGCTTCGCGTGGATGCTCTTGATGCAACCCGTGACCCTCCGTCATCGCCTGAGGGCTGCTGGTGTTGAGGATCTGGACGACTTGGGCTGGAACCTCTGGTTTCAGCCGGGGTCAGAACAGGGTGTGAGACGTGCATACGTCCGGCGTCTCGCGGCTCTGATTTTCACCGTACCGCCCCTGGCCATCGGCATCATCCTTCTCGCTGGCATCGAGTTTTCTTACGTCGGCTTGGTCGGTGGCATGGCAGTAGGAGTGGCCTTCGGTGTGGCAAGAAGTGCGGCCGATGGCGCAGCCGGCGGTGTGGCCGCAGGCATTCTCCTTGGCTTGGGGGTCCCCGCGGCCGAAACCGTAGCTGCATCCGTTGCCATAAGCGTGGCCGGAGGCTTGATGCCAATCATTCTCCTACTTCGTATCCCTTCTTATCTCTTCGAGGCATTCCATCAAGCTGTACTGTTCAGACGCCAGTGGCTCTCACGGAGCATCACCCTCGATGCTTCTCCAGTCTTCTTGCACGACCTCAGCTTCTTTCCTTTACCCTTTCTCGGACGGCACATCGAGTTGACAGCCGAGCATGACCCCGGCCTGGCGAGGCGGACTCTCGAAGCCTGCGCGCGCAATCCAGGGCAGCGCCAGATCGGTCGTCGTACTCTCGCGAGCCTGCAATTCCGTGAGTTGGAATCGATCGCCCGCGGACGACGCTTCCGTGACTTCGTGGAAGGTGAGACGACGTGGTTGCCCACGGATCCAGGCGCCGACCCTCTGTTCATGGACTTCCGCCAAGCGGCTCGCTATCTCGCGAGCGCCCAGACTACAACTATCGCCCGCCATCGGCGCGGCCATCTGAATCAGGCCGCTAGGGTCGTCCTCTTTAGCGTCGAGGTGCAATTGATCGCCGATCGCCGGCCGCCGATGGAGGCGATGCACAGCGCTCTCCGGACCTGGCGTGCCGTCGTAGAAGAGTGGCTCGCCTCGTCTGAGGACATCGGTCTATCAAATCCCTTTCGCGCCGGGGACCCCCTCGAGCCCGATCGCGGACGCGAGGTGTTTCGCGGCCGGAAAGACGAAGCAAGACGGATCGAGGCACTGCTGACCGACCCCGAACGGGCAAGCTCCATCGCCCTGCTCGGACCGCGTCGGTGCGGCAAGACGTCCCTGCTCAATGCTGCCGACGATGTTGCCCGACGCCGTCTGTGTCTTCTTCGATCTCCAGGGACACCCGGTGGATACGCCCGCCGGCTTCTTCCAGGCCCTCGCCCGCGAGACACTCGGACAGGCACGCCGCGACCGCGGTCTGACCCTGCCTCCGTATCGTCGAGCGAACGGGGGCGCAGCCTTACCTGGTGCAGCTCTATGCCCAGCTCCTCGTGGACTCTTCAGTTTGGGCTCATCGGCTCGTATCTTCCCCAAGTGTCGTCTGGCTGAGCTCATGCCTCACGACGTCACCCAGCAATTCGACTCGATTAAAGCCACGTTCCCTGAGGCCTTTGAGCAACGATCGGTCGCTGGTCACGAGCGTCGCCTCCAATTGGATCGCCGCTGCTACGTAGACCGTGTCCTTGTCGTCGATTTCACGGCAGAGCTCGTACGCTTGTTTCAGGGAGTCCTGCGAGATGGCCAGAGCTGGAATCACCGTAACGTTTTTCAGGAGCCGCAGTATGAACTCCTGGAACTCGCCGCCGCTGAGCTTCGTCTTCTCCAGGATCCGCTGCTTGTATTTCTCTATCTCCACGAATGCAAAATCTGGAACGTAAACCGTCTTCTCTGAGAAGATAATGGAATAGACGTCCTTGCCGCTAATGAAAGCGCCGAACAGCACGTTCGAATCGATGACGTACACGTCGCTCGTCATTGTGTACGCAGGAACTTCGCCTTGTTTTCTCGCCAGGCTTCTTCTCGCGACTCCTTGACCGCGGCGTCGTGATCGAAATCCGCTTCATGAATCGCCTGTGCGACCTTCTCGCCCAGGTACCTCAGGCGCAAGAGCGACAACTGACGTTCGACGAACGCCTTGACCGCCTCCGCGCCGATGGACTTCATGAGGGTCTCATCGACTTCGAGTTGAATGACCGCCATCCTGCACGCTCCTATCCGCACCAAGAGCCGAGGCCCTTCAGCGACGAGATCCTACCACAGTCAAGTGTCGGTGCCGCGCGGCAGTCGTCGCGAACGCCCGACGGCCCAGCTTCAGCGCAAGGCCAAGTGCGCTTCGATGGACGAATGGAGGGATGCCGCCGATCGTCGTCGACGTTGGTACCGATTCTGGGGCTTGACCTTGCCACCCCGCCGACTCGCAGAGGTCTGCCAAGGCTGCTCACTCTTCGCGTCCCCGGATCTCGTCGAGCAGCTCGACGTTCGCTCGACGTCCCGCCTTCCAAGCCCCACGGTCGACCGCGACAGCTCGAGCGCCCGCCGCGCATGACGCTCGGCGTCGTCCGGACGCCCGAGCCCCAGGAAGGCGCGGGCGACGGCGTAGCGCAGGCGCGCTTCCGCTTCGGGGGAGTCGGCCAGCTCGCCGGCGATCCGGGCTTCGGCGTCCTCCAGGATCGCCAGGACGTCCGCCTCGCTGTCGAGACCGCCGCTGGCCGCCCGCTCGAGCACCGTGGCGAGGTAGTGGGTCACGTAGACGGCGTCGGCATGGGCCTGCCAGGCGACGCTCTCGCCGTGGCGCGCCCGCGCGAGGCTCATGCGCGACGCCACCGCCGCCCACGCCAGGGAGACGAGGACGACCGTCAGCGCCGCCGCCTCGAGACGCCGGCGTCGCAGGAGCTTGCCGGCCCGATAGAGGAAGGAATCGGGACGCGCCTTGACGGGCAGGCCGCCACGGTGACGCTCCAGGTCGTCCGCGGCCCGCTCGCCGCGCAGGCGCGAGACGGCGATCTTGCGGAGCTGGCCGTAGACCTCGGCGAAGAGCTTCCGCCGCGCCTCGCCGTCGCCGCGCCGCGCCGCTTCGAGGAGCTCGGTCACCGCGCCCGGTGCCGGCGTCAGGGTCGACACGTGAAGAGGATACGGGAAAAACGCTCGGCGAGTTGATCCCTCCGCCGAGGCTTTTGCGCATCAGGGGGCCGAAAGGAGGTCCCATGAACGACAACGTCCTCACACCGTCCACCTGCTCCCGCCGTCAGCTCCTGCACGGCTCGGCCGGCCTCGCCGGCCTGGTGGCCCTCGCCGGACCCGCCGCGGCCCGCCCCGAAGGCCCGGACGCCGGCCCGTCCGCGGCCGAGCCGCCGCTCGACTCGGTCGCCTTTCGCCGCGCCGTCGAGGCAGGCGACCTCGAGCGCGTCCGCTGGTTCCTCGACCGATCCCGGGCTCATGTAGATGCGCGACGAGAAGGGCCGCTCGGTCTTCGTCCTCGCCTACCTGGCGGGTCATCCCGAGGTCGGAGGGCTGCTGCGCGAACGCGGCCTCGAGCTCGACCTGGTGGAGGCGGCGATCGTGCCCGACTGGGACCGGGTGAGCGAGCTCGCCGAGGTCTCGCCGGGCCTGGTCAACGCCTACCATCCGATCGGCGGCACCGCCGTGTACGCGGCGGCGCGCTTCGGCCGCGGAGCTGACCGCCTACAACCTGCTCGCCAATTCCGGCGACCCCAACGCGCCGCAGAAGGACGGCTCGAGCGTGCTCCACGCCGCCGCCGCCCGCGGCAACGCCTATCTGGTGCGTGTCGTCGTGCGCAAGGGCGGCCACGTCGACGCCCGGGACGCCCGCGGCAAGACGCCGCTCGACCTGGCGCTGGAGAACGGCCACGCCGAGGTGGCGGAGCTGCTGCGCCACCACCACACGATCCCGCGCGACTGCCGCACGTCGCGGTTCGCCTACGACGCCGGCGGAGGGCCGTGCCGGATGGCCGAGATCGTGGGCCTGGATCCGCTGGCGCGGCGGTCGGTGGGCGTCGCGCACAACGACTTGGAAGAGCTCCGAAGGCTGGTGGCGCGTCATCCCGAGCTGGCCTTCGCCATCTCGGCGGCCGACGAGATGACGGTAGAGGCCAGCGCCCACATGGGACGGCGGGACGTCGTCCGCTTCCTGCTCGACCAGGGCGTGCCGCTCGCCCTGCCCACCGCGATCACCCTGGGCGAGCTCGGGCGCGCCCGCGAGCTCCTCGCGGAGGATCCCCGGCGCATCCACGAGCACGGCGCCCATGACTTCTACCTCGGCTGGTACCCGTCGATCGGCGGCGGCAGCGTGGAGGCCGCGGAGCTGCTCGGGCTACGCCGTGGGCATGATGGAACGGGCCCTCAAGGGCGAGGTGCAAATCTCCGGGATCCTCGACGAGGACGCCGACGAGGACGCCGGCCACCTTCCGCGCCACGTCCGGTACTTCGAGCCGGCCCGAACAATAGACCCAACGCCAGCCGTCGAGCGCCGCCAGCCGCTCGACGAGATGAGCCGCCAGCGTGCTCTTGCCGGTGCCGCCGAGCGCCCTCAACACCACGCCGACGCGATGCTCCCGGCGCACGGCGCGCAGCAGCCGCCGGCGCTCGCGCCGGCGCCCCACGAAGGCGCGGCGGTCGCGGTGGGGCGTGACG
>DASWIG010000206.1:0-4292 GCA_036397835.1 Thermoanaerobaculia bacterium
GACGAGCGGCGTCGGCTCGGCGAGGCGCGCGTCGTCCGGCACCTCGGGCGCGGGCAGCGTCCGGACGGCGTCGCCGGCGCCCTCGAGGACGACCAGGCGCCGCCCGTGCTCGACGGCGGCGGCCCACCAGCGCTCGCCGGAAGCGGCGAAGGCGTGGACGTCGGCGTCGACGGCCAGCGGCAGCGCCAGGCGGGACCCGTCCGGCCGTTGCACGAAGCCGGCGTCGTCCGCGGTCCGCACCAGCACGACCTCGCCCGCCTTGATGGCTTCGGCCCGGACGGCGGCGGGCATCACGAACGCCGGCACGGCCACGAGAAGGAGCGTGGGGAAGGGGCGGCGCGTCCTCATGGCGTCGATCCTACCCGGCGTCGGCGGTTTTGAGAAGCTCCGGACGAGGAGAAGACCGCGTATCATTGGGCGGGTTCGTCGTGGAGGAGGGGTTCGAGGAAGAGATATCGACATGACCCGGCGATCCGGCAACCGCCGTTCCTCCGACCCCGAGGACGCCCCCGGCGACCTCGGCACCATCCAGGCCTTCCTGAACACCGTCGACCGCCGCAAGGAGGTCGACAAGCTCGGGAGCCCGCGCGTCCTCGCCTCCTTCCTGACCGGCGTCGGCCTGCTGCCGCCGAACGCTCCGTTGACGAACGCCGATCTCGCGCGGGCCCTGGCGGTCCGCGAGGGGCTGCGCTCGGTGATCGTCGCCCGGCTCAGGGGCGAGCACCCCGAGGCCGCGGCGGCGCTCCTGGACAAAGCGGCCTCTGAGTCGGGCCTGCGGGTGCGCTTCGGCGACGACGGCGTCCCCCATCTCGAGCCCATGGGGAACGGATTCGAGGCCGTGCTCGGCCGGCTTTTCGCCGCCGTCACCACAGCCCACGACGACGGGCAGTGGCCTCGTCTCAAGGTCTGTGCCGATCCCCGCTGCCAGGTGGCCTTTTACGACCACTCGGACAATCTCGGCGCCAGGTGGTGTACACCGCGTTGCGGCAATCGGGTCAACGCCCGCTTCTATCGCCGAAAGAAGTAGCGCCCGTTGAGCACGCGTCGGCCGCGCACGAGATTTGTGGCGGAGCAGTAGTGAGCGCACCTGTTGCGCGCACTACTGGACACTCTCGCGTCACGAGCGCACCTGCTGCGCCCACTACTGGACACTCTCAAGTCATGAGCGCACCTGTAGCGCTCACTACTGGACACTCTCGCGTCATGAGCGCACCTGCTGCGCTCACTAGTGGACACCCTCACGTCTTTAGCGCACATGTTGCGCTCACTAGTGGACACTCTCGCGTCATGAGCGCACCCGCTGCGCACGTGACTTTGCGCTGAGATGGCAAGCTCAATCCGCCGCGGAATGCCGACGCGCCAGCGCCTCGCGACGCTCGACGAGCATCGTTCGTATCTCGTCCGCGCCCGCCAGCTCGGGCCGGCGGGCGATTGCGTCGTCGAGGTCCGTCAACGCCAGCCGGTCGAGGTCCTCGACGGCCGCGATTTCCCGCGCGGCCTCTGCATACGCGTCCTTCGCGGCCTCGATCTCGCCGAGGTGGAGCAGCGCCAGCGCCAGGTTGCAGCGAGCAAGCGTCGCTTTCGGGTTGCGCTCGAGAGCGGCCCGGCTGCTGACGACGGAGTCGTCGTAGCGGCCGAGCTCGTACTCGCGCCAGCCCTTGCCGCCCAACGCCGAGGCGACCTGTTCTGCGATGGCGGGTTCCTGGCGCTGGCCGTAGCGCGAGACCACCTCATCGTAGACCGCGAGCTCCTCGGCGCTGCGATCCAGCGCGCCCAGGCAAAAGCCCTTGTTGAAGAGCGCTGTGGCGACCTGTTCTGCGAGGGCGGGTTCCTGGCGCTGGCCGTAGCGCGAGACCACCTCGTCGTAGACCGCGAGCGCCTCGGCGCTGCGATCCAGCGCGCCCAGGCTCACGCCCCTGTTGAAGAGCGCTTTGGCGACCGGTTCCGCTGTGGCGCTGTCGTGCCCCGAATACAAGTGCCTGTGCTCGTCGTGCAGACGCAGGAGCTCGTCCAGAACGGCTATCTCGTGTTCCGGACCCTTGGCGTGCTCGAGCTGGGCTCGCATCAACATCGAGAAGAAAACCGCGGCAGCCGCGGAGGCGTCGTCCAGATCGTTCCTGTAGTCCCCCTCCATCAAGAGCAGGTCTCCCACCGCGTCCCAGTCGCCTTGCCCCGCCCGCTCGAGCGCCAGCGACAGACGCTCCCGCGCGCCGCGGCGCGGTACTTCCGGCGGCAGTGTTTCCTCCGGATCGCTCAACGCGCGCATCGGCCATCGCTGGTTGGGCGGCATGGTGAAGACCTCGTGGCCCTCTCGGTTCTCCACGAGCAAGAAGTTGAGACGCACGAGGTACGTCAGCCCTCTCTTGTACGCCACGGCCCGCGCCGAGGACGCCACCAGCCGATCCCCGAACCAACGCTCCAGCTCTTCGCGGGTGAAAAACGCCGCGCGGGCGATCACCGGGTAGTAGATCTCCAGAAAGGCGCCGTACGCGAAGCCGTGCTTCGCTTCGAGCTCCGCGAGTTGGTCGACCTCGAATTGCGTCACCCGTCGCGCGGCTTCGAGCTCGTCCATGGCGTCGAGATTGCCGTCCTCGTTGAGGCTGTCCGCGTAGGCGCGGTACGACATGCCCCTCTCGATCGCCAGCAGCAAGGCCCGGTAGTACTGCCCGGTCGACGGCAGCAGACGGTAGAGCTGTGCCGCCCCGTACCTGACCTCGGAGACGTCCGCCACAGGTTCTCCCGCGTTGGAGAAACAGACCCGAAGCGCCAGCTCTTGGAGCTCCTCCGTGCTCAGGAGACCGACCCGGACGACCTCGAACTTCTTCGGCCCCGGCCGCCGCGAGCTGACGGTGAGCTGCCAGCGCAGCACGCGGCTGTTGGCGAGGTCCCGCAAGCCGAACACCAGGCGCGCGGCTTCCTCGGTACTGTCGGGCCGGGCCGAGAGATACGTAAGGTCGTCGAGGATCCACACGTGACGTCCACGGGTGCCGTAGCGGCTCTCGAGGGCGGCGAAGAGCTCCTCGAGCGACGCCGGCGCCGGCTCGAGCTCGTAGAGCTCGCCGCACCGTCCGCAGAGCGCCGTCACGACCTCCTCGGGCTGCGTGAACTTGTAGCAGTGGACATGGAGCAGGTAGACCTGCTCCATGACCTCGTCGAAGACGAGGTCGCGGACGTAGGTCGCGAACTGACGCAGCAACGCCGACTTGCCCATGGCCGCGTCGCCGTGGACCCACACGACCCGCTGCAAGGGTCGGTCGTCGTAAGGCGACGGCAGCCGCAGAAGGCTCTCGAGGTCCTCCCGGCGTCCCACGAAGTGATCGTGGTCGGGGTACAGATGGTCCTCGTCGCGCAGGCTCCCGAAGTCGACTCGATAGCGGTTCGACAGCGCCGGCGAGACCCGGCTGAGACGCGCCATGCCCTTGAACGCCCGCACCCCGGGTAGGGGCTTCTCGGAGAACCGCATCACCTCGGTGAACGACGAGCTCATGGCCCGCTCGCAGCGTTTCCGCGCCACGTCGACGGCGGCGGCGAGGCCGTCGCCGAGGGCGGGGACGAGGGCATGGACGAAGCCCTTGGGCGCCTGGGTGAGGATGGGCTCGGAAAAGGCGACCCACGGACACGGGGCGTGGACGGCGAAGCGGTCGCCGTAGCAGGCGAAAAGAAAGCAGACGCCGAGCTCCTGCCAGAAGCGCCTGAGATCGCCTCGCGAGAGGTCGGCGAAGCTCCTGGGACCATCGGCGAACGACAGCCGGCCGTCGTCGGTGCCGTGGCCGTAGTAGATCAGCAGGTCACAGCCCTCGCGGGCCTCGCGCTCGAAGTGGGCGGTGGTGGCCTGGTCCACCCGCAGCTCCACGGACAGGCCCGAATCCCGTAGCTCGAGCGCGGACGCCTTCGCCATCTCCGCGGCCTCCGGCAGCGGCGCACGGAGGCTGTGGCCGATCAGGATCACGACGCGCAAGGGTGCCGCGTCCGCGGACGACGGCCCCGAGCTGCGACGCCGGAGCTCGTGCTCGAGAGCTTTGCGGATGCCCGCGGTCACGTCGCGCAACGCCACGTCGCGATTGGCGTGCTCGGTGACGGCCTTGCCCCCCGGCGGCAGCCCTTGCAGCTTGCCGAACGGCGCCTCCTGCCAGTTGTCCACCGGCCGCAGGAGGACCGGGATCACCCGCGCCGTGCCCGCCTCGTGACGCTCCATCGCCCGCGCCATCTCCGTGCTCCAGCAGAAGTCCGAGGCGATGAAGTCGGGCGAGACCAGCAGCAGAATGACGTGCGCCTTCTCCAGGCCTTCGCAG
>DASWIG010000207.1:0-2804 GCA_036397835.1 Thermoanaerobaculia bacterium
GCGCCGATCCGCGCGACCGCGGGCACGGGCGCGAGCCTGACCTATCCCGCGAGCGGCGCCACCACGTGGCGTTGGGAGCTCGAGGACCCCGACCAGGGGACGCGGCCCTGCCCGTTCCCCGCCGCCGCCCCGTGCGTGGCGCTCGCGACGGCGACGGATTCCTTGATCCACGTCTGGGCGCGCGAAGGCACGTTCGGATACCGGGTCACCATCTCCAATTGCACCGCGGCCACCGACCACCGAGACGGCAGCGTCGAGCTCGTCGAGGTCAGCGCCGCTCCGGTGGTGAGGGCCTTCGACGTCGCGCCCGAGTCCCTGGTCACGGCGGACCCCGGCACCGCCGGACGGCCGTGCAAGCTGACCTGCGCCTTCAACTGCTCCACGCCCGGCCGGCTCCAGGTGACCTGCAAGGCCGGCATCCCGATCCGCTTCACGGTGGCGACGGACGGCGAGGCGATCGGCTATCGCTTCGACTGGGACGGCCTCGGTGCCGGCGGCTCCTTCGGTGCGGTCACTGCCTCGCTCGTCCACACCTACGGCGCCGACGCGCCGGAGGGTTTTTTCTCCCCGGCGGTCCGAGCCGTCGCCGGTTCCGTCGAATCCGCGCCCGTCGAGCTGATCGGCAGTTTCGGCACGCGAAAAGTGATCACCATCGGGACCTTTTGAAACGCCACCAATCCGGGAGCTTTGAACGTGAACAGCGTCGAACGAACTCTCCAGGAGCTCCACGCCGTGCTCACCCGGGTCGGCACGCAGGAGCTTCACCTCCTGGCGGACGGCTCCGTGTGGTGGGTCGGCTCCGAGGGCCTGCGGCCCATCGAGCACCACTGCACCTATTCGCTGAGAAACCGCCTCGTGTCCTTCATCGCCGACCAGGCCGGCGTCGAGATCCACGCCATGGCGCCGATCCTCTCGGTCATGGTGACGGTCTTCGGCGAGCCCTGGCGCGTCACCGCGTTCCATCCGCCGGTCGCCAAGGAAATGACGCTGACGCTGCGGCGCCTCTCCAAGTCGCCGATTCCGCTCTCTCACTACGTCGAGACCGGGCGGCTCTCGGTCGGCGGCGCCGAGCGGCTGCTCGAGGCCCTGGCAGGCGGCGAGCGGATCCTGGTATTCGGCGCCAACCGCTCGGGCAAGACGACCTTCGCGACGGCTCTCCTGCAGCATTATCTCGACCTCCATCCCAACACCTCGCTGACGGTGATCGAGGACACGCCGGAGATTCGCTTGAGGAGCGGCTGCGTCAGGACGCTGACCACGGCGCCCTACGCGAGCGTCGATTTCGCGGCGCTGGTGACCGCGGCGCTGCGCACCGGGGCGAGCCGCATCGTGCTCGGCGAGATCCGCGACAGCGCCGCCACCGGCGCGCTGCTCAACGCCTACCGCTCGGGCCACGGGGGCCTGACGACCTTCCATGCGGGCGACGCGCGCCAGGCCCTCTTTCGCCTGCGCGATCTCGCGGGCTACGACCGGCTCGCGCCGATCGCCGCGGCGCTGCCGATCTTCGTCCACATGGTGGAGACGTACGTCGAAGCCATCTATCACGTCACCGAAAAACAGGACGGTGACGCCTCTATAGCGACCCTCTATGACAGGAAGGAGAATCCATGAAATCCCTCGTCCGCATCACTGCAACCCTCGTCGCCACCTTTCTCGCATCGCCCGTCCTCGCCGGCTCGCGCACGGGAGCCCCGAGCTTCTTCTGGGACAGCTTCCTCAACGACCTGGCCCTCAACATCGTCAGCGTCGTCGGCGGCTTTTTCGCCATCACGTTCCTGGTGGCGGCGGCCTTTTCCTATCGCAACGGCGACATGGAAGGGGTCTTCCGCCGCCTCGTCGGCGGCGTCGTCCTCGGCGGCCTCGTGCTCGCCGCGCCGCTCGTCGTCGACACCTACGCCGCGGCCTTCGGCGCCGTCTTGTCCCCCTGAGCCGTGGAGGAGAACGCCATGCGAAACGCCGCGCCCATCGATCACCACCCCGAGCTCAACCGTCATCCCAGGTATCTCGGCCTGCCCGAGACCTATTTCTACTCCCTCACGGCGCTGGCCGTGCTGCTGCTCCTGGCGGGCGGCTTCCGGCCGGGCGTCGCGATCCTCGCGGCGGCGCTCTACGTGGTCGGGACCGCTTATCTCGGCCGCCTTTCGGAGCGCCACCTCGACCTGCCCTACAGGCGGCTTCACGCGAAGTTTCGGCCCTCTTTCGTTCCACCTTTCACCCAGCTCACCGTCCGGGGTTGATCGGCGATGTCGGATCTATTGCTCGCGGGGCTGCTCGTCTCGCTCTTCTTCCCACTCTGGGGCATCGCCCTGTACCTGGCGCGGACGCTCGTGGCGACCCGCACGGGCGCCGGCGACCTGCTTCCCTGGCACGACCTCTCGGAGGACGAGGCGACGCTCCGATTCCGCGACGGGCGCATCGCCCGCGTCTTCGAGCTCCGGGGCCTCGACGTGCCGAGCACCTCGGAGGACCGGCTCACGGCGCTCGTCGACCAAGTGGCCGCGACGCTCGCGGCCTACTCCGAGCGCTGGGACTTCCAGTTCGACCAGGTCCACCTGCCTCGCCCTTCGCGGGTCGCCGCCCGCCGCCCAGGCTTCGAGCGTTTCCTCGCCGAGCGCGACCGCTTCTTCGCCAGGGCCCCGGCGATCGCCACGCGGACCTACCTGACGCTCGTCTACCGGCCGCCGGCGGAGGGCGAGGAGCCGCTGGCCGAATTCGCGCGCGACGCGGCCGCGGCGGCGACGCGGCTGCGCGAGCTCGAGCTCGAGCCGGTCACGGGTGAGGCCCTGCGCGACTTCCTGAGCCTT
>DASWIG010000208.1:0-19780 GCA_036397835.1 Thermoanaerobaculia bacterium
AGGATCGCCACCCGGCTGTCCTTGGCGTAGAGCTCGAGGCGCGCCAGGCGCTCGACGTTCAAGAGGTAGGAGCGGTGGATGCGCACGAAGCGGCCGGGATCGAGCGCCGCGGCGAGCTCGGCCAGCGTCTGCTGCTTGCGCAGCTTGTCGCCGCCGGCGAAGAGCACCACGTAGTCGTCCTGCGCTTCGACGTAGTCGAGACGTTCGGCGGCGACGACGTGGATCCGCGCGCCGTCACGCACCAGCACGCGCTCCTGGGGCCCCGCCGGACGCGCCGCCCGCGCCAGCTCGCCGGCGTCCACCGCGGGCGGCCGGCCGCGCCGGGCGCGGACGCGCTCCAGCGCCGCCGCCAGCCGTTCCGGGGCGAAGGGCTTCAACAGGTAGTCGACGGCGTGGACCTCGAAGGCCGCCACCGCGTACTGGTCGTAGGCGGTGACGAAGACCACCGCCGGACGCTCGTCGCCCATGAGCTCGACGACGTCGAAGCCGTCGAGCTTGGGCATCCGGACGTCGAGGAAGACCAGGTCGGGCGCCAGCTCGGAGACCGCCTTCACGGCCTCGAAGCCGTTGGCGCACTCGCCCACCACCTCCACCTCGGGATGCGCCGCCAGGTACTCGCGCAGGAGCCGGCGGGCCGGGGCTTCGTCGTCGACCAGGAGCGTGCGCAGGACGTCGGACATGGCTCTCACCTCAGGAGACGGGAAGGATGATCTCGACGCGAAAGGTCACCGGGCCCCTGCGGATATCGAGCGTCGCCGCGCCGCCGTAGCGCGCCGCCAGCCGCCGGCGGACGTTGGCGAGGCCGATGCCGTGTCCACGGCGGCCGTCGCCAGGGCGCGGGCTCTCGGCGTCGTAGTCGTTCTCGACGGTAACCCGCAGCCGGCCGTCGCGCAAGCCGGCCTCGACCCGGACCGTCCCCGGGGCCACCAGGCCGGCGATGCCGTGGCGGATCGCGTTCTCCACCAACGGCTGCAGCAGCAGCGGCGGCACCGGCACGGCTGCCGCGGCGGCGTCGACCCGCCGCTCGAAGCGCAGGCGCTCGCCGAAGCGGATCATCTCCACCGCCAGGTAGCTCTCGACCAATGCCAGCTCCTCGGCCAGCGGGATGGCCTCGCGCGCTCCCTGCCGGAGGCTGCGGCGCAGGAAGTCGGCCAGACGCAAGCACATCTCGCGGGCGGTGCGCGGATCGGCGGCGGTGAGGCTGGCGATCGAGTTGAGGCTGTTGAAGAGGAAGTGGGGGTCGATCTGTGCCCGCAGCACCCTGAGCTCGGCTTCCTGGGCGAGCAGGCGCAGCTCCCAGGCGCGCTTCTCGGCCGCCCGCGACGCCGCCATGGCGAGCAGCACGTAGTGCACCGCCACCGCCAGCGAGAAGAGCAGCAGGGCGACGCCGAAGACCAGCGCGCGGTGGGCGGCAAAGAGCGACGGCGCGCCGCGCAAGCCTTCGTGGAGGGCGAGCAGCCGCGTCCAGGCGTGCCCCAGGCCCAGGAGCAGCAGGGCGGCGGCCGTCCCGGCCGCCAGGTGGACGGCGAGGAGCCGGCCGAGCCCGGTGTCGTCGAGGCGGGTGGCCCGGCACAGGTACCACGAGGCCAGACAGCTCCAGGCGTGGAGGAGCATCAGCGGCACCGCCACGGCCCATACTTGCGGCCGCGTCGCCTCGCCGTCGCGGAGCATCAGCTCGCCGAGCAGCAGGCCGGCCTGCACGAAGACGAAGAGGTAGAGGCCGAAATAGCGCGGTTTCGCCAGGATCGGATGCAAGGCTTCCCGCCCTGGCCTCAGGCCCGATTCTTGACCTCGACGCCGCCCATGATCGCGAGCCCCTTGACGACGAGCTCCTGCCGCGGCTCGCCGGGGACGGGCTCCTCGTCGGTCCCCCGGGTATTGTCCTCGAAGCCGGCCAGCAGCGGCAACCCCTCGATCGTCACGCGCCAGTCGCGGGGCACGATGATCTCGACGCCGCCCCACATGGCGAAGGCGTCGATCACCGCCGGCGGCTCGGCGATGCGGGCCTCGCGCAGGTCGAGCTCGCAGCCGCCCATGAAGGCCGCCAGATCGGCGCCGCGGAAGTTGCGCGAGCGGTTGGTCATCCGCGACGCACCGAGCACGGCCAGGCCGCTCACCGTCGCGGCTTCTTCGCCGTTGCCGCCGTCCGCGACGGTGCCCACCCCCTCGGGTCTGCCGGCCACGGGTCTGCCGGCCGTGCCGCGCAGGCCCTGGGCGAGAAACCGCAGGCCGACGAGCACCAGGACCACCGGCCAGTAGTCCCACGGGCTGTAGTCCACGTAGCCGACCTCCCAGGCGAGAAGCCAGGAGCCGATCAGGATCAGGAGGACGCCGGTGAAGCGTCCGCCGACGCCGCCGGGCCAGAAGAGCTTGGCCAGGCCGGCGAGGACCAGGAGAGCGGGCCAGAAGCGGACGACGTCGTCGGCGTCGACGGCGTCGAGCTCGTCGAGGGTGAAGATCACGCCGAAGAAGACCAGGGCCAGGCCCAGGATCAGCCGTGGGGTGATGAGGTTGCGGCGTCGGCACATGGTGGACCTCCTCGCTGGTGGCGGTCGGACCGCGTTCACCCTCAGGGTACGGCGAAATCCGGCCCGGGATCCGCGGCTACCGGTCAACGGCGGTCGGCGCACGGCGAATCGCGCCGTCAAGGAAAAGGGGCGCACGTCGTGCGCCCCTTTCGGAACCCTCACCCCCATCCCCTCTCCCAGGGGGAGAGGGGAGTTCGGACGTCGGGGATCGAGTCCCCCTCTCCCCCTGGGAGAGGGGGTAGGGGGTGAGGGTTGCTAGAAGCGGACCCGCACGCCGAGCTGCGCCAGGCGCTGCTCGCCCTGGAGCTGGTCGCCGGCGAAGGTCGTCGGCTCGCCGAAGTTCGAGGCCGCCAGCGAGCCCACGAAGCCGGCCGGGTTCTCGTCGTTGAAGAGGTTGAAAACCTCGCCGATGATCTCGATCGAGAGGTCCTGCCAGATCGAGAAGATCTTGGAGATGCGCAAGTCGACCTGCGAGAAGCTCGAGCCGCGCTCGCTGTTGGCGCTGACGCCGGGAGCGAGATCCCGGTTGAAGCCGTCGCCGTTGGCGTCAGTGCCCAGGTGCAGGGTGTAGGGCAGGGCCGAGCGGTAGCGCACGATGCCCGAGAAGAGGATGCCGTACGGCCCGTGGTAGATGCCGCTCAGGGTCACGCGATGCCGCGCGTCGGTGTTCAAGGGGCCGAAGCAGCGGTCGCAGGCCGGATCGAACGCGTCGAACGAGGCGTCGGCCGCGGTGCCGCCGAGCTCGGGCTGGTGACCGGTGTTGGTCAGACGGAACTCGTCGGCGCCGGCCAGGATGTTGCCCTCCGCCTTCGACAGCGTGTAGAAGGCCTGGAACTCGAACTTGTCGCTGGCGCGTCCGCGCAGGGTGACGTTCAAGGCGTCGTAGTCGGCCTCGCCGTCGCCGAGCCACAGCCGGAAGCTGCCGAAGTCGGGGAAGCGGCGCTGGTCGGGCACGCCGTCGCCGGTGGTGTCGACCCGCGGATTGACTCGGACGCGGAACGGGATGTCGCGGTATTGGATCGACACCACGTCCACGTTGAGGCCGATCGACGGCGTGAGCTGGTGCGAGTAGCCGAGGGAGAGCATCGTCGACTTGGGCGTCGCCAGGGTCGGCGAGGCGATCTCGTTGGGCGCCGGCGCCAGCGCGGTCTGGTCCGGCGGCAGTTGGTTGGGCGGCAGCGGGTCGCCGGGCAGGAAGAAGCTGCCGTCGCCGTTGCGGATGCCGGCGGGGTCGTTGTTGTTGAAGACCACGCCGAACTGCGAGAGCACGGCGGCGGACGGGAAGAGCACGGTGGCGTTGGTGTAGGGGAAGTCGTAGTAGATGCCGAAGCCGCCGCGCACGATCTGCTGGCCGTCGCCCTTGAGGTCGTAGGAGAAACCGAGCCGCGGCGCCAAGTCGTCGTCGTCGGCCTCGATCATGCCGCCGCCGCCGTTGCGGAAGCCTTCGAGGTAGGGCGTCTCCTGGTAGAAGCTGTCGGGCAGACTCGAGAGCGTCTGCCAGATCACGTTCGAGCGCTGATCGAGCTCGAGCACGTCGGTGTACTCGTAGCGCAGGCCGAGGTTGACGGTCAGCCGGTCGTTGACCTGCCAGTCGTCCTGGGCGTAGAGGCGATACTGCGTGTTCGGGGTCGAGAAGCTGAACGAGCCGCCGAAGAAGGTGATGTCGGTCACCGGCGAGTCGGCGCGGTCCTCGGAGCGGGTGAAGATGCCGTTGAGGCCGCTCGGGAAATCGCCGCCCAGGTCGGGCTCGTCGACGTACTCGAGGCCGACCTTGAAGTCGTGGACGTCGCCGCCGAGGGTCTTGGTGAAGCTGAAGTCGTCGCGGATCTGGAGCTTGTCCTGGAAGGTGCCTTGCGGCGTGTTCGTGTTCTGGCCGCTGGTCACGCCCGAGGGGAAGACGCTCGTCGGGTTGTTCGAGTCGGCGGTGATCAGGTTCTGGAACTCGCTGTCCTGGATGATGATCTCGTTGAACGAGGTGGCGCCGATCTGCGCCGTGTGGCCCAGCAGGAGCGTGTCGGCGGTGTTGGTCAGGGTGCCGAAGTTGTCCGGCGTGGCGGTGGGCACGGCGCCGTACTTGTCGGCGTTCTCCTGCTCCGCGTAGCGCACCTGCAGGAACTGCTTGGCGGACACGTCGAAGGTGATCTTGCCGGTGAGCAGCTCGTCGGTGAACGGGGTGCCAGTCAGGGTGCCGTCGAGGTTGGGAAAGATGCCGCCGGAGTTGACCGCCACGCTGCCGGCGCGCTCGGTCTCCTCGTAGGTGACGAAGAAGTGGGCGCGGTCCTTGACGATCGGGCCGCCCACCGAGCCGCCGTACTGTTCGCGCTCGAAGGGCTGCTTGTCGATGCCGGCCCGCTTCTCGCTCTCGGTCTGGGAGTTGAGCTCGTCGTCGCGGCGGAAGTAGAACACGCTGCCGTCGAACTCGTTGGTGCCCGACTTGGTCACCACCGAGAGCACGCCGCCGGTCGAGCGGCCGTACTCGGCCTTGTAGGTCTGGGTGAGCAGGCTGAACTCCTGCACCCCTTCGATCGAGAGGTTCTGCAGCGCGCCGCCGATCGTGTCGTCCATGTTGTCGCCGCCGTCGACGACGTAGTTGACGTTGCGGCCGATGCCGCCGTTCAGGGCGATCGTTTGCTGCCCCGGCTTGGTGGGGTCGGTGTTGAACGAGAGCGTGGTGCCGGCGGCCAGGGTGCCGAGGCTGGCGAACTGGCGGCCGTTCAGGGGCAGGGTCTCGAGCTCCTGCTGGCTGATCACGGTGCCGCCCGAGGCGTCGGTGCGCACCAGCGGCGCGGTGTCGGCCACGGTGATGACCTCTTCCACCGCCGCGATCCTCAAAGTGAAGTCGAGGTCGCGGGTCACGCCGACGTTCAATACCACGTCGTTGACCTGCACCGTGGTGAAGCCTTCGAGCGCCGCCGTCACCTGGTAGCTGCCGGGCGGCAAGGTCGGGAAGCGGTAGCTGCCTTCGGCGCCGGTCACCGCGGCGCGCTCGAGACCGGTCTCGGCGTTGCCCGCCGTCACCGTCACGCCGGGCAGCGCGCCGCCGCTCTCGTCGGTTGCGTTGCCCACGAGCTGGGCGCCGGTGGTCTGGGCCCAGAGGCCGGCCGGCAGGGCCACGAGGCCGAGCGCGGCCAGGGCCACGGTTACACGTATGAGTTGCTTCATTCCCTGTCCTCCTCCTGCTTAACTCCTGGGGTTTCGGGTAGGCGCCCTCCTCACCACGAGAAAGGTGCCTTCTGCGTCCGGAAAATCTATTCCGCCTTACGGCGGAGACCAGTCAGGGGTTTCCCTACGGACTCCTCTTGAGATCGAGCCTGGGCGCATTCTAATCTAGAACGCGCTCCAGAAGAGCCTCCGCGGTCTCTCTTTGGCGAAGAAACTTGGCATCCTCGCCGGTACGGGCGAGGAAGTCGCGGTAGGCGGCGGCGGCGGCCTCGCCCTCGCCGGCGAGCTCGAGGGCGATGCCGCGGTTGAGCCGGGCCTCGTGGAGCCCGGGATCGAGCTCGAGCACGCGGTCGAAGAAGGCCACGGCCTCACGCGGCCGATCGAGCTCGACCAGGAGCGTGCCCAGACCGTTCACCGGGTCGGCGAAGCTCGGCGCCAGCTCGGCGGCGCGGCGGTAGGCGGCCTCGGCCGCCGACGGCTCCTTCAGGAAGCGCAGCACGTTGCCGAGGTTGTTCCAGACGGCGGCGTGGTCCGGTTCGTGCCCGAGTGCGCGATCGAGCTCGCGGCGCGCGCTCGCGGCATCGCCCGCCTCGAGGTAGGCGAGGGCGAGGAGGTTGCGCGCCTCGGCCCGATCGGGGGCGAGGGCGAGGGCTTCCTGGGCCGCCGCCAGCGCCTGCCGCGGCCGGCCCGCGTCGCGCAGGGCGGCGGCTAGGTTCTGCCAGGCGTCGGGGTCCTGGGGCGCCGCCGCCGCCGCCTCGCGGTAGTGCTCCACGGCGCGCTCGATCTCGCCGGCGCGGCGCCAGGCGAGCGCCAGGCCGGCGCGGAACACCGGATTGCCCGGATCTGCCGCCACCAGCCGCTCGAGCTCGCCGGCGGCCGTCTCCGGATCGCCGGCTTCGAGCAGGCGCCGGGCGTCCTCGTAGGCGGCGAAGAGCTCCACGCGGTCCTTGGGGTCGGCGCGCCCGGCCGTCGAGCTCGCCGGCAGGCCGGCGGCGTAGCCCAGGGCGGCGAGACGCTCGCGGGTCTCGGCGTCGACGCCGGGGGCGCCGCCGCCGCCGTCCTCCGCCGCGGCGGCGCGCACCTCTTCGAGCAGGGCGGCGAGCTCGCGGTAGTCGCGCCGCCGCTCGGCCGCGAGGTTGCGGCTCTCGGCCGGATCCGCCGCCACGTCGTAGAGCTCGGGGCGCGGCGCCGCGATGAGCTTGAGGCGGCCGCGGCGCAGGGCCGCGAGCGGCGCCCAGCCGAAGAGCGCCGGATACTCGGTCTCGGCGTAGAGCGCCGCGGCCGCGGGCTCGCCGCCGCGGCGCAGCGCCGGCGCGAGGTCGCGGCCGTCGAGGGCGCCGGGCGCCGCCAGCTCGACGCCGAGCAGGCCGGCGAGGGTCGGCGCCACGTCGGCGAGGCCGACCGGCGTCCTCACCACGCGCCCGGCGTCCACCACGCCGGGCGCCGTCACCAGCCACGGCACGGCGAGCGCCGCCTCGTAGAGCAGCAGCCCGTGGCCGCGCTCGCCGTGCTCGCCGAGGGCCTCGCCGTGGTCGCCGACCACCGCCACCACGGCGCGTCCGGTACCGCGGCGGCCGATCGCCGCCAGCAGCCGGTCGACCTGGGCGTCGAGGTAGGCGATCTCGCCGTCGTAGGGCCGGGCGGCGAACCGCGTCCCCCACGGCTCGGGCGCGGCGTAGGGAGCGTGGGCGTCGTAGAGGTGGACCCAGAGGAAGACCGGGCGCTCGCCGCCGGCCTCGTCGAGCCACGCCACGGCACGGTCGATCACCGCCGCCGCCGGCCGCTCGGCCTCGAGACGCGGCGCGCCGCCGGCCGCCGGGCGCTCGGGGTCGTCGTAACGCTCGAAGCCGCGGCCGAGGCCGAAGCGGCGGTCGAGCACGAACGCGCCCACGAAGGCGGCCGTGCGGTAGCCGGCGCCGGCGAGCCGGGTGGCCAGGGTGTCGATCCCGTCGGGAAAGCGGCCGAGACCGTTGTGACGCAGGCCGTGCCGCGGCGGCAGCAGCCCGGAGAGTAGGGTGGCGTGCGAGGGCAGGGTCAGCGGCGCCGGCGCGGTGACGTCGGCGAAGCGCACGCCCGCCGCCGCCAGCCGGTCGAGGGCGGGGGTCGCGGCGGCGGCGTGGCCGTAGGACCCCAGGCGGTCGGCGCGCAGGGTGTCGAGGCTCACCAGCACGAGGTCGTAACCCGCGGCCGTGGGACGCCCGCCGCAGCCGCCGAGCACGGCAGCCAGCGCCACCGCCGCCAGACCGATCCCGAGAGATGCGACCGCCGTCCTCATAGGCGCCGCCAGCATAGCAAGACACGGCACGGCAGCACGGCGCCGTGGTATCCTGAGCGGCCGGTGGCAGAAGACCAGACGTCCGCCGCGAACGCGCCCGCCGGCGCCCAGGCACTGCCGCGCCAGCGCGTTCTCGAGCTCGTGCGCCAATTGCTCGACGACGGCCTGAGCGTGCGCCTCGAGGTGACCGGCTCGAGCATGTCGCCGTTCGTGCGCGGCGGCGACGTGGTGACGCTGGCGCCCCCGGGCGAAGGCCCGATCCGGCGCGGCGAAGTCGTCGCCGTGCTGGCCCGGCGTCACTGGCTGGTGATCCACCGCGTCGTGGCCGCGTCGCCGGCGGGCCTCGAGACTCGCGGCGACGCCCTCGACCGGCCGGACGAAGGCGTCTCTCGCAGCGACGTCGTGGCGCGCCTGAGGCGCGTCGAGCGCCGCGGCCGGCGGATCCGGCTCGGTCTCGGACCGGAACGTAGGGTCCTCGCCTGGCTGTCGCGGCGCGGCTGGCTGGTGCCGTGGCTGCGGCCGTGGCGGCTGCTGCGGCGAATGGGGACGAACCGGTAGGATGGCCCTCATGTCCCGAGCGGCGCGGCGGCACGCCCGCGAGCTGTTCTGGCGGAGCCTGATCGCTCTGCCGATCCTGGCGTTGCTCGCTTTCCAGGCCCTGGAGACGCGCCGCAGCGCCGGCCGCCGCGTGGGCATCGTGATCCCTTTCGGTGAAGGCGAGCCGGTCGCCCTTCTCGAGCTGACGCAGGCCGGCCCCGCCGACGCCGCCGGGCTCGAGGTCGGCGACGTCGTCCGTTCGGTCGGCGGCCGGCCGATCGTCGTCCCGCTCGACTACGACCGGCGGGCGGCGCTCTTCGAGCGGGGCGAGCCGGTGACGTTCGTCGTCGAGCGCGGCGGCCGGCTCCTGGCCTTCCCGGTGGCTCCGGGAATGCCGGCTGACTGGACCCCCCTCCTGGTCAACGCGTTCATCGTCGTCGCGTACCTGGCGATGGGCCTGCTGACCATCGCCAGGCGTCCGGGCTCCTTGCCTTCCGACCTGCTCTATCGTCTTTTCGTGCTCCTGGCCGCGGAGCTGTCCCTGCCGATGACGTCGATCGGCGCGCCGGCCGTCGAGCACCTGAGCCGGACGGTCTTCTACCTGATCCTCGCCCTTCAATTCGGCACCGAGCTCCACCTCGTCTCGCTGATCCCCCAGCGGCCGGACTGGCTGCGGCGCCGGCCCTGGCTGGTGCCGTCGTACTACGGCGCCGGCCTGGCGATCGGCGTTGCCGCGAGCGCCACCTATGTCCTCGACCGGGTCTGGGAGCTCAGAGCCCTCCCGTGGACGTTCGACGGCCTCGCCGAGCTCATCGACCGGGGATGGCTGACGTTCTGGGCCGCGGCGCTGATCGTGATCCTGGTGGCCGCCATCCTCCGCCATCCGGGCACCCGCGGCCGGGTGCAGGCCGGCCTCGTGCTCTGCGGGCTCCTCCCGTGGGCGGCCTACGTCTTCGCCATGCAGGTCCTCGACTGGCGGGGCGTGCTGCCGCCGCTGTGGCTCGACCAGTACTGGGTCCTCTGCCTGCTTCCCTATCCGGTGTCGATCTTCGTGATGCTGCGTCTCGAGGACGCGGTGCGCATCCGCCTGCTGCGCCACCTGATCGAGGAGGTGCAGCAGGCGGGATCGGTGGAGAAGATCTCGCGGCTCATCAGCGAGAAGCTCAACCTCGCGTTCTACACCAAGTGCAACTACGTGTTCTTTCGCGGCGGCCCCGAAAGCGAGCTGACCACCACCCATGCCTCGGGCTCGGACTTCACCGCCGAGCGGATCCCCCACGACTATCGGATCCTCGAGATCGCCGGCCGGCGCGGCGAGCCCCTGGTCTATCCCGACGACGTCGACGCGCCGTTGCCGGCGGCGGAGCGCGACTGGCTCGAGTGCCTGCAGGGCAACCTGATCGTGCCGCTGATCGAGAGCGGACGCCTGACCGGGCTGCTGATCCTCGGCCAGAAGCGCTCCGAGGAGCCCTATACTCCCGACGACCTCGAGCTGCTCGACTCGCTGGCGCGGCAGATCGCCGTGGCCCACGAGAACCTGAGCCTGCAGCTCGAGATCCGCCAGCGCGAGCGCATCCAGCGCCAGGTGCTCGACCGCATCGAAGGCCAGGAGATCTTCCTGGTCAAGGAATGTCCGGCCTGCGGCTTCTGCTACGACTCGAGCGAGGAGACCTGCCCGCGCGACGGCGCCAAGTTGACGCTGACGCTGCCGGTCGAGCGGCTCCTCGACGGCCGCTACCGGCTCGAGCAGGTGCTGGGGCGCGGCGGCGCCGCCGTCGTCTACCTGGCCACCGACGTGCGGCTCAAGCGCGGCGTGGCGGTCAAGGTGCTGGCCCTTTCGCTGCTCGACGACGTCGTGGCGCCGCGGCGCTTCGAGCGCGAAGCCAAGGTGGCGGCCCAGCTCCTGCACCCCAACATCGTCACCACCCACGACTTCGGCGAGACCCGCAACGGTCTGCCCTACATCGTCATGGAGCACCTCGAAGGCCACAGCCTGCGCCAGCTCCTGAAGCGCCACGGCAGCTTCGACGCTCCGACGGTGGCCGGGTGGTTCGAGCAGATCTTCGACGGCCTGGGCGCGGCCCATGCTCTCGGCGTCGTCCACCGCGACCTCAAGCCCGACAACGTCTTCCTCTCCCGCCGCGAGCAGACCGGCGAAGGGGTCGTCAAGCTGCTCGACTTCGGGCTCGCCAAGATCCGGTCGCGGGTCCGCGACCAGAGCGTGACCTCGCCGGGGACGATCCTCGGCACCCTCTCCTACATGGCGCCCGAGCAGCTCGCCGGCGGCGACGTCGACCAGCGCACCGACCTCTACTCGGCGGGCGTGATGGCCTTCGAGGCCCTGACCGGGCGGCGGCCCTTCGACGGGCACAGCCCGGCCCAGGTCCTCACCGCCATCGTCAAGGGCGAGTTCGAGCTCCCCGCGGGGACGGGAAGCCTGCGCTGGATTTTCGAGCGCTGCTTCCAGCAGGACCCGGCGCGGCGCTACGGCTCGGTGGCGGAGCTGCGCCGGGAGCTGATCCCCGCCCTCAGGGCCTGCCCGCGGCTCGGCCCGGTCGAGTCAGCCGCGTGAAGGGCCGGAAAGCTCCAGGACGCGCGCGCGCACCTCCTCCATGAGCTGCTTCTTGCGGCGCACTCCGTAGGCGGCCACGTCGATCGGCTCGCCGTAGCGCACCTCGACCCGCTGCGGCCGGTTGACGAAGCTGCCGCGAGGACGCGCCTCGAAGGTGCCGTTGAGGCCCACCGGTACGATCGGGAAGCCGGTCTTGAGCGCTATCAGGAAGCCGCCGGGCTTGAAGGGCAGGAGCCGGCCGTCGAGCGAGCGCGACTCCTCGGGGAAGATCAGGATCGAGCGCCCCTGCTCGAGGCAGCGGACGGCCGCGTCGAAGGTCTCCTTGGCCGAGGAGCGGTCCCGGCGGTCGACGGGGATGAAGCCGCCGGCGGTGAGTCCCCAGCCGAAGATCGGGATGCGGAAGAGGCTGCGCTTGGCGAGCATGCGGGTTTCGCCGGGCAGCGTCATGAGCAGCACCGGGATGTCCATCATGCTCAGGTGGTTGGGCATGAAGACGTAGCCCTTCTCGCTCGCCAGCGGCGCCGCGTACCGGACCTTGACCCGCAGGCCGGCGGTGCGCACGACGACGTGGCTCCACAGCCAGGCGCTGAGGTACATCCACCGCCCGCGCGGCGGCAGCCAGCCCAACACCGCCGAGGTGAAGCCGAAGACCAGCGAGGCGAGGACGAAGACGGCGTTGCCGGCGACGGTGAAGAAGGCGGTGGCGAACGGGTTGGGGGGAGTGGGGGAGTCGCTCATGGTCGCCGATACGGCACGATCCGGAAGACGACGGCGCGGCCGTGCGCGTCGGAGGTGGTGAAGACCCGCTCGAGACCCTCGGGCAGGTTCGCCGCGGGGTCGAGCAAGGGGAGGAGGAACGGACGGGCCTCGCGGCTCTCCTCCTCGTCGATGAGCACGTAGCTCCCGCCCCGCTCCCGGGCGTAGGCGAGGACGTCTTCGATCGAAGCGCGGGGGAACTGGAGGCAACTGCGCCGCGCCCAGACGCAAACGGCGAGCTCGTAGGCGAGGACGCGGGCGTCGGCGGGGCTGTTGTCGCGCAGCCAGAGACCGGCGTCGCGGTGGACGTCGCGAAGGGTAGGGAGCTGGGTTCGCAGGACGGTGGCGTGGGCCAAGGCGAAACTGGCGGCGACCGCCACGAGGAGCGCTCGCCAGGGCCATCGGCCGGCCGCCGGCCAGCGCCTCGCCAGCCAATCGCCGGCGGTGGCGAGGCCGGCCGCCGTCCAGACGAGGAGGGCCGGGAACGCGGGAGCGAAGAAGCGCTGGTGGACGTGGTAGGCGAGGAAGGCGAGGACCGGCAGGGCGCTCGCCCACAGCCACGCCTCCGCGGCCCAGCGATCGCGGCGCCAGCTCTTGCCGAGCCACGCCACGAAGACGAAGGGCAGGAGGGCGATCGGGAACACCGGCTGCACGGCGGCGCGGGCGGCGATCCGCCGCAGGTTGCCGAGGACCCGGACCGCCAGGCTCGCCGTCCGGGGGGCCGGCGGCGTCTCGAACCGCCGCTCGGACTCCCAGCGGACCTCGCCGGTCTCGGGATCGATGGCGTTGGTGATCTCGTCGTAGCGGGCGGCGTCGGACGTCAGCACCGCGGCGCCCAGGTCGTAGGTGATGCCGAGCTTGCCCGAGAGCATCCAGAGCCCGGTCTCGCGGTGGAGGTAGAGCACGTAGGGGACGGCGAAGAGGGCGAAGCTGAGCCCGAGAGCGGCGAGGATTGCCGCGGTGCGCCAGGAGCGCAGCTTGCCGGCGAGAGCGCGGACGGCGACGGCCGCCGCCGCCAGCGAGACGGCCCAGCCGACCGCCTCGGGCCGGCCCAGGTAGGCGAGGGCGAGGACCGCCCCCGCCGCCGCCGGCCGCCGCCAGTCGCCCGCCTCGACCCCGCGCAGGACCAGCCAGGCGGCCCAGTAGAGGAGCAGCACGAAGACCGGCTCCGTCATCGAGCCCCAGTAGAGGACCGAGGTCGTCAGCCCGGGGAAGACCGCCACCAGCAGGGCCGCGCCGAAGGCGACGCGGCGATCGAAGGCGCGCGCCGCGAGCGCGTGGACCGGCAGCACGAGGAGCGCGCCGGCGACCACGAGCCAGAGGTTCGTCGCCGCCTCCGGGCTCCCCACCAGCTTCCAGGTGCCGCCGAAGAGGGCCGGGAAGAGGGGCGGATAGTGGACCTCGGGCGCGCCGGTGAGCGTGAAGCCGCCTCCCGACCACAGGGAGCGGCCGATCAGCAGGTAGGCCGGCTCGTCCCAGCGGATCTGCCGCGGCAGCAGGAGGAGGAGCGCTCGGACCGCCGCGGCGACCGCCACGAGGAGGGCGAGCCTGCGGCGCGGGTCGGGCGTCTCGGGGTCGGCGACCGGGTGGCTCATGGAGGAGGCCAGTCTAGCCCAGAAGCCCGGAAGGTGGCGCGCCCGGACGCTACGGACTAGAATCTCCCGATGCGGTGCGATCCACGGATTCGGTTGTAGGCGGCGACGTGTCCCTGTTGCGTGTCCTGTCGAGGCGCCGGTCGGAATTCCTGCTCCTCGCCCTCAGCTCTCTCCTCGCGCTCGGCCTGGCGGAGGTGGTGGTGCGGCTCGCCGCGCCGCAGCCGCTGCCCGAGGACCGCTCCTACCAGGCCGACCCCGAGCTCGGCTGGACGCCGCTGCCGAGCTACCAGGGCGTGCTCGGCAACGTCGTCGAGTTCACGACCGCGGTGCGGACGAACCGCCTCGGCATGCGCGGCGGCGAGCCGGAAGGACGCCGTCCGGCGATCCTCGGTCTCGGCGACTCCTTCGTCTTCGGCTACGGAGTCGAGGAGGACGAGACCGTCCTCGCCCACGCCGCCCGCGAGCTCGGCGGCGAGGCCTTGAACGGCGGCGTCGCCGGCTACGACGTGTGTCAGGCCATCGGCCGCGGGCTGCAGCTCCTTCCCGAGCTCGACCCGGACGTCGTCGTCCTCGGGATCTTCCTCGGCAACGACGAGACCGACGCCGTCGGCGGACCGTCGCGCATGGTCGTCCACCACGGGTCGTTCGTCGAACGGTGGCGGGAGGCGGACCTGCGGAGCTGGCGGCGGCGGATCCTCCACCCTCTCTTCGCCCGCTCCCACCTGGTGCGCTTCCTGCGCTGGAGCCCGCTGACCGAGGCCGTGGAGGTCCACCTCCTCGGCCGCACGACGCCGCGCATGCGGGCCCATCGCGGCCTGCTCGCCCCGTACCTCGATCCGCCGCCGCCGGAGGTCGTGGAGGGCGACCGCCTTACCCGCGAGTGTCTTCCCCGGCTGCGGCAGGCCGCCGAAGACCGCGGTCTGCCTCTCCTGGCGGTGTTGATCCCGGAGCGGCTCGAGGTCTACCCGCAGCGCCTCGCGGCGGACGTCGAGGCCGCCGGCTTCGAGGACAAGCGCTTCGACCTCGACGGTCCCAACCGCCGCTTCAAGGCGATGCTCGACGAGGCCGGGATCGCGTACTACGACCCGCGGCCCCGGCTCCGGGCCGCGGCCGCGGCCGGCCGGCGGCTCTACTACGAGGTCGACCTCCACCTCGACGCGGAGGGCTCGCGCGAGCTCGGCCGGATCCTCGCCGAGGAGCTGCGGCCGACGGTCGCGCCGCCGCCGGCACCGGACCCTCCGTCCGGCGGCGACGCGCCGTCCTGCGTC
Source organism: Thermoanaerobaculia bacterium (assembly GCA_036397835.1). Classification (GTDB taxonomy): domain Bacteria; phylum Acidobacteriota; class Thermoanaerobaculia; order Multivoradales; family J023; genus DASWIG01. The sequence goes on from DASWIG010000208.1 coordinate 14,694, forward strand.
GTCCTCTACCTGATCGACACCCTGCGCCTCGACCGCCTCGGCTGCTTCGGCTCGTCGCGAGGCCTGACGCCCGCCATCGACGCCTTCGCCCGCGACGCGCACGTCTTCAGGGCCCTCGCCCAGGCCACCTGGACGCGGCCGGCGGTGACCTCCGTCTTCGTCGGCCAGTGGCCCTGGCGTCACGGCGTCAACGGCCGCCAGGACTCCCTGGGCGCGAGCGCCCTGACCCTGGCCGAGCTGCTGTCCGCCGCCGGCTACCACACCGTGGCCATGGGGACCAACGACCAGGTGAGCCCGCAGTTCGGCCTCGGCCAGGGCTTCGACGACTTCCGCCTGCTCAGCGGCGAGGAGAGGTATCTCGAGGACTCCTCCGGCAAGGTCGGCGACGCCGCCGCGCGCTGGCTCGAGCAGGAGCGCGACGCGCCCTTCTTCCTCTTCCTCCACACCATCGACCCCCACGCTCCCTACTCGCCGGCCGACCGCTTCCGCCGGCGGTTCGCGCCCGGCGTCGAAGAGCCGTCCCTCGACGGCGCCGCCCGCGCGGCGATCGAGCGCATCCGGCGCCGCCGGGAGCGGCGCGGCCAGCCGATGACCGGATGGGATCTCGGGTTCGGCTCGGTGCCGTGGATGATCGCCCTGGACCGGGGCGAGGTGCCGGCGACGGCGCAGATCGCGGCCGGGCTGTCGGACCTCTACGACGCCGAGGTCGCCGCCAACGACGAGCAGTTCGGCCGCCTGATCGCGCAGCTCCGCCGGCTCGGGCTCTACGACGACTGCGCCATCGTGCTCCTCTCGGACCACGGCGAGGAATTCGCCGAGCACGGCGGCTGGCTCCACGGCAACGGCTTCTTCGCCGAAGCGCTCGACGTGCCGCTGCTCGTCAAGCCGCCCGGGGGACGGCGGGAGAGCGTCGCCAGCGGGCGGGCGCAGCAGATCGACGTGCTGCCGACGATCCTCGACCTGGCCGGGCTGGCGCCGCCGCCCGGCGTCGAGGGGGTCTCGCTGCTGCGGCCGGCCGACCTCTCGCGCCGGCCCGCCTTCGCCTACCTCGGGCAGGACGGGAAGTCGGCCGTCAGCGTCGTCGCCGGGCGCTGGAAGCTGGTGCGTTTCGAAAAGCCTCGGGGGTGGCTCGCGCTCTACGACCTCGTCGCCGATCCGGGGGAGACGACGGACGTCGCGTGGGCGCAGCCGCTCATCGTGCGCTACCTGCAACGGCTCGTGCGCGAGCGTCTCGCCGAGCCGACGACGTCCCTGGAGGTCGAGATCGATGCGGCCACCCGCGAACGCCTGGAGGCCCTGGGGTATCTGTGAAGAAACGACGGTTCGCCAGAACGGTCCTCGTGCTGATCGTCGCAGGCACCACGGCAGTGCTCACCCTGCTGAGCTGGCTCTGGAGCGAGCACGACAGCGCCCTCACATTGCCGGCTCCGAGCGGTCCGTTTCCAGTAGAACGCGTCACGGAAACGTGGATCGACGAGGAGCACGTCGATTCCTTGTCCGGCACCCAGCGGGAGCTGGTGGTGCGGACGTGGTATCCCGCCACCCGCTCACCGGCGCCCGCCGCCGCGGAATACCTGCCGCGGAGGGAACCCGGGCTTGATGTCGGTGCTGCGAGCCACCGGGATCGTGCGCCTCGATCCACGACGGGGTCTGGCGATCACCGGCGACTACGTCCGCCGATTCTTCGACGTGCACCTGAGCGGCGCGCCGCCGTCGCTGCTGGAGGGTCCGTCCGTCGACTATCCGGAACTGCAGTGGTCGGCGAGCCCCTCGCCGAGCGCGATGGTCTCTGCAAAGCCATCCCGGAGTCGTCTGGCGACCCGCGCCGGGCTCCGAAAAGCTCTCCCGGACTTGTCGACAGCGTCTTGCAGGGCTCTACGGATCCGGTCAAGCCAAAGTGCCGGAGAACGACGACGGGCCCTGGCCTTTGCCTCCTCTCGTCTCCAACTGTTGAAAACAGGTGACTTGACCACGAACACCCGGATCAGGAATGCCTTTCCGCATGCCGACAGCAGCGCCCTCCGTCGTCTTTGCCTGGTCAGGTCCGGGCGAGGTGCTATCTCGGGAAATCAAGTCTTCTGGTGAGATTAAAACCCTCAGCCCATGCCGGCGGCTCGTGTCAGAGGGGCGCGGCCGCCTTCGCTTTCAACCACTCAATCAACTTTCGATAGCTGAATGGAGAAGTCGTGCTCTTATACCGCCGCCAAGCCGAGGCTCGCATTGAGATCTTCCGGGCAGAGTTCGCTCAGCGCCTCCCCGAGAGCTTTCCGAATCTGGAGCTTTACCTTCGATGTCGGTATGGCTTGATGCACAGACCTGTCTTCCGCGCGCCACGCGATCGTCACACTCTCTTCGTCTTAGGCTCGGTCGGTCGCCGTGCCTCCGAGCAGGATAACACCTTGCGGCGTATGTCTGAATCAATCGACCGCGGCTACAAGAACGAGTTCGTAGCCGCCCTTACCGCTCCCTTTGACCACATTCCTGATATTCAAGAAGCGAATCGCCATGTTCAGACGCTCCTGGTTGAACTCGATCGACTCGACGATGAGGACTTCGCAAACTTTCTTAAACACGTGGCACCAAGCCTCAACCGACTCATATGGGAGAAGGTTACCTGGTGGTCCGCCACGTCACTGCCTGATCTCGCTATCCGATATCTGACTTTCATAATCGCGATCCTCTTCTTCACACAGACGATTCTCCACATCACGGTAGTACGTGGGCGGTCGGCCGACTGGCTCCCAGCCCCAGTCGGCGTTGCGAGCAACTACCAGATAGTCCTCATACTTTCTGTTACGCTACTCCTGGCGTTGGCCGCAAGACGTGAAGGTGCACTCGGCCTCCTCAGGCGAGCGGCCATCGTTACCGGGCTAGCGCTTCTGCTGCCTCTCTATGTCGCTGGCATCGTCATCGTGGGTTTCTTGAGGGCAATCGGCAGTGTACTCGGGGATATTCTGGAGATCGGTGGACCAAGCAATCGGCCGTATGATCCTCCCTGGCCATTCCGATCGACTTTGGCGATGGCCGCAGCTATCGTCGGGCTTGGGCTCTGTACAGCTACCATTGTCATGGTAGAGAGCCCGCGTTATGTGGCGCCAGCGACTGTAGGCTTCCTCGTCGTACTTTGGGTGCTCTTAGTGTGGCTCTATTATTGGAACTTCCGACCGCTTCAACTCCTAGAGCTGGGAATTCGTGCGTACGTCTTTCTCTACACTCTCGGCATTGAAAAAGATCCGAAGCGGATAAGAGAACGGTTGGAGCGGGAGCGCGACCGACCACGTCGACCTCCTGAACTCATAAAGCTCCATGTCGCTATAGAACACTGCAAGAACCTCAGACGTCGATCAAGCAGATGGCGCCTCCTCGTCCATGCGGCCAACACCTTTGTGGGCATTCTCGCTGCGACCTTTGCCCTTCTCGTGTCGGGGTATGGACTTGTTTTCTGGGGCGTGACGAAAGCATGGAGCGGTGTCATAGTTACCGCCGCTGAAGGGAGGGATCTCGGCTCATTGTCGGAATCCCTCAGAGCGAGCCTGAACAACCTCCCCATCGGAGGCTCGGCTCTGGCGACTGCCGCTGGGCTGCCCGGGGAACTCTTGCTCTTCAGCGAACGAGTGGGCGCGGTGCTGGTGCTCGTGGTGGCGCTCTTCGGATACTCTACAATCGCAGCCTCAGAGGTCGTGCGAGGTAGTGTTAGATTCCGGATGAACGTGCGCGCATTGCAGCACGATCTGGAAGCGTCGGTAGCCGCGTACAATGAGGCTGAGATGGAGCAAGCGAAGCTGTTCGCCTCTGGCAGCGGAAGCGACGATCCCGGCGGCGGCGGAAGCGACGATCCCGGCGCCGGTGACGCCAAGTGCGATAGATGAGGACGTATCGAGGGTTTGACGAGGTGTGAGGCGGATGGATGGGCGGCGATCTTGCTGACGATCTGGTCGTCGAGACGCTGAACTCGGCTCAAGGCTCGTCCCCGTCTTGAGGAAAACCGCGAAGACGCGGCGCACGCCCCGGCGAATCATCTTCGGAGCCTTCACGGCGTCGGCGACAGGGATCGCCCAACGCGGCACTGACGAGCCATCATCGCCGCGGTGAAGCCCGACGGCTCAGTCGGCGAAGACCTCGTCGAGAGTCCTCGCGGTGAGGACGCGGTCGCTCCACGCCAGGAGCTGATCGACGTCGGCCCGTTCCAGGCGGTCGACGACCTCTGCGGGCAGCGGGCCGAACTTACGATCCAAAAGACGGAGCAATACCGCGAGCTCGCCCTTGCGGATGCCGATCCGTTCGCCCTTGCGAATGCCGATCCGTTCGCCGATCTGTTCGCCTTCCGCACGTCCCTCGAGGCGTACGTTCTTCTTCCATTCCAGGATGTTGTCGACCAGCACCGTGAAGTCCTCCAGCGTTCGTATCCTCGCGACCACGTCCGGCGGCGCCTGCGACGCGAGGAAGACGTCCGTCAACCACCGCGAGTAGACCGCCGTAGAGCCGGTCGCTGCGGTCCGAGAGAACCTCCCGGAGCCGCTCGAGCCCCCTGAGAATCTCCTCAGGACCCCGGCTCTGCTCCAACTGGAACAGCGCCGCGGCGCGGTTCGGCATCCGCTCCAGCTCCGACAGAGGATAGCGCTTCACGTCGAGCGCCAAGTAGCGGAAGCGCGGCCGATACCGCTCGAGCCCGGGCAAATCCACGATCAGCTTCTCCAGCTCCTCGGGAGCCTCCCAGGCCGGATCTCCATTATACAGCACGATCGGGACCACCAACGGCAGCTCGTCCTTCGGACCGACGACACCGTTGTCGATCAGGCGCTGGTAGACCAGCGCCACGTAGGCCATCATCCGCACCGCGGCCCAGTGGTCGGGCTGGGAGAGGAACTCGAAGACGAGGACCACGTAGAGCGGCGGCTTGCCCTGATGGGGACCCTTCCAGCCGATGCACCAGACGGTGTCGGCGTCGCGGCGGTCCCAGTGATCGCCGATGATGACGTCGGACATCTGCCTCATGTTGGCCAAGTCCAGGTGCTGTACCCAGTCCTCGGGGATGAAGCCGCGGACGAGGTCGACCACCATCTCGGGCAGGCTGAAGAAGCGCCGGT